>NZ_JBHFNS010000057.1:0-169833 GCF_041929135.1 Floridaenema fluviatile BLCC-F154 | reverse complement strand
CGTATCCCAAGAGTTAAGAGCAGCAGAAGACCCAGAGTTTGAAACCTTCTACACCAAGAACATTCTCTTGAACGAAGGTCTGAGAGCTTGGATGGCTCCAGCTGACCAACCCCACGAGCGTTTTGTCTTCCCTGAAGAAGTTCTGCCTCGCGGTAACGCTCTGTAAAAACAAGCTAAACGGGGATGACTGGAAAATTAATCAGATATTTTTCCTTCATCCTTAAATTTCACCCTTAAATCCTAAAATCCTTAGAACCTTTTATTTAGGTACTGCCCCGTGGAATCATCATTTAACAGTGCAATGGTTGCGGGCAATCGTGACCAAGAATCTTCAGGTTTTGCTTGGTGGGCTGGTAACGCCCGCTTAATCAACCTTTCCGGTAAACTGCTGGGCGCTCACGTTGCCCACGCTGGTCTGATTGTCTTCTGGGCTGGAGCGATGTGTCTGTTTGAAGTCGCTCACTTTAACCCAGAAAAGCCGATGTACGAACAAGGCTTAATCCTACTACCTCACCTCGCTACCCAAGGTTGGGGAGTTGGCGCAGGTGGTGAAGTTATCGATACTTACCCCTACTTCGTAGTTGGTGTTCTGCATCTAATTTCCTCTGCTGTTTTGGGTCTGGGCGGTATCTATCACGCCGTTCGTGGACCAGACACCCTCGAAGAATACTCTTCTTTCTTCGGGTATGACTGGAAAGATAAGAACAAGATGACCACCATCCTTGGTTTCCACTTAATTGTGCTTGGCTGTGGTGCCTTGCTTTTAGTGGCTAAGGCAGTAGCCTTTGGTGGCTTATATGACACCTGGGCTCCTGGTGGTGGTGATGTGCGGGTAATTACTAATCCCACACTGAACCCTGCTGTCATCTTTGGTTACTTAACAAAATCTCCTTTCGGTGGCGATGGCTGGATTGTCAGCGTTGATAACTTAGAAGATGTCATCGGCGGTCACATCTGGATCGGTTTGATCTGTATCGCTGGTGGTATTTGGCACGTTCTCACCAAGCCTTTCGGTTGGGCACGTCGCGCTTTCATCTGGTCTGGAGAAGCTTATCTCTCCTACAGCTTGGGCGCATTGTCCCTGATGGGTTTCATTGCTGCTTGCTTCGTTTGGTTTAACAATACTGTTTATCCCAGCGAATTCTTTGGCCCAACTAACGCTGAATCTTCCCAAGCACAAGCGTTCACCTTCCTAGTACGTGACCAACGCTTAGGTGCTAACGTCGGTTCTGCACAAGGCCCAACTGGTCTTGGTAAATACCTGATGCGCTCTCCTACAGGTGAAATCATCTTTGGTGGTGAAACCATGCGCTTCTGGGATTTCCGTGGCCCTTGGTTGGAACCTTTACGTGGACCTAACGGTCTTGACTTAGACAAGATCAAGAATGACGTTCAGCCTTGGCAAGTACGTCGTGCTGCTGAGTACATGACTCATGCCCCCAACGGTTCTTTGAACTCTGTAGGTGGTCTGATTACTGAAATCAACGGCTTTAACTACGTAAACCCACGCGCTTGGCTGGCGACTTCTCACTTTGTCTTGGCTTTCTTCTTCTTAGTTGGTCACTTGTGGCACGCAGGACGGGCTCGTGCTGCTGCTGCTGGCTTTGAAAAAGGTATCGATCGCGAAACCGAGCCAGTATTATTCATGGGCGATATCGACTAAGGAGTTAGATAAGTTTAAATTTCTCTCTCCTAAACAGTTCAAAGCTCCTGCCTTAAGGCAGGAGCCTTTTTTTATTCTCGATCGTTGTAGGGACTACTCAAATATCTTTTGTAATTTCCGCTTGTGACAGTTGAGGGTGCGTCATGTGGGTTTTAACTCAAAATGGAAAATTCTGTCAGGGCAGGTTTTGTTGAAGGTTGTCTGTAAAGAAGGAAAAGTGTTTTTCTCAACCCGCCCCTACTATTGAAAATTTTCTCCCCCCTTCTGCCTTTATTTTTCAATCTACTATTCTGATCAATCCTTTTTGGATTGCTTCGTACACTTCATTAATTTGGCGTTGATCTTTTTCGCTCAGAGAATCTTTGGATAGCAATGCTGCCATTAAAGTATGTTGATCTCTCCGATTAATCTGGCGAATAGCAAATATCCTTTCTAGGATGCTTTCAACCGATACTTTTGGTTTTGTTTCAAAGTGCCTCATCATTATTCAATTAATCTTTACCTTATTCAACCAAACTCAGTATTCCCAAATAAATGGTAATACTCACAATTCTATTGTTACAGTTTATTGAGAAAAAGTGATGGCGATCGCTAATAAAACTTCTTCTCTGTGTTCCTAGTCACAGTCATTTTAGGTACAATGCTGAAGTTTCACGCGCAATACAACAAAATTTTATGACTGAGGCGAAAATTGGGATTATCGGTGGCAGTGGTCTTTACAAAATGGAGGCCCTCAAAGATGTGGAAGAGGTGCAAGTTGATACTCCTTTTGGGCCGCCTTCTGATGCTTTAATTGTCGGCACTTTAGCTGGAACTAAGGTGGCTTTTTTAGCTCGTCACGGTCGGAATCATACTCTATTACCGTCTGAGTTGCCGTTCCGGGCGAACATTTATGCAATGAAGCAGCTGGGCGTTGAATATTTAATCTCCGCGTCAGCTGTTGGTTCTCTCAAGGAGGAAGCTAAACCTCTAGACATGGTAGTGCCAGATCAATTTATCGATCGCACTAAAAATAGAGTATCCACTTTTTTTGGCGAGGGAATTGTAGCTCATATTGCATTTGGCGATCCAATTTGTCAAAAGTTAGCTAATGTTTTAGCAGATGCGGTGGCTAGTTTAAATTTGGATAATGTAAATTTGCATCGCAGCGGTACTTATGTTTGCATGGAAGGGCCGGCTTTTTCTACTAAGGCAGAGTCTCATCTTTACCGGAGTTGGGGTGCAACTGTCATTGGTATGACTAATTTACCAGAGGCAAAATTAGCCAGAGAAGCCGAAATTGCTTATGCAACTTTAGCGTTAGTTACTGATTACGATTGTTGGCATCCAGATCATGATAGCGTGACTGTAGAAATGATTGTTGATAATTTACAACGCAATGCGATTAATGCTCAAAAGGTAATTCAAGAAACGGTACGAAGAATTACGGAAAATCCTTTTGTTTCTGAAGCTCATTCGGCTTTGAAATATGCTATTCTTACCCCATTGGATAAAGCACCAACAAAAACTAAAGAAAACTTAGCTTTGCTGCTGAAAAAATATATCTAGAGACGGAGAAAAGGGAGAGATTTTAGTGAAAAATTTTCCCTTTTCCTAATCCCTAAATAGGTTTACATTTCCCGGCACGGATTAATCCGACACGACGAGCGATCGCATCTTCTACCGAACTAAAAGGCCCCCAACGTTCTACGATATTAGAATCTTCTTGGCTTTCCACTTGTGGACTAGGAACAATATCACAGTTGCCTTGGTTACGTTTGATAATATACCAGCCTGGGGAATCGCTCATCAGATTTCACCTTGTTAAAATTTGTAACTACAATTAACCAGAAAAAAGTGATAATCGGTTGTTTTATGGAATTTTTAGGGTTATCATAAAATGATATCCGCAATTTTACGCACAACCGCAAGTATTCGCAAACAATTATCGATATTAATCATTAGTTTAGTGATTCTTCCGCAGCGACTAATGATGAGTTAAACATCACAAACAAAATTTGAGCAGTTTCTAAATGGCAGTTCTACACGGTAGTTGGATCAATCAATCTCAGGGCGATTATTTATTCATTTGGGGAGAAACATGGCGCAGAGTTAACCCAGCAAACTCTGAAGAATTCACAATGCTATTACCTCACCCTTATGCAATGAGTAAGCAAGAATTAGTTGCCTATTTACAGAGTTTAGATAAAATCAGCAAGGTGCTACCAACTGACGCTGTAACTGTTGAGAAAAGTGCAGCTAAAAAAGGGAAAAAGAAAGCGGAAGAAAGTCAAACTAACCGTTGGCAAGTACAAGTTTTAGGTTTACCAACTCGGATAACTCTAGATAATAATGCTTTGTTGCCGTTGCATTCGGGCACTATATTAAATGAAAATGAATCAGAGATATCTTTATGTTATTTATATCCTTGGCAAGTAGAGGGAATTTGTTTAAATAGGCAAGAAGCAAGAGAGTTTTTAGCTGCTTTGCCGCTAACTACTATTAATGAATCAGATTCTTTTTTAGGCAGAGATTTGCAGTTTTGGAGTCACATCGCTAGATGGAGTATTGATTTACTGGCAAGGTGTAAGTTTTTGCCGAGACTGCAACAGCGAGAAGATGATTTTTTGGCTGTTTGGCAACCTTTACTTGATAGCGGAGTCGATCGAGTTCGGTTAGAAAATTTCGCCCGACAAATGCCAGATGTTTGTCGCAGTTATCAAAGTTGGGTAATTGATGATTCCTCGCCATTTATTAGTTTAGAATTACCGCCAGAACCTAAAGACTTACTGCTGAGTTTCTTAAGTAGTGCGATCGATTTACAAGTGCGAACTGTGGCGAAAGGAAACTCTGTCCCGAGTACAGAAAATTTGGTGCAGAAGTGGTTAGAAGGATTAGCAAATGAGTCGGCGCAAGTAACCGGAGAAACCCCAGAAAGGTTAGTAGCAATCTTAAATTCTTGGATGGCACCTGTTCAACCATTTTTAACAGGACAAAGTTTATTTCGCACTTGTTTTAAAGTGCATCCTCCTGGAGAAGATGCAAAAGATTGGACTTTAGAATATTGTTTGCAAGCTGTTGACGATCCTGAATTGATCGTAGATGCTGCGACTATTTGGCAGAATCCAGTTGAACGTTTTATTTATCAAGGAAGAACCATAGAACGTCCGCAAGAAACTTTTCTGCAAGGGTTAGGTTTAGCTTCTCGATTAATGCCAGTAATCGAACCGAGTTTAGAAACAGCAACTCCCCAACTTTGCCGCTTAAATCCGTTAGAAGCTTACGAGTTTATTAAAGCAGGTGCGTGGCGTTTTCAAGATAGTGGTTTAGGGGTAATTTTACCGCCAAGTTTGGCAAATCGGGATGGTTGGGCGAGTCGTTTGGGTTTAAGTATTCGCGCCCAAACTCCTGAGTTAAAAGCAAATCAACGCTTAGGTTTGCAGAGTTTATTAAATTTCAAATGGCAGTTATCTATCGGTGGGCAAACTATTTCTAAAAAAGAGTTTGACAAGTTAGCAGCGCAGAATAGTCCGCTGGTAGAAATTAAAGGGGAATGGGTGGAGTTACGCCCGCAAGATGTGAAGTCAGCGAAGAATTTTTTTGCTTCTCGAAAAGAGGAAATGTCCCTTTCTTTAGAAGATGCTTTGCGTCTCAGTACAGGTGACACGCAAATGGTGGAAAAATTGCCTGTGGTGAGTTTTGAAGCTTCGGGAGTTTTGCAAGATTTGTTGAATGCTTTAACAAGTAATCGGGCGGTGGAGGCGATCGATCCTCCCGAAACTTTCAAAGGAGAATTACGCCCTTACCAAGCGCGAGGTGTCGGTTGGTTAGCATTTTTAGAACGCTGGGGATTAGGTGCTTGTTTAGCGGACGATATGGGTTTGGGAAAAACGATTCAGTTCATCGCTTTTCTATTACATTTAAAAGAAGAGAATGCGCTGGAAAAACCGACTCTTTTAGTTTGTCCAACTTCAGTTTTAGGTAACTGGGAAAGGGAAGTTAAAAAATTTGGCCCTAGCTTAAAAGTTGTAGTGCATCACGGTGATAAACGTCCGAAAGGAAAGGCGTTTGCGAAAGCAGTTCAGGATAAAGATTTGGTAATTACTAGTTATCAATTAGTTTTCCGCGATGTGAAGGATTTGCAAACTGTTTCTTGGCAAGGTGTGGTGTTAGATGAAGCGCAGAATATTAAAAATCCAGAGGCGAAACAGTCGCAAGCGGTAAGGGATTTAGAGGCGAGTTTTCGGGTTGCGTTAACAGGAACTCCGGTGGAAAATAGGTTGTCGGAACTTTGGTCAATTTTAGATTTTCTCAATCCGGGTTATTTGGGACCAAAAAATTTCTTTCAACGCAGATTTGCGATTCCGGTGGAGAAATATGGGGATACTTCTTCATTAAAGACTTTACGATCGCTAGTCCAACCTTTCATCCTGCGTCGTTTAAAAACCGATCGCGATATCATTCAAGATTTGCCCGAAAAGCAGGAAATGAATGTATTTTGCGGGTTAACTGCGGAACAAGCAGAATTATATCAGAAATTAGTTGAAAAATCGTTGGCAGAAATTGAAAGTTCAGAAGGGATTCAACGCCGAGGTCAAATTTTAGCCTTGTTAGTGAAACTGAAGCAAATTTGCAATCATCCAGCGCAATTTTTGAAGGAAGCAAGTTTGGCAAATAATCATCGATCGGCTAAACTTTTGCGTTTAGAAGAGATGTTGGAAGAGGTGATTTCGGAGGGCGATCGCGCTTTAATCTTCACCCAATTTGCGGAATGGGGAAAACTATTAAAACCCTATTTGGAAAAGCAATTTAATCGAGAAATTCTGTTTTTATATGGTAGCACTTCCAAGAATCAAAGGGAGGAAATGATCGATCGCTTCCAAAACGATCCGCAAGCACCAAGAGTGATGATTTTGTCTTTAAAAGCTGGTGGTACTGGGTTGAATTTAACTCGCGCCAATCATGTTTTTCACTTCGATCGATGGTGGAATCCTGCGGTGGAAAATCAAGCAACTGATAGAGTATTTCGGATTGGTCAAACGCGCAATGTGCAAGTACATAAGTTTGTTTGTCAAGGAACTTTGGAAGAGAAAATTCATGATTTAATTGAAAGTAAAAAAGCACTTGCAGAACAGGTAGTAGGTGCTGGGGAAAATTGGTTAACTGAGTTAGATACTGACCAGTTACGGAATTTATTATTGCTCGATCGCAATGCAGTTATTGATAGTTCGGAGTTTTAATTTTTTTTAACCGCGAAGACGCGAAGGACGCAAAGGAAGAGATGATGAGAGATTACGATCCGGGGATACAAAGGGTTACGAAGGAAGATAATACTGCTATTTCTGGTCGGGAATGGTGGGTGGAACGGTGGTTAGAATTGTTGGATAAATATCGATTTAAAAAGCGGTTGGAACGGGCGCGAAATTATGCTAGACAAGGGAATGTTTTGAGCATTGATTTTCAGGAACAAAAGGTTTTTGCCAAAGTTCAAGGAACAGAACCGGAACCTTATCAACTTTCGATATTTTTGGAACCTTTTACTGATGAACAGTGGGATTATGTCATTGAAACTATGTCGCAGAGGGCAATTTTTTCGGCTAAGTTATTAGCTGGAGAAATGCCGAAAAATATTGAAGAAGTTTTTACTGCTAATGGTTTAAGTTTGTTTCCTTTTACTTTAGAAGATGTGCGAAGTCGTTGCAGTTGTCCTGATAAAGCTAATCCTTGCAAACATATTGGGGCGGTTTATTATTTGTTAGGCGATCGCTTCGGTGAAGATCCTTTTGTTTTATTTCAATTGCGTGGACGCAGCAAAGCACAAGTTATTGAAGCTTTACGCAAGTTTCGCAGCAAGGGAAAAGAGGAACAAGAAAATAAAGAAACTGATATTCCGGTAAGTCAAAAAGTACAATATCCCTTAAAAATCGCAGAGTTTTGGCAATATGACCAACCTTTAGAACCCGGTTTGGTTGTAATTGCACCGTCGCCAATTAGTGAAACAATTTTAGATGTTCTGGGTAAGATTCCTTTGGGTAATGATGAAGCGGAAAAACCCCAAACAAATGTAGCTACATCTGACGCAGTAATGCAGTATTTAAACTCAGTTTATCAGGCAGTTAGTCAACAGGCAATTATCTCAGCAATGACGGTGGGAGAATGACGAGAAATTTTCATGACCAATTTGCTAAACAGTATCTCAGCGAACTATTAACTCCTTTGGGTGAGGTAATAGTTAGCCGTGAGGTAATGGCAGAAAACCATCCTTTCAAAAGAAACATTTTGGAGGTTGTCGCTAACTGGCGAGTTGGTTTAGAAACGACGCAAAATTTAAGTGAAGATGAAGAGGAATTGCTTATGAACTTATCATCAGCTTATGTACGTTGGCGAGAAGATACTTTACGAGAAGGTCGTCAAGAGGGTCGTCAGGAAGGTCGTCAAGAGGGTCGTCAAGAGATGATCGAAAACTTTTTGCGAGTTCGGTTTGGTTCTTTGGATGACCAACTAAATAGATGTATAAATCCTATGTTGGAATTGCCAGCTAGTGAGTTGAGTCAACTGTTGTTAACTCTTTCGCGTGAGGAAATTTTAGCTAGGTTTGGAGGAGGGTCTAATTCAAGTAGTTAGTGTTGAGAGAATGGGGGATAGATCGCACTTTCTAAACTAAGCTTAAAGTGCGATCGATCTTTCCTCAATTTCCACTTTCCAAATCAATGGGTCAGGCTTTAAATTAGTTTGGAAAAATGCCATTACTACTGTCCAAATTCTAATCGCGCCTGTTCAACAATTTCCGGCGTTACCACTTCTAAATCGGCTTCTCGTGCCAATTGTTCAATTCGCTGTCTCGCCTGAGTCCGCACAAAAAAGGGAATATTTTTCAGCTTTGTCTTAGCTTCCGCAGTCCACTGCAAACCACCAGTTAAATCAGAATCCGCCATAACTTGCTAATATTTTGATTAGTTTTTATCAGTTGTTATTTAACAGCTTCATGTTTATATTTTACCTGCTGAGGGTAACTATGCTTTCTTAATTTTCGTTAAATTCACGTTCTGGCTAGATATTTTTGCTGAGTTGAGGTGCTGAAACCCTTGCAATTTAGGCATCTTGTTTGCTTTTGCCGATCTGGGTTGACTATGCTTGGATAGTGCATCTGAAATTTGTAGTTGATTTTTCAGCGAAAGGTTAATCTAAGTAAAGGTATAACTAACAGAGAAGACATATCTATGAGATCCCAACTTTACCAGACAAAAGAAGCATTTTCCGGTGGCATATATAGCGGTTGGATTGCTTGGAATCTATTTCTGGCTTTTATTCCCTTAGTTCTTAGTTTTTGGCTATTTCGGCGCAAATCAAATTACCGTTCTTATATTTGGTGGATAGGTTTTGCAGTTTATTTTGCTTTTCTCCCAAATGCGCCTTACCTACTAACAGATATTATTCATTTAATTCGTGGTATTCGGGAAGGTTTTTCTGCTTGGATTATTACTTTAATTTTTATTCCCTTACATTTCTTTGCCATTATTGCTGGAACGGAAGCTTATGTGATTTCGTTAATTAACCAGGGTAATTATGTAAAACGACAGCTATCATCAAAGTGGGTGATATGGTCTGAGTTAATTACTCATGCTCTCTGTGCTGTAGGAATTTACATGGGAAGATTTCAGCGATTTAATAGTTGGGATTTAGTTACCGATCCAGATAATGTTTTGCTGACAACAATTAATGATTTGACTTCAAAACGCCCGATATTAGTTATGTTTATTACTTTTGTTGTCTTGACGGTTATTTATTGGACTATGAAGCAAATTACTTTGGGTTTAGTGATGCGAATTCGCTATTTGCGCCTGAAACGTAAGCTGAAAAATCAGCGAGTTGCTGAGAAAATTTAAGTTTTTTTATACCACAGATATCCACAGATGCACACAGATGTAGCTGTGGATTTTTGGATTATTTATGTTAATCAAATTTCCCATCAAAAGAGGTGGTAACAATGAATAAGGAATATTCGCGAAATATGGTTGGCTATGGGCAAAATACTCCCGATCCTCAATGGCCTAATCAAGCAAAGGTGGCAGTACAATTTGTGATTAATTATGAGGAAGGTGGGGAAAATTCTATTCTTCACGGTGATGTTGCTTCGGAAGCATTTCTGTCAGAAATTGTGGGGGCTGTTCCTTTGCCTGGGGTACGAAATATAAATATGGAATCGATTTATGAATATGGTAGCCGATCGGGTTTTTGGCGACTACATCGGCTATTTACCCAAAGAAAAATTCCGGTGACAGTTTATGGTGTAGCAATGGCTTTGCAAAGAAACCCGGAAGCAGTTGCAGCGATGTTAAAAGCTGATTGGGAAATTGCTACTCATGGTTATCGTTGGATTGATTATCAATATTTTGGTGAGGAAGCGGAGAGGGAACATTTACAAAAGGCGATCGCTATTCACACTCAAGTTACTGGTAGTCGTCCTTTAGGTTGTTACATCGGCAGAGTTAGTCCCAACTCCCGTAAATTAATTGTTGAAGAAGGCGGTTTTCTCTACGATGCTGATAGTTATGCCGATGATTTACCTTACTGGATTTATGATTATGGCAAACCGCATTTAGTCATTCCCTACACTTTGGATAACAATGATATGCGCTTTGCAACTAATCAAGGTTTTAATTCTGGCGATCAGTTTTTTGCTTATCTTAGAGATGCTTTTGATGTGCTTTATGCTGAAGGCGAAACTGCACCAAAAATGATGAGTGTTGGGTTGCATTGTCGCTTAGTTGGAAGACCTGGACGTGCAGCAGCTTTGGCGCGTTTTCTTGATTATGTGCAGCAGCATGAAAAAGTTTGGTTGTGTCGTCGGATTGATATTGCTCGTCATTGGCATGAATATCATCAGCCGAAAATAAATCAGTAAATTTGCTGTTTTTCATGACTTTGTTACTGGCAATTTTCACCGCAGATGCAAATATTTAGCTACTTGCATCTGGATTTTTTATATAACTTTATGAAGTTTTACTAAATAAAATGGCTTGCGATCGATCTATTTCGCTAGATAGAGCCAAACTAATCTTAAGTTAGTTTAAATATTGAATATATTTTTATATTTTAGCTGAAGATATAGCAGCGATCGCGATTTTTTTATCGCAGTAGTAGGAATATTTTTCCGAATAAATGTGCTATATCTGGAGAAGTTGCGTTAAGTTTAAGAGTGGATTAAATTAGGTATGTCAGAATTCTCGATCGCACTATTATTGGCGATGCAGCCCAAGTCAAACTAGAGAAATAACAATTTTATGGCTGCTAGCGATCAACAGAATTTTGCCAAAGAAAAACTAAATATTTTCCCAATGGGGACTCTCAATTTAAACCAAATACTGAGAGATTGCGGTGCTTTTGCTGACTAATCAGCTAATTAAAATTTGCGTTGAATATAGAGATCATGTTTTACCATCAGCCGCTAAATCGACTGAAGAAATTTTTGCGTAGACTAGGATTTTGGCGTAGTACAGGGATGTTTATTGCTATTTTTTTGAGCCTGATTTTAGTAAATAAAATAGTGGTGGCTCAACAACCAGTAACTCTTAATTTACTAATGACTGCGCCTGATGCTCAACCTTGGCGAGAGGGAATGATTGCAGAATTTGAGCGAAAAAATCCCGGTATTCGGATTAATATTATCGAAGGGCCAAATGCGACAAATTTAATCGAAGACCTTTATACTTCGGCATTTATTTTAGGCGAGTCTCCTTACGATTTAATCAATATGGATGTGATTTGGACATCCAAATTTGCTGCTGCGGGGTGGTTGTTAGATTTGACTGATAAAGTTACTCCCCAGCAATTAGAAGCTTTTTCTCCTAAAGATGTGGAGGGAGGAACTTACGAAGGTAGACTATATCGAATTCCCCTACGTTCTGATGTGGGAATGCTTTATTATCGGGAAGATTTGCTGAAACAAGCAGGATTAAAACCGCCAGAAACCTTTGAGCAATTGATGAATTTTTCCAAAGTTTTGCAGAGAAGCGATCGAGCAAAATGGGGTTATGTTTGGCAAGGTCGCCAATATGAAGGATTGGTGGCAATGTTTGTTGAAGTTTTACAAGGTTATGGTGGTTTTTGGGTAAATCCTGAGACTTTTGAGGTGGGATTGGATCGCCCGGAAAGTTTAAAAGCGATCGCCTTTTTACGCGACACAATTAAAGCCGGAGTTTCCCCACCGGGAGTAACAACATATCAAGAAGAAGAAACCAGAAGAATTTTCCAAAGTGGTCAAGCTGTTTTCTTAAGAAGTTGGCCTTATGTTTGGCCTTTAGCTAATCAAAAAACTTCCCAAATTAACGGAAAAATTGGTATTAAACCAATGGTTCATGCACCTGGAGAAAATTCTGCTGCTTGCTTAGGAGGTTGGGGTTTAGGTATTGCTAAATCTACGAAACATCCTAAAGAAGCTTGGAAAGCAATTGAGTATTTTAGCAGTCGAGAAGCCCAGCGAGAATTTATTTTGAAATCGGGTTATGTTCCCAGTCGCCGGGAGTTATTTACCGATCCAGAAATTGTGGCGAAATATCCCCATTTTCCCGAATTGCTGAAAGTGGTGGATAATGCGGTTTTGCGTCCGCCAATTGCTCAGTATGCTCAAACATCTGATATTTTACAACGCTACTTGAGTTCCGCTTTAACTGGTCGAATGTCTCCCGAAGATGCGATGCAAGCTGCTGCTAATGAAACTCGCAGGTTACTGAAAGCTAGTCAACAGAAAAAAGCGGCTTAATTTGGTTTTCTGACTTCTATTACCAGTGAATAAATGATGAGATTGAATACAATTCGCGATCGAGAACAACGCACAGGTTGGATTTTAATTTTACCCGCCGTTTTACTGCTGTTGTTTGTGTACGGATATCCCATTGCCCGTGCTTTTTGGTTAAGTTTATTTACGCAAAATTTAGGTACAAAATTACAGCCGATTTTCTCCGGTTTAGATAACTATATTCGCATGGCTGGAGATGGTCGTTTTTGGCAAAGTTTTTGGATAACTTCAGTTTTCACAGTCTCAGCTGTGCTGTTGGAATTATTACTAGGTTTGGGAATTGCCTTAGTTTTAAATGAAAAATTTCGCGGTCGTTCTTTAGTGAGAACTGCGGCAATTATCCCTTGGGCTTTACCTACTGCTTTAATTGGTTTAGCATGGGCATGGATTTTTAACGATCAGTTTGGCATTGTTAACGATATTTTGTTACGTTTGGGTTTAATTGAAACCGGAATTAATTGGTTAGGTGAACCAACTTTAGCAATGGTTTCCGTAATTATTGCTGATGTTTGGAAAACGACTCCTTTTATTAGTATTTTGCTTTTAGCTGGGTTGCAATCTATTTCTCCTGACCTCTATGAAGCACACGCGATCGATGGTGCAACTCCTTGGCAAAGTTTCTCTAAAATTACTTTACCTTTGCTAATGCCACAAATTTTAATTGCGCTATTATTTCGGTTTGCTCAATCTTTTGGTGTGTTCGATTTAATCACTGTAATGACTGGAGGAGGTCCAGGCGGGGCGACGGAAGTTGTCTCACTTTATATTTATGCAACGGTGATGCGCTATTTAGATTTTGGTTATGGTTCAGCTTTGGTGGTAGTGACTTTTTTACTGCTGATTTTGGCTGTAGCGATCGCTAGTTTCTTACTCAACAAAATGCGAAAAAGATTGTCAGGAGTTAGTTAAAAAATGACAGCAATTAGTCAAGAAAGAACCAAGAAGGAAACAAAGATCAGTTGGAAAAAAATCTTGTTGCCGATCGCAATTATTTTAGTGTTACTCTTTTGTTTAGCACCTGTTTTGTGGCAATTGTTGACTTCATTTAAAGTCAATGAGGATATTTCGGCAGTTCCTACAGTTTATTTTCCAACTCGTTTCACTCTGGATCATTACATTGAATTGTTCGATCGTCGTCCCTTTTTGCGCTATATGTTTAATAGCGCCTTTGTATCGATTACTTCTACCTTTTTAGCCTTAGCAATTGGCGCACCTGCTGCTTATACTTTAGCAAGATTAAGTATTCGGGGGCAAAAAGCAATTTTAGCCAGTGTTTTGATAGTTACCTTATTTCCGGGAATTTTGTTATTTTTGGGACTGTTAGAAGTTATCCAAAAATTAGGATTAGCAAACAACTATTTAGCACTGATTATTCCCTACACTGCGATTAACTTACCCCTGACAATTTTGGTGTTACGCAGCTTTTTTGAACAGTTACCCAAAGATTTAGAAGATGCTGCCAAAGTTGATGGTTACAATACTTGGCAAATGCTGATTCAAATTTTGTTACCCATGACAGTTCCAGCATTAGTAACTACCGGAATTTTAACCTTTATTGCTGCTTGGAATGAGTTCATTTTTGCTTTAACTTTCATGACTCAAGAAAACATGAAAACTATTCCGGTTGCTGCTGCCCAATTAGGTGGGGCTTCAGTTTTTGAAATACCTTATGGACCGATCGCAGCAGCAACAGTTTTAGGAACATTACCTTTAGTATTATTGGTTTTGTTCTTCCAACGCAAGATTGTACAAGGTTTAACTGCTGGTGCTGTTAAGGGATAATATCACTCACATCCTTATCAATTTTTAATTGTATCTAATTGTAGGGGCGGGTTTAGCAGATAAACCCTGTATCAAATCAAAAATCTCTAAACAAAACCCGCCCTATCATAACATCCCGATACAACTAGAAAAAATCTAAATTGTTGAGTTAGAAATTTAAGGAAAAATAAAACAATGGCTAAATTAGAACTGAAAAATTTAAATAAGACTTACACCCCCAAAGTTATTCCGGTAAAAGATGTCAGTTTATCTGTAGAAGATGGGGAATTTCTCACATTACTTGGCCCTTCGGGGTGTGGAAAATCAACAATTTTAAGGTTAATTGCTGGGTTAGAAGAACCGACTCGCGGTCAAGTTTTGATTGGCGAAAGAAATGTTACTGGAGTGCGTCCGGGCGATCGAAATATTGCAATGGTTTTTCAAAGTTACGCCCTTTACCCACACCTAACAGTTTATGACAACATTGCTTCCGGTTTAAAACTGAAAAAAACCCCTTCCGAAGAAATCAAACAAAGAGTAGCAGAAGCAGCAAACGTCTTAGGTTTAGAAGAATTAATGAACCGAAAACCCGGTCAAATGTCAGGCGGACAAAGACAAAGAGTTGCCCTAGC
Source organism: Floridaenema fluviatile BLCC-F154 (assembly GCF_041929135.1). Lineage (NCBI taxonomy): Bacteria > Bacillati > Cyanobacteriota > Cyanophyceae > Aerosakkonematales > Aerosakkonemataceae > Floridanema > Floridanema fluviatile. The sequence continues at coordinate 155,000 of NZ_JBHFNS010000057.1, read as the reverse complement.
ACGCGCCTTAGTTCGCCGTCCCGATGTATTTTTATTAGATGAACCTTTAAGTAATTTAGATGCACTTTTGCGGGAAAGAGTCAGAGCAGAAATAAAACAATTATTTGCCGCCCAAAAAGTGCCCGTTGTCTATGTAACTCACGATCAAACAGAAGCAATGACTCTTTCTTCAAAAGTTGCTGTACTTAATAAAGGTGACGTGCAACAACTTGATGCCCCCGAACTCATTTATAACAACCCAGCAAATGTATTTGTTGCAGGTTTTGTGGGTAGTCCACAGATGAATTTATTAACCCTTTCTTGCCAAGGAAATCACGCAAGTTTAGGTAATTTTAAAATTCCTCTGCCAAAGATGCCAACTGTTCCACATAACATTGTTTTAGGAATTCGCCCGGAAAATGTGCATTTAGCAAAACCGGAAGATACAAATATAATTAAGGGTCGCATTTTTTTAGTAGAAAATTTAGGGATGCACTATTTAATTAGTGTGCGGGTTGATAGTTCCGAAAAAGAAGAAATTATAGTCCGAGCTTTAGTACCAATTCAACAAAAATGGAGTGGAGAAGAGATAAATTTGGTATTACCTAATGAGTCAATTCATTGGTTTAATGTGCAAACAGGTGATGCAATGGTTAAACCGTCAGTTGCCAGTCAGTTAGTGTGAAATTGAGAATTTGTAGCTGCGTTTTTAGCCCACCCGGAAATCAATTTTCGGGCTAATAGCGAAGTCCATTAAAATGGACTGAAAGTTTTTGATTGAAAGTATTTAGTCCTCTTCAGAGGACCTTAGCTATTAGCCTGCGAATTGATTCGCAGGCGGGTATTGAGACTGATGCAAGATGTGAATTTATACCAAATCCGGGTCAGCTATCCCCTTTATGATTGGGCGATTGAAATACGTGCTAAGCACACGCTACGCGAACGCTACTACACAAACAAAGTCCGCGGCTCGACTGAGCTTCGCCGAACGTCCTACGCGGACTAAAGAATAGCGGGGGTATTTAAACCGGATTTGGTATTACCAACAATTTCTTTAGCAAAGTTAAGATATTCTGACCAATCAAAACTCATTCACACTCCACATCAATAAGCTGTTACGCATTTAAATCACTTATTAACAAGTAGGGTGCGTCAGACGGTAAAGCCTATGTAGAAAGGAAAATATCTAAATCTGACGCACCCTACAATATGACTTTTAAATGCGTAACAGTTTAGCAATCAGTTTTCGTACTTCGTAAGAAATTTGTAACCACCACTCTTCCTCAAATTGATCTAGTTTATCTATTGCTTCTTTTAAATCCACTTGTGTATAAATGGAGATAAATAGTTGCAGATAATCATTTATTTCTGGATCGGCTAAAACTTCCAGAGATAACTGAAAATCAGAAATGTAATTGCGGATGTTATCTGGTATTGATAGTAATCGGGAAATCAGAAACGGATGTTTTTCAAGAAAGTGCAAAACTTTTGTCAAAAACTGCTTTGAATTCCTTAACTCAGATGTTTGCTTATGAGTTACAAGAGGCGAATATTTTGGTTAATTCAGTTTGTCCTGGGTGGGTAAAAACGGATATGGGAGGGCAAAATGCACCGCGAACAACTGAACAAGGCGCTGATACTATTGTTTGGTTGGCAACTTTGCCGGATGATGGGCCGACGGGGGATTTTTTCGCGATCGGGAGGCGATCGCTTGGTAAAATTAAACTTATTCAATATGGAGAATTTTCGTTTTTTTCTCTATCATTTTAAATAGAACAGTTGCAACTAAACTCTAAATTTAATGAATTTCTGTAGCGATAACGTCACAGGTGTAGCACCGGAAATTTTAGCAGCTTTAATTGCCGCTAATCAAGGTGCAGCTATGCCTTATGGTAACGATGAATACACTCAACAATTACAAAGTCTCTTTTCAGAATTATTTGAAACTGATGTAATCGTTTTCCCAGTAGCCACAGGTTCCGCTGCTAACTCTCTGGCTTTATCAGTAATTACACCGCCTTATGGTGCTATTTATTGCCACAATGAATCCCATATCAACCTTGATGAATGCGGTGCGCCAGAGTTCTACACTGGTGGCGCTAAATTAGTCACAATTTCGGGCGAACATGGCAAGTTTACTGCTGATGATTTGGGAGTAAAATTAACAAAAGCAGGTGCAGGAATTGTCCATCATATCCAACCTGCTGCCGTTAGTATTACCCAAGCAACTGAAGCGGGAACAGTTTATACTGTAGATGAAATTCGCCAGATTTCTGAAGTGACTCACGCCCATAATCTTTGCTTACATCTTGATGGAGCCAGGTTTGCTAATGCGGTGGTTTCTTTAGGTTGTAAACCCGCAGATATTACCTGGCGTGCTGGTGTGGATGTCTTATCTTTTGGTGCTACTAAAAATGGGGCAATGGCGGCGGAAGTTGTGGTGTTTTTTAACCATAAATTAGCGGAAAGTTTCGCTTTTCGGCGCAAGCGTGGCGGACATTTGTTTTCTAAAATGCGGTTTTTGTCTGTGCAGTTAACAGCATATATTAAAGATGATTTATGGTTGAAAAATGCGAATCATGCTAATAAGATGGCGGCGAAGTTAGTCAGGGGATTAAGTGGTTTGCCTGGGGCGAAAGTTTGTCATCCAGTAGAAGCAAATGAAATTTTTATTCAGTTGCCGGAAACTGTGATTCAAGGTCTTTTTGCGGAAGGTTTTCGGTTTTATCGTTGGGAAGGAGAAGATTCGACTACTTTACGGTTAGTTACGGCTTTTGATACTAAAGAGGAAGATGTTAATGCTTTTATTAAAGCGGCTGAATCCCATTCTGTAATGTTGGTTAATAGATGATGAATTCAGCGAAGTTATCTAATTTAACTCAAGCTCAATTAGAGTTTTTAGCTGTACAGGCAAAAAGTTACAGTCAAGGGGGTAGATTACCTGATTATATTCCCCGGTTGGCTGAAGTAAATCCTGAATGGTTGGCGGTAGAAATTAATTGCACAAATGGTGAAAGTTTCAGGTTTGGGGAAAGTGAAATACCTTTCGTTTTAATGAGTGTAATTAAGCCTTTTGTGCTGTTATTTTTATTGGAAGAAATGGGGAAAGAGGCGGTATTTTCTCATGTAGGAATGCAGGCTTCTGACAAACCTTTTTACTCGATCGAACAGCTAGAAGCTGACCAAGGTTGGCCGAGAAATCCGATGATTAATAGTGGGGCGATCGCACTAGCTTCTCTATTACCCGGTGACAATGGTTTTTCGCGTTGTGAAAACTTACGTCAATGGTTAAATCAAAGTGCTGGAACTAATTTAATATTAGATAAAGCGATGCTCAATTCTGTTGTGGCGGCTGGTGGGGGACGGAATCGATCGATCGCAAAACTAATGTTTGAATTTGGCTTTTTGAATGCTCCCGAAATTGCGATCGACACTTACAATCATATTTGTTGTTTGGCAGGAAATGTCAGCGATTTAGCTAATTTGGGAATGTTATTAGCAGAAGAAAAAATCGGAATTTCGGGAGAAAATAGGCGAATTGTTAATGCTTTAATGTTGACTTGTGGATTGTATGAAGCATCAGCTAGTTTTGCCGTAAAAGTAGGTTTACCAACTAAATCAGGGGTGAGTGGTGCGTTGTTATCTGTTGTACCTGGGGCGGGTGCGATCGCTTGTTATAGCCCTGCTCTCGATCGTATAGGTAACTCAAAAGCAGGAATATTTTTCTTAGAAAAACTCACTAATTCTCTGAATCTCAGTGTGTTTGTTTAATCATTTTTGTGAGTAATAACTATGAATGAGTATCGGATTAATCAGTTACTAGAAAATTTGAAAGATCCTGATGAAGAAATACGCGATCGCGCTACCGCAGAACTTTGGCGAATTTGGTTTGAGCAGAAAGGTGCGATCGGATTTGAAGTAATTCGTCAAGCTCAATTGTTACTAGAAACCGGAGAAATTAAAGAAGCAGAAATAGCACTTACACAGCTAATTTCTGACTTACCAGACTTTGCAGAAGCTTGGAATCGACGTGCAGTTTTATACTACTCAATTGGAGAATATAAAAAAGCAATTGCTGATTGCAAAATGGTAATTAAGCTCAATCCAATTCACTTTGGCGCACTTCATGGGTTAGGATTGTGTCATGCTGCGATCGGTGAATATCGTCAGGCAATACAAGCTTTTCGTCAAGCATTAGAAATTCAACCTTATGCCTTAATTAATCAAAAATTGATTTTAGAATGTACCGCTAGATTGAGTTAAATTTATAGTTCAAATAGAGATAAACTACTTGACAGCAACTACACCCTGGTATATTGTTAGTTAGATTTTTGATTCTCGATCGCTAAAATGCTTCTTTCGCCTAAATCACTGAAAAAAAACTGGGGAATGGTGTTTTCCATCACCTTAAATATTTTATTTGTCATATATGCCATAATTTTGATTCCCAAAAAAGGCTTAACCTCTTATTTGATGAGCGAGCAGTTGTTGGGTAGATATTTTAATAATAATAGTACCCAGCCAGTCAGGTTTTCTTCTTATTATTTAGATCGAACGAGTTTATTTGAAATTATTCCTCAAAGTCCTAATGATATTATATTTTTAGGAGATAGCATAATTGAACGTTGTGAATGGTCAGAAATTTTAGAAAATCCTAATGTGAAAAATCGAGGCATTGCTGGAGACAATTTATATGGAATGCTGAAAAGATTGGATCAAGTCACTGCAACTCGTCCAAGAAAAATCTTTTTGATGATTGGAATAAATGACGTAATTAGTAACCAAAAACTAGAGGATATAGTCAGGAAATATAGAATGGTACTAGCTAATATTAAACGATCGAGTCCAGAAACCGAAGTTTATATTCAAAGCGTTTTACCAGCGAACAGTCGGTTTAAAACACCAGTGAATAATAACTTGGTATTTCAGCTAAATCAAGAATTAGAAATCTTAGCAAGGGAATTTAACTATCAGTATATAGATCTCTATTACTTTTTTACTATCGACAATGAACTAGCTTATCGGTACACTAATGATGGTCTTCATTTAAATGGAGAAGGTTACGCCGTGTGGAAGGAAATCATCAGGAATTATGTATATTAATGGAGACTGGCTGCTATTGCCTATTACAGGAATAGTAACAAAAAGTTGACAAATAATATATAATCAACTGCGATCGCAATTTGTTCTCTTTCTTAAATATCGAACTGTGCTGTTTAACTCCTATACTTTTATCTTCGGCTTTTTGCCGATCGCCCTAATAGTATTTTTTACTTTAACCAAGTTTCGTTTCATTAATCTAGCGAGAACTTGGTTATTGATCGCTTCTTTAGCATTCTACGCTAACTGGAACATTTCTTATTTGCCACTGCTACTAATTTCTATCAGTTTTAATTACTTAATGAGCAGTTGCATCGAACAAGCCCAACCAAACACAGAAAAAGCTAAAATATTTTTATGGTTGGGTATTTGCTTCAACTTAGGTTTATTAGGCTATTATAAATACGCAAATTTTTTTGTTAGTTCATTAGGTCAAATACTGCAAACAAACTGGCAAATTCCCCAAATTATTCTTCCTTTGGGAATTTCATTCTATACATTTATTCAAATTGCCTATTTAGTAGATAGTTATAACGGGAAAGCTAAACAATCAAATTTTTTCACTTATAGTATTTTTGTCTCCTTTTTCCCTCACGTAATCGCAGGACCAATATCAGATAATAAAGATGTAATTCCGCAATTTCAAAAACTGAGAAATTATGTTTTTTCTCATAAAAACATGGCAATGGGTTTAGCCCTATTTATTTTAGGACTCGCTAAAAAAGTCTTAATTGGTGATAACATAGCCGCTTGGGTGACACCTGTATTTAATAACGCTTCTCAAGTTAGCTTTATTGAAGCTTGGGTAGGCGCATTGAGTTATACATTACAGCTATATTTCGATTTTTCCGGTTACTCAGATATGGCAATAGGTTTAGGTTTAATGCTTAATATTAACCTACCAATTAACTTTAACTCACCTTATAAAGCCTTCTCTATTAGCGATTTTTGGCGACGCTGGCACATCACTCTTTCTAACTTTTTAAGAGACTATTTATACATTCCTTTAGGAGGTAGTCGGAGAGGAGAAATTCGCCGCTATAGTAACTTGATAATTACCATGTTATTAGGAGGATTGTGGCATGGTGCAGGTTGGACTTTTATCATTTGGGGCGTTTTACATGGAATGTATTTATCAATTAATCATTGGTGGAAATTACATGGTAAAGCCTTACCTAAATCATTAGGTTGGACAATTACATTTTTAGCAGTAGTAGTTAGCTGGGTGTTTTTCCGGGCGCGGAATGCTGCTGATGCTTGGCAAATTTTGCAAACGATGATCGGGACAAAAGGTATTGTTATTTCTAGCAATTATGAAAGTTTATTCGGTTGGTTATCTCCTATTGGAGTGAAGTTTAGCCAAACTTTTCCTTACTTAAAAGGAGGGGGAGAAAGTTTAATTGTTATAGCTGCATTATTAGTCTGTGTTACAGTTTTACCAAATACTAATCAAATGCTGCAATGGTTTAAACCTAATTTACTCTGGGTAGTCTCTCTGACAACTATTGCTGCTTTATGTCTCCTATCTTTAAACCGAGTTTCTGAGTTCCTTTACTTCCAATTTTAGCAATGATTAACAGCAAAAATTATCGCCTGTTTAACTTATTGTTTTTGCCTTTGGTAGGGTTGAATTTAGCCTTTATTGCTATTTTCAATTTAGCTGTCGATCCTTATGGCGTAATCAAAAATCTGACTGCACCAGAGCAAAATCAATTTGATTTTGCTGAGGACTCCCCGCCACCAGTAACTACACCAGAACCGAAAAAGGTAGAAAATAAAAATCAACCTAAACCAACAACTTTAGAGCAGAGAAATAAGTATAGAGCCGAGCGATTTAAAATAAATTTAGCTACCCTCAGTATTACTAAAATCCAACCTAAAGCTATCTTTTTAGGTACATCTACAGCTTTAAAATTATCTACTGAACACCCAGCTTTAAAAAAGGTACAACCAGTTTATAACTTGGCTTTACCTGGGGCGAAAATGCGGGATATTAAAAGTTATTTTGATGATACTTTGGCTAACCATCCTGATTTACAGGAAGTAGTTCTTAGCCTAGATTTCTTTGCTTTTGGGGGGCAAAAAAAACCAGTAAAATCAACTCCAGAACCTCAACCAGAAAAGCCTCAAGAGGTAACTGTAGTCAGAACTAATAAGTATAGTGTAACTATTCCTGAGTTGGTTAAAATTAATTTTTCTTTGGATACTTTCATTGCTAGCTTAAAAAAGGTGACTGCTTCTGATGTACCTTTATTACATCCGGCAGAACAACCAAAATCTGAAAAGGAGAAAAAATCTAAGGTTTTAGGAGCAAGGATCGATCGCAAATCCTCCACTAAACTCAAATCTAAAAGTAGAAAAAAGGTCACAAGAAAGAGCAAAGAAGCAGCCAAAGCAAGTAAGCGCCAAAAAACCCAGAAACCTAAGCCAAAAGAAACTAAAAAGCCTAATAAAAAAGTAGAAAAAAATGTCAAAAACCCTGTTAATAGAGCGCAAGTTGTCAAACCAGATCCAGATAAACAAAAGAAGAAAACTTCTGTAACTAAACCTACAGTTAAACCCGCTAAGGTAGAAGCTACTCTCTATAAAGATAGCGCCAGATATAGCAATTTTCAGAGGGTAATGAAAATGTATTTGGCGGAAAAAACCCTCTACAAAGACTACAATCTTTCGGAAGAAGAGTTAGCAGCTTTTCAGGCAATTGTTGATACTTGTAAAAAACGTAATATTAAGTTGAAAGTATTTATTGCCCCAGTACACGCTGCCCAATTAGAATTAATTAATCGGGCTGGTATTTGGTCAGAATTTGAAAATTGGAAACGGGAAATTGTTAAAATCACTCCGGTTTGGGACTTTGCCAGTTACAGCAATCTAACTACAGAACCTATCGGAGATCGGATGAATCATTTTGTGGATAGCGTTCATTATCGAGATCAAGTTGCTGACTTAATTATGCAGCGAATTTATAACTATCAACCGGAAAAAGTTCCGGCAAATTTTGGTAAATTAATTAGTCCTAAAAATATAGAGCCTCACCTAAAAGTAGTTCGAGAACAGCGTTTAAATTGGAAGGACGATAATCTGCAAATAGTGCAGTTTGTGATGGAAATGCAAAAGGAAAATGCCCAGAAAAAGTAGTTGCAAGAAATTAATTGAAAATTAACAAATCAAGAGGTGAAAGTGACTAGAAAACGTTTGGTTATTGAAATGGGAATGGGTGTGGATCAGCATGGACAGGAACCAACTGTAGCGGCAGCTAGGGCAGTGCGAAATGCGATCGCCCACAATGCCTTACCCGGAGTGTGGGAAGTTGCAGGTTTAAGCGATCCAAATCAAATGATTGTTGAGGTAAAAGTTGCCGTTCCTTACCCCGAACAAGTGCGTCAAGAAGAAGTATTAGCAGTGCTACCTTTTGGACAAAAAACTTTAACTTTAGAAGCAGGGGGAATGGTAGTTGAAGGGAGAGCGATCGCATCTTTAAATGATAAAAATGATGAAATGTTAATTGCTGTAGCAGCGGTGACAGTTTGGGTAGATACATGAAGTTCGATCGCCGCCAACTTCTGCAAGCTTTGGGACTCGCCGCCTTCACCAGTCAACTACCAAAAATTGCTCAAGCTAACTCATTTTCCCAACCAATTTTAAAACCATCTAGCCTAAAAGTTGGTGATACAATTGGTTTAGTTAATCCTGCCAGTTTCATTACTTCCGAAGATGTAGAAGAAGTTAAACAAACCCTGAAAAACTTAGGATTAAATTACAAATTAGGAACCCATATATTAGACAGATACGGTTACTTAGCAGGTAGAGACATTGACCGTGCTGCTGATATTAATACCATGTTTGCCGATTCATCAGTTAAAGCAATTCTCACTCTGCGCGGTGGTTGGGGTTGCAATCGAATTTTACCATTAATAAATTACCAATTAATCCGAAAAAATCCCAAAATTATTATTGGTTATAGTGACATTACTTCCTTACTTTTAGCAATTTATGCTCTCAGTGGAATTGTCACATTTCACGGGCCAGTTGCTACATCGACTTGGAATCAATTTACTATAGATTACGTGCAGCGAATTCTGTTTAATAGAGAAGCTGTTACGATGCAAAACTCGGCTTTTATTGATGAAAAAATCACCAGTTTGCCTCTGCGAGTAGAAACAATTACTCCCGGAAAAGCTAGAGGTAAATTAGTCGGAGGAAACTTATCAGTTTTATCAGCAATGGTAGGTTCTGCTTACTTACCAAATTGGCAAAACACTATCTTATTTATTGAAGAAATTGGCGAAGAAGTTTACCGAGTCGATCGAATGTTAACCCAATTAAAAATCGCGGGAATACTCGATCGCATTTCCGGTTTTATCTTCGGTCAATGTACCAGATGCAACCCCGAACAACCAGAAAAATCCTTAACATTAATCCAAGTTTTACAAGACCATATTCAACCCTTAAAAATCCCCGCTTGGTATGGTGCAGCAATTGGACATATTCCCAACAAATTCACCTTACCAATAGGAATTGAAGTAGAAATTGATGCCAATAATGGCACAATTAAAATGTTAGAAAGTGCCACTGAAACTACATGAATTTACCCACTTAGTATCAGTCCGCTTTAGCGGAGTTGAGCTATTAGCCTGCAAATTGATTCGCAGGCGAGCTAAAACAACAAGTGCAAAATCTCAATTTAACTCAAACCCATCACACTGCGATAATGCGCCTCAAACTCACTCACAGTTTTTGACTTTCGATTTGTCACCCATTCACTTTTAGCAAACAATTCCTGTTTCAAATCATCCACATTAATCGTAGATACTCGACCATTTTCCACAACTCTTTTCCCATCAACCCAAACACTATCAACCACCTGAGTTGGACGACCTAACATTAATAAACCAATCGGATCGGTCCGAGGTAACAAAGACAAATTAGTTAAATCATAAAGTACCAAATCAGCCTTTTTCCCCACAGTCAAAGAACCAAGCTGTTCTCCCAAATTCAAACCTTTAGCACCACCCAAACTTGCCATTTCCACAGCTTGACGCGGAGTAATCCAGTGTTGATAATCTAAATCTGTAACATTGTGCAGAATCGAACCAATTTTAATCGCTTCCAGTAAATCTTGAGAATCATTACTCGAAGCACCATCGCAACCGAAAGAAACATTAACTCCCGCTTGCCGATATTTTAAAATTGGCGCAATACCGCTACCTAAACGCAGGTTACTGAGAGGATTATGCACAACAGTTGACTGAGTTTCTGCTAAAATTTTGATATCATCATCAGTCAAATGAACGCAATGCGCCAAAGAAGTACGCGAACTCAAATAACCAATTCTGTTTAAATGTTCTACCGCACTACAACCATATTTTTCTTGAGCAAGTAACTGTTGGGCTTTAGTTTCTAACAGGTGAGAATGACGACAAAGGTTGTAGCGATCGCTCAACTCCCCACACCCGACAAACAACTCATCAGAACATAATTGAATTCCCGTTGGCGCAGTTAAAATATAAACTCCCGCTTCCGGTTTATGAAACTTATTTATTGCCTCCTCCAACATTTGTAAAATTTCCTGAGCAGAACGCCCCGGAATTGAATTTTCTGCTTGATTTTCCCCGCTAGGAATTCCCGAAATCAAAGATTGATCCCAAATTAAAGGCGCAACAAAAGCGCGAATTCCCACTGCTTGATAAGCCTGAATTGTCGCCGCAATTGTTTCGATTTCTTGCCCAGGAATTAGCACCAAATGATCGACAACACTAGTACCACCAGATAATAAAGTTTCTACTGCCGTACCCAAAGCACTTAAATAAACCTTTTCTACTTCTAAAGGTGCAAAATCATACAATTCCGCCAACCACAATTCCAAAGGCAAAGGAGGAATAACTCCTCGCTGCCACATTTCTGGAGAGTGAGTATGGGCATTAAAAAAACCAGGCAACAATAACTTATTTTCACAATTAACCACTGTGCCGACAACTTCTAAACTCGGAGAAATTGCCGTAATAGTATCTCCTACAACTCGCACATCTACAGTTGTATAACCTTGGTCTACAGGAATTAAAGCTTGTTGAAGAGTAAAAGTCACGAATTTGTCCTTAAGATTAAGAATTTACAAATTTTATGAGTTTAGACACTAAAACAGTCAACAGTATTATTCACTATAACAGTGAAATTTGTTTTGAGCCGAATCATTGAACATTATGAACAACCTCCGTACTTTGGGCGTAGCACCTAATGCTTGGGCAGTTAATGCCGAAATTGCTGACATTACCCGCCCACCTTTAGAACCCAAACCTGTTACTTTGACAACAGAAACGAAAACTTTACGCCTCGACTTAACAAAAACTGCCATATTAGTAATTGATATGCAAAATGACTTCTGCCATCCAGATGGTTGGTTAGCGCACATCGGCGTAGATGTCACACCTGCAAGAACTCCCATTAACCCTTTAAAAAGCTTTTTACCAGAGTTAAGAAAGGTCAATGTGCCGATAATTTGGTTGAACTGGGGAAACCGTCCCGACTTATTAAATATTAGCGCCGGACTGCGCCACGTTTACAATTCCACAGGCGATGCTGTAGGTTTGGGCGACCCTTTACCGACAAATAATGCCAAAGTTTTAATGGCAGGAAGTTGGGCCGCTGCGGTAGTAGATGAATTAGAACAAAAACCGGAAGATATTTTCATAGATAAGTACAGAATGAGCGGTTTTTGGGATACACCATTAGATAGTATTTTACGCAACTTAGGCAAAACTACCTTGTTATTTGCCGGAGTCAACGCCGACCAATGTGTAATGGCAACATTACAAGACGCTAATTTTTTAGGTTACGATTGCATTTTAGTCAAAGATTGCACCGCTACTACTTCTCCTGAGTACTGCTGGTTAGCAACTCTTTACAATGTGAAACAATGTTTTGGTTTTGTCAGCGATTCTCAAGCTATCTTAAAAGCAATTAGTCATGGATAAGTTTTAGTTAGTAGTTGGTAGTAGGAAAATTTTTATCTACTATCCACTACTGATTATCAAATCAAAATTAATAATTCACAAGTGACAAAGGAATTTGGGAAAATGAATGATTGTTGCGTAATTCCCGTTGTTAAGTCTCCTAGAGATTATCAAGCTTTTCGGATTAGTCCTCATGATACTAATCGTTTAGCAATTGTTTTCGATCCAACAACAGCTAACTTTTCGTTAACCTTGTGTGTAGAAATTTTTGATATTGGCGGCAAAACTCCTCCGAATCGGCATAATTTAGCTGTGGAAATGTTTTTTGTGCTTAAGGGGGAAGGCAGAGCAACTTGTGATGGAAAAACTGTTTCTATTCGGGCTGGAGATAGTATTTTAGTTCCCCCAACCGGAATTCATCTAATAGAAAATACAGGTGCAGAAAGATTGTATGCTTTGTGTTTTATGGTTCCTAATGAGGATTTTGTCGAACTAATTCGCAGTGGCACTCCTGTAGATTTAGATGAGGAAGATTTAAGAGTTTTGCGTCGTTCAGATGCCTTAGTTGCTTGCTGAAAAAAACAGGCAGGGACACAGGGGTAAAGGGGAGAAGAAAACTTAAAGCTTAGAACTTTTTCCCTAACTCAAAACTTACCCAGTCCCCAATTCCGATTAATTATTCATACAAGGTTTGAGTTCTCTATCTACTTTCTTAATGTGATTTACAAACCAATCTAGCAATTGTTCGTTAACTTCGATCGCTAACAACAAAACTTTTGTAATAATTGAGTTTAAAACTTGATAAACTTCGCAATAAATTACTTAATTTAATTTAAAATAGCCTTAATGTTGAATTGATTTACTCAATGCTGAAAGAAACAGTTTCGATGTTTACTAGAGATGGGGTGAGGTTAGATGCAGATGTCTATCGCCCTAATGCTGAGGGGACTTTTCCCGTATTACTCATGCGGCAACCTTATGGAAGATCGATCGCCTCCACAGTAGTCTACGCCCACCCCACTTGGTATGCCCAACAAGGCTACATTGTAGTCATTCAAGATGTTAGGGGAAGAGGCACTTCTCAAGGTGAATTTACATTATTTGCCCATGAAATAGCAGATGGTTTCGATACAGTTAATTGGGCCTCTCAACTACCTGGAAGTAACGGCAAAGTCGGAATGTACGGCTTTTCTTATCAAGGAATGACACAACTTTATGCTGCTGTGGAAAAACCACCTGCATTAAAAACAATTTGTCCCGCAACGATCGGCTATGATTTATATCATGACTGGGCTTACGAAGGAGGCGCTTTTTGTTTACAAGCTAACCTTGGTTGGGCAATTCAAATTGCCGCAGAAACCGCCAGATTAAATAATGATGAATCGGCATTTCAAGCTCTTTATTCTGCCTCTCGTAACTTACCGTTATTTGATTCAATTCCCACATATCCAGAAATACTGAAAAAATATGCCCCTGACTCTTTTTATCATCAGTGGTTAAACCACGATCGACCTGATGAATATTGGGTAAAACTTTCCCCAAAAACCTATTTAAAAAACATCGATTTACCGATGTTGCACGTTGGCGGTTGGTTTGATACTTTCCTCAGAGGAACTGTCAACTTATATAAAGAAATGGCATCACGTAGCAGCTTTTTACAATATCTCTTAATCGGCCCTTGGGCACATCTTCCTTGGGGGCGAAAAGTTGGCGCAATAGATTATGGTTTAGCAGCATCCAACCCAATTGATGAGTTACAAATTCGTTGGTTCGATCGATTTCTCAAAGACATTGATACCGGAATAAATAATCAACCATCTGTCTCATTATTTGAAATGGGAAGTAATCAATGGAAAAACTTTGATGCTTGGCCTAATAATCCTAAAACATCCTATTTTTTGCAAAGTAACGGCTTAGCAAGTATCCGCGAAGATGCCGGAAAATTAACCTCTTCCGTAGGACAGGCATCCTGCCTGTCATCCCCCATCCCCGACACCTTTATCCACGACCCTTGGCGACCTGTTCCCGCTTTAGGTGGTCATGCGGTATTTCCTGCGGGTGCTTTTGAGCGTTCAGCTATTGACTCTCGCACAGATGTTTTAACTTACACTACTGCACCTTTAACAGAAGATTTATTAATAGTTGGAGATGTATTTTTAGAAATTTATTGCAGTGCAGATCAGCCAACTTTTGATTTATGTGCTGTTTTGTCAGAAGTAAAAAATAATGGCAGTGTTTATAACTTTACTCAAGGTTACATCCGAGTCAACCCAAATCAATCAACCCAACCTTTAACCATTCAATTACAACCAACTTGCATGAAAATTACTGCCGGAAATCAGTTAAGATTAAGCTTAAGTGCTGCTTGTTTTCCCGGTTATCCAGTAAATCCTGGTACTGGTTCCTTACCTAAAGAAACTCGGTTAATCGAAGCAGAAATTATCACCGTTTCTGTGCAAACTGGCGAAAATTTCCCTTCAAGAATTTACCTATAAAAAAATTCGTTGTTCAGTCCACTTCAGTGGACTTTAGCTATTAGCCTACGAATTGATTCGCAGGCGGATGTTGGCGCTGATGTAAGATTGGATTACAGGGGAATTACGTCATGGAAGTTTGTATAATCGATTAATCTTTTGCCGTTGGGTAAGGTAGTTAAAATGTCTACAAAAAGGTGATTCCAGTGAATTTCGTCGGCTAAATATGAGTGACGAGAGTGAATTGGTTGGGCAACTGTTTCGTCAATTCCGGTGAGGATAACTATGATTTCAATGTTAGAATGATGTAAAGTTTCTGCGGTTTCGCCGTATAAGGGACTGGTTTCGTCAATGATGTGCATTCCTGTCCAAGTGAGAGCGAAAATTGGGGTTTGGTGACGGACTAATTTTAGGTCATAAAATCGCCGCATTACTGTACCTTCAATGCTCACTTCATCGCGCACTAAACTAACGTGCATTTCTGCTTCAAAGATTTGATTATGTCGTTCGTTAGCGGTGCGAAACATTAGGGTTGGTTTACCATTGTAGGGGGCGATTACTGCTACTTTGCTGAACAAAACTTTGGCTGTGGGGCGGGAAAAGCGGGAGAACATTAACCCAGTTGCCATTGCTAAAAACATTAAACCAACTAATGCTTCGATCGCCACTACCAAATTAGCATAATCAGTTTTGGGATACATCGCCCCATAACCAATGGAAGCCATTGTTTGAATACTGAAGAAAAAAGCATCAGCAAAAGAACCCGGACGGGCATTAGCGATACAATCTCCTCCGGCTAAATATGCTAGAGCAAATAAAGTATTGACGATCGTATAAGCAATAATAATTACAATGACAAATTTATCCCAAGAAATTGTCAGCAACCAATGGTAAGGGTCCCGCCAATGCGAGTGGGATGAACCTTTACTCAGGATTTTGGTACGACGATCGCGACTCACAACAGGTGGTAATTTATGGGGATGGTGAATTTTAGTCATCAGTGTGGCTAATAGTTAGAAAATATTTTACTATTTCTTAAGTTTATTCTCCATGTTTTATGCCTGTAGTGTTTCAGTTATTGCTTATCGGTTTAGCCGCTGGTGTGGCGGGTGGAATGTTTGGTATTGGTGGCGGTGCGATCATGGTGCCGGCAATGGTGTTATTAATGGGAATGGATCAGAAGTTCGCCACTGGTACATCTATTGCCGCACAAATTTTGCCGATCGGGATTTTAGGTGCGATCGTCTATTATCGTGAAGGTAACTTAAATCTTAAACACGCATTATTCATCGCTGCTGGGTTAGTAGTTGGTAACTTATTTGGCGCAATATTTGCCAATCAACCATACATTAGTAGTGCCTTAATGAAAAAACTTTACGGCATCTTTTTATTACTAATTGGTGTTCGCTATTTGTTCTTTCGCTAAATAGTACGTAGTTGCGCTTATTATCGCGCTAAAGCGCAACTACGTGCCTCAATTAATTTAGGTGCGATCGTGATTACAGGCAGAATTCCCGATGAAATTCCTAGCAACTTACCAGAACAATTCCTCATGCAAGATGCAAAAGCATCTGCTCTACAAGCAATAAGCTGTTACGCATTTAAATCACTTATTAACGAGTAGGGTGCGTCAGACGGTAAAGCCTATGTAGAAAGGAAAATATCTAAATCTGACGCACCCTACAATATGACTCGATCGGACATTGATAATAGTTCAATATGTTGCATTTGCAGTAACCGATCGATTCTGCTGAGAGTTTCATGAGGAGTTAAAGGATTAGCCAGTAATGAAGGACGAGTAACAACAGCATAGAATTCTCCAAGTATTTGCGGGGAAATACCATGACTAATTAACCGAGAATTCCCGATCGAGAAACAAGACCAAATTCTGTTACTAAATTAAGCGTTGGGATGTTTTAACTACCAACTTAGATTAATTAAATTTACGTTTAGAAGCAGAGAGCGATCGCAATTTTGCAGCAGCACGTCAAAGAGGAAATGCCAAACGAAAAACTGCACAAAATTAAGTAATTCCTTGTTGAAAACGAATTAAGAAAAAATGACATATTATCAGGATAATGCTAAACTAATATTAATTAATTTAATTAAGTTTAGGTAACATTTTTTTTTGGAGCACAAAAGCCATGATCGCTCCGACAAATAACAACCGCATCACTCTCCCACCTTTGGAAAATGGCGATTTGCTTTCTCGTGCAGAATTCGAGCGGCGTTATACAGCAATGCCTCACCTCAAAAAAGCTGAACTGATTGAAGGAATTGTTTACATGGCATCGCCTTTAAGGTTTGAACCCCACGCCGAACCTCATGCTAATTTAATCGGTTGGCTTTGGAATTACAAAATAGCAACACCTGGACTACGTTTGGGCGATAATCCAACTGTAAGGCTCGATACTGATAACGAACCCCAACCTGATGCCGTGCTGCTTATTAATGCCTCCTGCGGGGGTCAAAGTCGTTTTGATGAAGAAGGCTATATTGAAGGCGCACCAGAACTTGTTGCCGAAATTGCTGCCAGTACCGCTTCAATTGACCTTCGGGATAAAAAACGAGTCTATCGCCGCAATGGAGTGAAAGAATATCTCGTGTGGCAAGTGATGGAGGAGCGTTTTGATTGGTTTTCTTTGCAGGATGGAGAATACATTTCTGTGACACCTGATGTTGCAGGAATTATCCGCAGTCAAGTTTTTCCGGGGTTGTGGTTAGCAGTTTCAGCACTTTTAGCAGGAGATATGCTTCAAGTAATTGCTACTTTGCAAAATGGTTTGGCTAGTAACGAACATCAACAGTTTTTACAACAGTTAATTAATAACCAATGACAAATAAACATCTGCAAAAGAATTTTTTTTATCCATTTTATATCTTGTAGCTGTTCTCCAATTTGATTAACTCAGATCTTCTTAATATGATTAGTTTCGCCATTTAAACTACACTCCTCATTCCAAAAAACTGAACTGGATATTTCACGAATGACAAATGACCAATAACCAATGACAAATAAACAAAAAACCCGCCTTTTTAGACGGGTAATAAAGCTACTAATTTCTAGCGAGTTTCATTTGTTTCACAATTTTTTAGACAATGATGAAGTCTTGATTTGATAGGTTGGTTAGGCCAGTTGGCAAGAGAAGGAACTGAGCACTATTAGCATCAAGAGGACCGATAGCAGGATTTGAATCGTACCAGAGTTTTCCATTTTCTGAGTTATAAATTAAGTTACCTGTAGCTTGGGTAACTTGACTGTCAGCCGTGATTATTGCCAGACCTGGTGCCTGAGTTGTAGACAACGCTGCAAATAATGCGTCACCGACATTGGTGAAACCAATGTTAGCAAAACGAGTACCTTGACCATCGAGAAGGATCTTATCTACTCCTACCTCGAAGTCTGTGATTCTGTCTGCACCAGCATCTTTTCCTAGATCGCCGAGAGCACCATTAGCGATCGGATTAATACCTGCTGCATCGGTAAAAAATGCAGAAGTTACAAACGCACCACCAGCATAAACGAAGTAGTCAGCGCCAGCACCACCAGTCAAGGTATCGCTCCCTATCCAACCTTGGAGAGTGTCATTACCTGCTTCACCTGTTAGGATATCATCAGCATTTCCTCCCAGGAAGCTGTCATTACCTTCTCCACCGATCATAGAGTCTTTGCCTTCCGCACCGGAAACGACACTGCCGCCTCCGCCAGCAACAATTGTGTCGTCGCCGCCTTTTGCATTAATCAAGTCAACACCAGTGGTAGTATCCAGTCCTGGTATTGAATCAGATCCACCGATCAGAACTTCTGCCTGCTCGGTACCTAAAAGGTTGTCAGCACCAGCACCGCCAACAAGAGTGTCAAAAATATTACCGGGACCAACACTTGCTACTAATGAGTCATTACCTTTATCACCAGATAGCAGAGCTCCGCCATTCTTTCCTAACAGGGTATCGTTACCTTGACCACCGTAGAGGGTTGTACCTGTACCTGAAGTTACGGTGTCAGCGAAACGGAGAATATCATCATCCTGGTTTCCGAACATCACTTTGACACCACCAAAGGCAACGAGGCTATCATTGCCACTACCACCATAAGCAGTATCGTTACCATAAGCCCAGATGGTATCTGCACCTGCATCGCTGCCTGTGAGAGTTATGGTGACATCATCCCCAAACAACTTGGAACCACCACCACCAGCACCTTTAACGATGTCATTACCTTTATCACCAGCTAAGGTAGCACCAACTGCGCCACTACTTACAGCTTCAACTAGGTCATCACCTTGACCACCAAAAGCTGCACTATTTGCAGCGACTACTAGAGTATCCTTGCCAACATTTCCATACAGGGTATCTGCAAAAACAGAGAATAGGGAATCGTTACCTTTGTCTCCAAATAAGAGACTGCTACTTACGCTTCTCAATGTGTCATCGCCCTGTCCTCCGTAAAGGGTAACTCCCGTACCCCCACCTGTCAGGACATCTTGGCCTTGGTTGCCATAAACTTCAGTGTTCGATGGGGCGGTAATAGTATCGTTTCCCGTCAACCCCAGTACTGTATCACCAGCGGCTATAGCCGGAGGGGGTGCTTGATCATTTCCAGCTGTTAATGTGATTAATGGCATCTAAACTACACTCCTCATTCCAAAAAACTGTACCAAGCGTTTAGTAGAGATAATACTCAAATTTACGAAATTTTGGGCTAATTTATTTTTACACCCAAATTCGCTTTCTGATTCTATCTCCTTTGCCTTAAGTAGTATAACTTGCACAATAATTTTCTCCAATTACCTAAACAGTAACTTTGTTAATGGTTTCTTAATGGTCTTGACTACCATAAGACCATCTCACCGTTTATATAGTTCCCCAGCTTGGGGATAATATTACACTTGCAGCTAAGGAATCACATTTGTTCAACGGTCTTTCTCCAAATTACCTGAACTTCTACCCTCTCAAGACAAATTTGTTGCGTGATTTAACGCACCGTAATGCTTCTACACAAGTAGGGGATGGTTGATAGTTCAGTAGTCAGAAAAGGAAAGCTCAAGAGCGCAGCTTTCTGACCACTGCTAAACTTTACATTCTACATTTGCAGGAGTTGGGGTATTTTCGGGTGGTAGAGAACCATTTGCCACATCTTTAATTAGTTGGACGTGACTTGGTAGTAACTTTTCCAGGGAATATCGCTCTAATACTGTTTCCCTGGCTTTTTGGCGCAGTTGAGCCATCCGGGTTGGATGATCCAAAACCTCACTGATTCTATCAGCAATCTGTTTCGGAGAAAAGAAATCTGCTAATAATCCATTTTCCCCATCTTGGATGACTTCCTTGACTGGTGCGGTATCGGAACCTAAGACTAAGCAGCCAGTGGACATGGATTCAATCATTGACCAAGATAGGACAAAGGGGCGGGTTAAATAAACGTGAACTTGGGAAGCTTGAATTACTTTTAAGTAAAGTCCGTAGGGTAAGGAACCGACAAAATGGACTCTGGATAAGTCTAGGGGAACTTTTTTCAGCATATAGTTTTTATAAGTTTCCCCATTGGGTAAAGATTTACCGTAACAAACTCTGTCTGACCCAACAACTACTACGTGACAGTTGGGGCGACGTTCTTGTAAATAGGCGATCGATTCGATAAACTCAGGAAACCCCCGATAAGGTTCCATCCCCCTAGCAACATAAGTCACAATCTCATCAACTTCTGACAAATCCAAATTCGGCAGCATTAATTTTGCCCCCGGATTAGGTTTAAAGAATTCTGTATCTACACCATCATGTAGTACCGAAATTTTACTGTGGAATTCTTTGGGAAACTGGGTTCTTTGCCAATAAGTAGGTGATACCCCCCAATCAGAACTATACAAATCTACTAATATCGGCGTGTTCTTAATCCGAATCCTTGCCATATCGTCTATTGTCAAGGGGTCTGCTGGGTCAAAATCTGCATCGGACCCAATAGCATGATAAAACCACTCGAAGTAACACATCAGCTTGGCATTGGGAAAGGCATCTTTAATAAATAGCGTTGGCCCCCAACCAGAGTGACCGTAAACTATATCAGGGACAAATCCCGCTGCTTTCAGTTGTTCCGCTACCCGAAATACTGCTTGTCCATGCAAAACCCCATTTTCCAAGAATCGCACATAATGGTGGGTTTCTGGTCGCGCTTCCCGACTCGGCTTAAATACCACTTTCCTAACGCCAGGAATCTGCCATTCGGGATTCTCAAACTTTGTCCCAAATAGCACTTCATTATTAGAATCTTGAGCTAAAGCCGTCGCTACATGACGAAATTGGGCCGGAAAGTTAGGATGCAGAAAAAGTATTTTCATAAGTAAGTCACAACTAACTAATCAATTTTAATATCTAATTGGTCACGCCTCGGTTCTATGATTTCGTAGAACAGGCATCTTGCCTGTTGCGGATGCTGTTTGGCAGGCAGGATGCCTACCCTACGTTACCAAGGGAATTTTACTCCTAAGAATTCTTCAAGTTGTTGATTGTATGGCTGAAAATACTCTTGTAGTTGTTGGCGGATTTCCGGTTTAATTTCTGGGTATTCCCCGGAGTTATATTTGTCGTATTGAGTAAGTTGATAACTCGGTAATTGCAGGAATTCCAGTACTTGATTTAACACCTGATTTGGTTGATTATATAATTCTTCACTGGGCAGAACCAAAAGTTGTTCTTTCGGGAAAAACTGCCTCCAATTTTTGAGTTGTTCTACATAAATTCCTCTGGATAAATAGGTGTAATGTTGATGGTTGTAGCTGTAGTAATTTGCATCAGCTAGCATTTTGGCAGTTTCTTCTTTTAGTCTAGCGAATTCTTGGGCGATCGCATCCAACAACCCCAACTTTTCACAACCCAACCGCACCTCATGATAATAATGAGAAATCGCCCTCTCCACCGGATTTCTTAACAGCGCAATCAACTTTACTTGAGGAAACAATTTATAAACTCGTTCAGCTACCAAAGGATGAAAAATATAATAAGGACTAGCTTCCCCAGTAATTAATCCTTGAGAAACAGGCTGAAATTGTTGGCGATACCAATCCACACCTCGAACAAAATTCAAATCAAAAAAATGCACCTCTTTTTGGCTAGCAGGTAGAATTTGCGGATGTTGAATTAAATACTGATACAAAGATGTAGTCCCGCATTTTTGTGCGCCAATAATAATAAAATCAGGTTGACCCTTGACCGAATTTTCCCCGGAAACATCAATTAATTCTTGTACCACAACTACTTTCTCACCTACAATCTAAACTTTCTTTTCTGCCCTTCTCCCCATTCCCTCTGATTCCATTTTTGCACTTAAAACAGCTTCTTTACTTAATAGCAAATGTCTGTTTAATTGTGTTGGTAAGTCAAACTTCCGGTTAACTTTCACATAAGCATTACTCGCCAAACGCGCCGCCACTTTTGGTTCGGATAAACATTGATAAATCGCATCAGCTAAAGCTTTCGGATTACCCGCCTCCACTAAGTAACCTTCCACCTCATTATCAATCATTTCCGTAATTCCAAATACATTGGTGCTGACAATTTTTAATTCAAACGCCATTGCTTCTAAAATCACTCTAGGGAATGACTCTTCAAAGCTAGAACAAACAAAGATATCACTCAAACAGAAAAAGTCATAAACTTCTTTAGTTTCATGGTAAATTTTGACGTTATTTAAATCTAACTTCTTGATTTGATGTTCTATGTAATTCAGGTAACTAACTACATTGCCACCAACTATTAAATAAGAAAAGTTAGGCAAAGTTTCCGGCGAGTATTTAGCTTCTAATTCCTTAATTGCTTCAATGAAAATGTGCTGTCCTTTCCGTTCGCAAATTGTGCCAACTACAGTTAAAACAATGTCATTTTCTCCAATGCCATATTTTGCCCTTAACGCTGATTTACTGTGACTTTGGCGGAAATCATTAATCTGTTCTACGGAAATAGCACCAGGAATTTTGCGGAAGTTATCTCTGGCATTTAAACCTTGGAAAATCCGGCGAGTTGTTTCTGCTTGAAATACTACTCGGTTAGCATTTAAAAAGCAATCTCTTAACAATTTTGGCATTGATTCTTCGCAAGCTTCCCCGAAGAAGTTTTTAATACTTTTGTCCAGAGGCGTACTTTCATGAATGTGCCAAATACTAGGAATATTGAACAATCTGGCTAATTCAATCCCCCAGAAACAAACGAGAGTATTGCAAACAATTAAATCAAAGGAATTGATATCAATAGTTTCGCCCATTTTTTTCAGGCGACTGCGGAAATGCTCAATCTTTTCTTCCGGGAGTGGCAATTGTTTATTGACAATTTTTACCGGAATATTTAACTCTTCGTAAGCATCCCGTAAAACTCCATCTTCGGTAGAAATTACCTGAACTTGATATCCGCCAATTGTAGCGAAATGACGCGCATAGGTGTAAACAATTAATGGCGCACCTTCTAAGTTTAAGTTATGGGAAACTACCAAAACTTTTAATTTATCTACTCTCTCGGAATGACAATAATGGTAGGGATTAATTCCCATCCACATTGATTCTAAGTCAATGCTTTGATTCCAATAAGGGTCTTTAAAGTTCTCATACCTTTTTATAAAGTTGTAGTGTTCTTTATAGTTGTAATCTTTGCCTCTGGAAGCACTAGTTAAATGAATTAAACTTGCTTGCGGGGTATAGACAACTCTTCGCCCTAATTCTCTGATTCGCAAACAGTAATCTACATCGTTATATTGTACGGAAAAGTTTTCTTCATCAAAGCCATTTAACTCTCGATAAAGGGCGGTTGAAGTGAGTAAACAAGCGCCTGTAACTGCACAGACATTTCGCGCCGCATGAGGTAAACAAATGTAGCCAACTTCTTCTTTTGGTAATTGGTGAAATTGATGGTCTGCCAGTCCTTCATGAGGCCCAATTACTACTCCGGCGTGTTGAATAGTTTGGTCAGGATAAAGTAGTTTTCCTCCGACTACTCCCACACCTGGTAGTGACATCCAGCCTACCATATCTTCTAGCCAACCGGGTGCGATCGCTTCAATATCATTATTCAAATGTAACATCAAAGGAGTCTCTACATATTTCGCCCCCAAATTCACCACCCGCGAGTAATTAAAAGGTTGATTTTCTGTTCTTCCCGAACTCACTACTCGACAATCAAAAATTCGATTTTGTTGTAATTTCTGGAAATAAGCTTGAGTTTTTGGTTCCACAGAACCATCATCAACTATAATTAGTTTGACGTAGCGTTTATCGACGGTTTTTTCTAAGCTAGAAATACATTTTTCCAGCAAATCAACTCTGTCTTTTGTGGGAATAACAATGGTGACTGGATTTTCGGCTAAGTGAGAGTTATCCCACTTTAATTGATATAAGCATAAACCGTGTTTTTGTGCGATCGTAGGCAAGAAAGGTTCAGCTTTAATCCCCCGACGTTGCAAAGCTTCCCGAATCCCCTTTTCGGCACTGTCAAACACATAACGCTTTTGCGTACCATGAGAAGCAGTACTTTCCCTATGACATCGCCAATGATAACAAACCTTGGCAACATGACGAATCTTTTCCTCAGTAGTTTGTTCCGCCACTCTTAAATATAAATCTAAATCCTGCGCCCCCTCAAAACCTTGGCGCATTCCCCCAACTTTCGCCACCAAACTCTTACGAATTACCGTAAAATGTTGAGTGTAATTGTGAGTCAACATCATTTCTGGACTCCAATCACCCTTCATTTGAGGATCGTAATGTCTGCCAGTTTCATCTATTTTATCTTCATCAGTGTAAATCCAATCTACCTCTGGATTTTGCACCACACATTCTGCTACTTGCAACAAAGCATCTGCTGATAATAAATCATCATGATCTAACAAAGCAATATATTCACCAGTCGCCAACTCTAGCGCCGAATTAGTTGCAGCCGAAATATGCCCATTTTCCTCTCTAAAAACTACCTTAATCCGGGCATCAGCAGCGGCAGCTTTTTCCACAATCTCTTTCACATGAGGTGCAGTTGAAGCATCATCAGCCAAACAAAGTTCCCAGTTCGGATAAACTTGAGAAGTGACTGATTGAATCATTTCCTCTAAGAATTTTTCCGGCGTATTATAGAGAGGAACAACCACACTAATTTTCGGCCCAATATCCTTAATTTTAGCCGCATCTGTCGCCATAACTGCTGCCAATTTTGGCGTAATGCGATTAACTTCTACCCATCTTTGATAAGGGTCTTGTTCTTGCCAAGGATGAGTTACATTATAATTTTCAATAGCAATAGTAGGATTAGTTTTTAGTTGTTTGTAATAACGGCGTAATTTCCGCACCCATTGCAGTGGCGACGGCGACAAACGCCCATGTTGAAATGCTGCAATGGCTTTTTTAATTGCCCCATAAACAAAAGTATAAGGAGTAATCGGTTTTACTTCTATTACTGGCGCAGGTTCTAGTTTTACACGGCGAGAAAAACAGCAAACTTTCTCGCCAGTTTCCAGCACTACCCAAACTTTAATTATGATATTTCCAGAAAAGTTTTTGCCTAAAAAGATATTCCATCTAAACCCTGACAAACCTGAATTTGGCACTTCAGGAAAAGCTTGGGCAACATCTGGGCGAGGAAGTCCGTAAGTAATTGGTTCTTCCGAGATATCATCAATAGATAAGAGTAAAGATTGAATGGATTTATTGCGGCTACAAAGCCAACCAACTACAGCTAAAGTGCCACTGAGATTAATTTCATTAATTGTCGGCGCATCCAAACAACCTAACAATTCTCCGCTAGGAGTTACTTCAATAAAAGGTGATTCTTCTACAGCAATATTTGCCTGTTTCCCCGGTTTTAGGGTAGACTTAGCACTTTGGAAAATTGTGTCAACTACACCGCCAATCTTGTTCATTTTTGCTCAATTGTTTTGGGTGAAATTATTCCTTACTTCAGCTTTTGCAATGCTTTTTTAATTTTTCCGAATATCCCGCTTTGGGATTGACTAGTAATTGCTCGCGCTTCTTGCAATTCGGCTTGAGTATTGCGAAGTTCGGCTTGAGTTTGTTGCCATTCCCCTTGCATTTGTTGCAACTGTACTTGATTTTGTTGCCATTCCCCTTGTATTTGTTGCAACTGTACTTGATTTTGTTGCAACTGTAACTGTACTTTTTCCCATTCAGTGTAAATCAACCTGGTTTGGGCTTGAGATTGTTCCCAAGCAGCATGAATTAGCCTGATTTGTTCCTGGGCTTGTTCCCAAGCTAGATGAGTTTGTTGTAACTGGGATTGAGATTTTTCCCATTCGGCATAAATGTTTTTAATTTCTAACTGCGCTTGTTCCCATTGTTGATGAACTTGTGTTGTTTGCGAGTGAGATTTTTGCAATTCAGCATTAGTTTTTCGCAATTGTTCTTGTGCTTCTTCCCAAGCAGTTTGAATCCGCTGTACTTGGGCTTGTGATTCTTTTCCTGCTGCTTGCGTCTTTTCCCATTCAGTTTGAATTTTTTGTAATTCAGATTCGGCTTTTTCCCATTCGGAATGAGTTAAGCGCAGTTCTTTTTGTGCGGCTTCCCAAGCTGTTTGAATTTGCTGTAACTCTTTCTGGGAAATTTCCCCGCAAGATTGCACTTTTTTCACTTCTGCTTCTGCGGCTTCCCAGGCGGTTTGAATTTGCTTAACTTGGGCTTCTGCTGCTTGCCAAACTGCTTGAATTTCCTCTAATTGTTGTCGCGCTTCTTCCCAAGCAACTTGGGCTTTCTGTAAGCGAAATTCCATGTCTTCGCTACGCAGTCTTTCACGTAATAAAGCTGCGTCTTTTTCCGCCAAAATGTTGGCGAAATTACTCTTATAAATATCCAAGTGTTTAGTAGATATATAACGCACTAACTTTTCGTGATTTTCGGGAATTCGACAAATGCTAACCATCGAATCTTCTCTGACTCGATAATCAAACATGACTTCAGGAATATGGTGGAACTTCCAGCCTTTAGCTGCTGCACCTAACCATAAATCCCAATCTTCATAACCTAATTTATCGGGTATTTTATCATCATATCCACCACAATCTATCCATAATTGTTTCCGCATTACGGCACAGGCATCAATATAGTTACCCATCGCCAGTTTATTTATATCAAAATCTGGCACGGGTAAAATATCCTTTCTTCGATCGAATAGTTGTACGTCGCTGTAAACAACTCCCACTTCGGGATGATTATCGAGAATTTCGATACTTTTGGTGAGATATTCTGGTCTAATTTTATTGTCGCTGTCTAACGGTAAAACGTAGCGCCCTCTAGCTTTACTAATTCCTTTATTTCTCGCTCTAGCTAATCCTTGGTTACTTTGGTCGATCACAAAATAACCATGATCTTTCAAATATTGTAAAACTTTTTTGGTTAAAGTTTCTGTCGAACCATCATTAACAATGATGATTTCATAAACTGCTTCTTGGCAACTTTCCACGCTGGAAATTGCCTCTAAAATAAACTCTCCTTGGTTATAGCAAGGAATCACCACGGAAACAGCAATTTCTGAGTTTTCTTCCTGAGTCAATTCTGCTGTTTCATTTTCCAATTCATCTGTTGATTTAGTTATTATCTGAGTCTGTTTCACTGCTGTCAATCCTGCTAATTCTAAAGAAAAATTATCGGGTAAATCTGCCGCTGCTTCCAATTCTGCCAACAGGCTAAAGCATTCTGAATATTTATTATAGATGTGTTCTACCACTGAACTTTGCCAAGGCAAACTGGTAAATAACCGCCAGTCGTAAATTTGTTTAAATTTGGCTTCCCAGTCGCTATCGGGAATTTGCAAATCTAACTTAGTTTTTAGCAGTTTCACTAATCTTTCTGGTTGTTCAATGATGGCGCTAATATTGACTAAAATACTTTGTTCTGAATGTTGCTGGTAAAATTTTAATAAGTGGCGGTTATAAAATGCCCAAGCTTTCAGCGCATAGTCAGGGCGTTCGGCAAAAACTAAGGAATTAGGGCGAACAATTGAGTTTAATACATCCCAAGGATAGCGATAAACAAAGATGTATTTTACTTCTGGTAATAGCTGATGCCAAAAGTCTAACATCAGGGTGGTGCGAGGATCTTTCCAACCCCAAATTCCTAATTGTTCTTTACGACTTTTGATTAACTCTTTGGCTGGTTCTATGTATTCGGAAAAGTTGCTATAATCTAAGAATTCGCTGGTTGTCCATCCCCAATCATGCCAACCAACTTCTTGACTACGGCAGGAATTTTTCAGAACTTCTCTTTGGAATTCTAAAAAGTCCAAGTCTTCAAAATATCCTTTGAGGTTTAAATAGTCTGAAGGAAAGAATCTCTTTCCTAATTTTACTCCGATCGCTTGAATAAATGAAGCTAATAATGAAGTGCCGGAACGGTGCATCCCTGTTACTATTATGGGCATTTGTTGCTCATTACCTTTATTTTTGATAAACTCTCTTTCTGGGATTTTATTTGCTTTTGCTGGTTGAGAGATGGACAAATTATTGGTAATTCCTTTGGCGAGGATTCTACTTGGTATATCGGCAGCTTGGTCTAATTCTGATAGTAGCGCAAAATATTCTGGTTGGTTGTAACACCAAAATTTTATTGCATGATCGTCCCAATTTAAACAGTTAAATATTGTCTCGTCGTACAATTGTTTGAATTTATTATCATCCCAATAATCTGTAACTTTAAGTTCTAATTTATTTTGTAATAATTCAATTAGCTTATTTGGCTCAGTTAACCAAGAATTTACATTAAAAAGTATGCACCGTTGCGAATTTCGATTAAAAAAATGAAGAATATGGCGATTATAATAAGCCCAAATTTTTAAAGCGTAATTTGGATTTTCCCCTAAAAGATTAGTTTTTACACGCTGTATAGAATTCGCTACGTCCCAAGGTAAGCGATACACAAATAAATATTTTGCCTCTGGAATTAAACTATCCCAAAAGTCAAGCAATAGGGTAGTTCGAGGATCTTTCCAACCCCACAAAAGGTAATTTTCACGACGAGAATTAATTAATTCTTGTGCATTTGTAATATATTGTTGTAACTTATGGCGATGCAAATATTCACTTTCTGTCCAACCTATTTCAGGAATGCCAAATTCTTCTGG
Source organism: Floridaenema fluviatile BLCC-F154 (assembly GCF_041929135.1). Lineage (NCBI taxonomy): Bacteria > Bacillati > Cyanobacteriota > Cyanophyceae > Aerosakkonematales > Aerosakkonemataceae > Floridanema > Floridanema fluviatile. Next base: position 126,400 of record NZ_JBHFNS010000057.1, on the reverse strand, counting down.
AGGAGAGCAATTTTGGAGTAAGATACGTTGAAATTCGACAAAATCAACATCCTCAAAATAGCCTTTTACATTATCTTCAGATGCTGATAAAAGATTCTCTCCTAAATTAACTCCCATCGCTTTGATAAACGAAGCAGTGAGAGAAGTGCCTGAACGGTGCATTCCTGCTATTATCAGCGTCAGAGACATTACTAATTTCCTGTTTTTCTATGAATTAACTCGGTTTTTTCCGGCCATTTTTGGGTAGATAACGAATTTTCTACTGCTGTTACTTTCAAGGTAACTTGTTTGCCTTTGATTGCTAAAAAGGTATTGCGATCGGTTTCTTGGTTTAATCTTTTTCTTTCATAATTAATAACTGGGGGATTGTGGCATTCGTAAACTGAGGTAAAGCCAACTGTTGCCAGTAAATTATAAAGAGAATAGCGGGTAAACCAAAAACTTGTTTGATTATCTAAGGATGCCCACAAAGATTTTTCTTTCTCTTCCGGTGTGGCTGTAAAACTGTGTTCTACATAGCTGCTACCCCAATATTTCTGATCTTTATAAAGATAGCACTTTTCGGCGTTCATGCTTACGTGAGTGTCTGCGATCGCCAAATTTTCACAAACCTCTGCTACAGTTTCCATAAAATAAAACACATCGGGCAAATCTAAATGGTAAAGAATGCCCAAACATAATACTACATCAAAACTGCCATATTTGGCTTTACTCAAATTCCTCACATCATCTTGGACAAACTGAATATTATTTAAGCCCAAAACATCTTTAGCGAAATTTGCCTTAGCAATATTCGCATTTCTCCCCTCAATTCCAACTACCTCCGCCCCTTGTAACGCCAATTCAATTCCATACAAACCTTCCAAACAAGCCAAATCTAAAACCCGCAACTTTTCCCAAGGTTTATTAACAGTATCGGCAATTATTTGTAAGATTCGCCTTACTTTATTTTCCGAACCATTTCCTTGGTCAGTAATTGTGTAAACACCATTGCCCAGGTGAATGTTATGATTAGTCCATTCACCATATTGGGCAACTATTTCCTGCTGTTTGAGTTTAATAATTTCCGGTTCCATCTACCCAAGCCAAAACCCATAAATCACAAATGTTCTCCCAAGACAATTTCCACTTCTTCGGGATGTTTTTCAGTTAAATCCGAGTTGATAGTTAAACTGGGTTTAATCATCAAGTCAACAATGCCAGTACTGTAAGAGTTAACTTCTGGTTGTACCCTAAACATGGCGGCATCAATATGCCTTGATAAAAAGGTAAAATGTCCATCAACTAAACCTGCAACTCCGGCATTTAAGAAGTAAACTCCAGGGGTTAATAAACATTTGAAGTGGAATTTAACTATTACTATTGTTTCCGGTTCAACGTGATAAATTTCTTGCGAAGAAGCAGTAAAGGAAGCACCACCCAATTCTAAACCACTGACAGTTTTAATTAACATTCCAAACCGCACTTGTTCGGCAGCTTTCGTAAAGGCAACTGAGTAGGTGTAAATGTATTCTTTTCTGCCCACTAAATTATTAACAACTGTACCATCGGGCATGGTAATATGAGGATTAGTTATTTTAGCTCCTCGTGGTACATAAGAAATAGTATTTGATGGTACTAATTCAGGATCTAAAAATTCCCGAATTTCTGTTTCTATGACATTTTCCGGTGCAGTTTCACAGGTGACATCAACAACGGTTTTATTTTCGACAACCGAAATGTGCTGTTTAAAGGAATCGTAGCTAACTACATTTTGTAATTCCCGAATTTCTTCCCGTAAAGTCATAGCTTTATCTTCGGGAGCATACATTAATTTGTGATATTTATCGAGAACAAATTTCGGGTGATGAAAAAGTAACTTTTCGCCTCTATCCATTAAAATTGCCGCATCACAAATGTCAATTACGGCGCTAGCTGAGTGAGAAACAAAGAGAATTGTGCCGCCTCTAGCGCGAATTGATTGAATGCGGGAATAACACTTGCGTTGAAAAGCTTCGTCACCTACAGATAAAGCTTCATCTACAATTAAAATATCTGGTTCGACGCTGGTAGCAACAGCAAAAGCTAAGCGGACAAACATTCCGCTAGAATAGGTTTTTACTGGGTGATCGATAAAATCTCCGATATCTGCAAAAGCCGCAATTTCATCAAATTTTTCGGCTATTTCTTGGTAGCTTAATCCCATTAACTGACCGTTAAAAAATACATTTTGTCTGCCAGTAAATTCCGGGTTAAAACCACTGCCTAATTCTAACAAAGCGGCGACTCTACCGTTAACATGAACTGTGCCGCTGGTGGGGGTAAGTGTCCCAACAATAATTTGCAGTAATGTGCTTTTACCAGAACCATTGCGCCCGACAATTCCTAAAGTTTGTCCTTGGGGAATTTCTAAGTTCAAATTTCGCAACGCCCAAAATTCTTGACATTGAGCTTTCCCTGGTAATAATAACTCTTTTAAGCGATCGACTGGACGAGCATAACGCTTGAAGCATTTGGAGACGTTTTGCAGAGAAATTACGATTTCAGTCATGGAATTGCCGCTTTTATTAAAAACTAATTTTCAGTGGACAAATGAGATTTTTTTATGGTGTTTTTGCGGGAAATTTTAGAGAACATCAGCGAAGGCTGGACGCAAGCGCCGATAGACCGATAAACCGCCATAAAATACAATTAAAGAGAATAAAGAAATAATTCCCCATTCTCCTAAATGCTTGACTGTGCCGCTTAAAATTAACTCTCGATAAATTTCTGCGATCGTTGCCATTGGATTTAGCAAAAATACCCATTCTCGGAACCTTTCAGGAATCACAGTAATCGGATAAACAATGGGAGTTAAATAAAACCATAAATTAGTTAAAACTACCAAAGTTTGCGGTATATCTCGCAGAAATACTGTTAATCCTGCCACCAAATAACTTAAACCAGCAGTAAAAAGTAACTGGGGAATCCAAATTAGTGGTAACAACCAAAGGGTAAGATGAATTGTCTTTGTCGTCAGTGCCACTAAAACGATTAAAGACATCATTCCTAAAGTACTTTCCACAAAGGCAGACAAAACTGGTACCAATGGCAATAACGCCAAAGGAAATACCACCTTTTTGACTAAATTTGGTTGATTAATTACCGAATTAGCTGCTGGTACTAGTCCGCCTACCAAAGCATTCCAAGGAATTAACCCAGCAAAGATCCACATTCCAAAAGAAAGGTTATTTTCTGGTAGTCCATGCAAAGGCAATTTGACTTTCAGAACAATGGAAAAAACGTAAGTATAAATTAGCAATTGTGACAACTGGTTGAGTAGAGGCCACAAATTGCCTAAAACAGACCCTTTGTGCCGCGCCTCCAAGTCTCTTAGTACCAGCGCCCTGAGTAGATCCAATTTAGCCCGCCATAAAGGATTAATTGGCAGTTTATTGCTCAATCTTTCCGCTTTTCGGGCAACTCCTCTCATTGACCTCAGCAATACCTGTTTCCTCACTCACAATTAACACACCACACTCCGCGAAAAAACACTGATTAGTTGGTTTGGGCTTTAGTTCCTAGCCACTAGATTCAGTATTTCCTACTAAAATTAGACAGTATAACAGCGTTCCGATGGTCTAGAAAGTGGTTAAAAGAAGTATTTAAGGTTACTGCTAAGCCACTTTTCTCAACCAATGGGCTGGTCATATAACGTATTAGGGTAAGATTTTATTCAGATTTTGGCAATCGATCGGGGATTGGGGATTGGGGACTGGGTACTGGGTACTGGGTACTGGGTACTGGGGATTGGGTAAGTTTTGAGTTTTATGTCAAAGAACTTTCCTTATCCCCCCACCTCCCCACCTCCCCATCTCCCCACCTCCCCATCTCCCCTGCCCCATTGCCCTAGAAGCACAACACCTTTAGACTGTGTATGGTTCATAGATTGGAGTTGGAATGGAAATCGGTCAAAAAGTGCGGGTACGCCGTCTGAGGGATAGAGCCCCAGCAAATGTGATTGGTTGTTTGGGTAAGATCGGGACAATCAAAGAGTACAAAATGGTAGATGGCAGCGGAGTAGGTGTATTTGTCCAGTTTGAGGACAAGTTTACCACTTGGTTCTTTGAGGATGAATTAGAACCCGTAAACGCATAAGGAAGACAAATGTCCCTAATTTTGACTTTTTTGGGTAAAGGTGGTACAGGTCGCACTACAGTAGCGATCGCAGCAGCGAAAAAACTAGCTAGTCAGGGGAAAAGAGTTCTCCTGGCAACACAGGACACAAGTCCAGCTTTTGGAATGCTGTTAGGTGCTACCTTGACTCCAGAACCACAGGAACTGAGTCCCAATTTATTTGGGATTCAGTTTCAGACTTCCTTGCTGCTAGAACGCAGTTGGGAAGAAGTAAAAAACCTGGAAGCGCAATATCTGCGGATGCCTTTGCTTAAGGAAGTGTACGGTCAAGAATTGGGAGTTTTACCAGGCATGGATAGTGCTTTGGCTCTCAATGCGCTCCGGGAGTACGATAAAAGCGGCAAGTATGATGCGATCGTTTACGATGGCATTGGCGATAAAGACACATTGCGAATGTTGGGAATGCCGGAAATTCTCAGCTGGTATGTGCGGCGCTTCCAAAATATTTTTAGCAATTCGGATTTGGGAAGAACGCTTTCGCCCTTTCTACAACCAATTGCTAGTGCAGTTTTAAATATTAATCTGACCCCGGAAAATTTGCCCCAAGGTAAGGAAGCCAGTAGTCTGTTAGAGGAAGGTAAGCAAGCAATTGCCAACCCAAACAGAGTAGCGGCTTATTTAGTAACGACAGGCGATCCAAGCAGTATTGCTACAGCTAAATATCTTTGGGGTAGTGCTCAACAAGTAGGTTTAACGGTTGGGGGAGTAATTCTCAATCAAGCGATTTTGCCGGATACGGTGGTAGCGGAAATTGCTGAAAGCTTAGAACAAGTTTATGAAACCTTCGATCGCGAATCCGCAATTACTAATACCGTCACCGCGGAATTTGCTCCTTTAAAAATTAGCAGTATTCCCAGCCGTGAGGGTGAAGATTGGCAAGCTTTAATTGATGCCATGCCTGATTTTCGCACCACAGCAATGGTTCCTAAACCAACGGAAATTGACTTGACAGCAAGACAGGTAAAATTATTTTTGCCCGGATTTGACAAAAAACAAGTTAAACTCACCCAAAATGGCCCGGAAGTCACCGTGGAAGCCGGAGATCAACGACACAATATTGAATTACCTCCCCAACTGAGTGGACAATCAGTGAAAGGAGCCAAATTCCAAAACAGTTATCTAATTCTGTCCTTCTAGCTAGAAAATCTAGTAGCAGCAATGTCTGACCTCACACAACCTGAACTTACTCCAGAAAAAACCGCACAATTACCAGTAGATGTTCAACCTAATACTGAGGCGGAACTCGCGCCGAGTCGTAGTGCCAAAACTCGGCAAATGCTGGGAATGAAGGGTGCGGCATCTGGGGAGAGTAATATTTGGAAAATTCGCTTGCAACTGATGAAGCCGATTACTTGGATTCCCTTAATTTGGGGAGTCGTTTGTGGTGCGGCTTCTTCAGGTAACTACACTTGGACGTTAGAAAATGTCCTAATTGCGGCTGCTTGTATGTTAATGTCTGGGCCGTTGTTAGCAGGATATACCCAAACAATTAATGATTTTTACGATCGCGAAATCGACGCAATTAACGAACCATATCGCCCCATTCCTTCCGGGGTAATTTCGATTCCCCAAGTCATCACTCAAGTTTGGGTGTTGTTATTAGCAGGAATTGGAGTTGCTTATTTGTTAGATTTGTGGGCGGGTCATAGTTTCCCGACTATTACAGTTTTAGCGATCGGCGGTTCTTTCATTTCTTACATTTACTCTGCGCCACCTTTAAAATTAAAGAAAAATGGCTGGCTAGGCAATTATGCCCTTGGTGCTAGTTACATTGCTTTGCCTTGGTGGGCAGGTCACGCATTATTTGGCGACCTCAATTCTACAATTGTAGTTCTTACTCTGTTCTACAGTTTAGCAGGTTTAGGAATTGCGGTTGTTAATGATTTCAAAAGTGTCGAAGGTGACAGACAATTGGGTTTACAATCTCTCCCAGTCATGTTTGGAGTCACCACCGCCGCTTGGATTTGTGTATTAATGATTGACATTTTCCAAATCGGAATTGCTGGCTATCTAGTTTATATTCATCAAAACTTGTACGCCACAATTTTAATGTTGTTAGTCATTCCGCAAATCACTTTTCAAGATATGTATTTCCTGCGCGATCCTTTAAAAAATGACGTAAAATATCAAGCAAGTGCTCAACCTTTCTTAGTTTTAGGAATGTTAGTAGCTGGCTTAGCTTTAGGTCACGCAGGAGTGTAGGAAACAGTTCGTTGTAAGGACTTCAGTCCTGAGTAAGACTAAAGTCTCTACAACGAACGATGTTTCATTTCTAGCTAAATAGATAAAATGTGAGATAGTACACATTTAGTCATTTATTTGCAGTAATTAGCCGTGTTTAAACTGCTTTATCCCCTAGTTCATGCCATCCAACCCTATTTAGTACCTATCTGCTTTGTCTTAGCATGGTCGTTAGTAATTATGATTGGTTGGAGTCTCTGGTCAGCTTTTAATGATAGCGTCTCCAGAGCGAAAAAAATGCACCAAATCCCCTGTACAGGTTGTCAGTTTTTCACTGCTGACTATCGCCTAAAATGTACAGTACATCCTTCAATTGCTAACACTGAAGATGCCATAGATTGCAACGACTATCAAGCGAGAAAGTAGGTTTATGTTAGTCAGAAAATTAAGTGAGTGTGAGGAATTTATTGCTGGAGATAACACAATTTTACGAGAATTGTTGCATCCAGATAAACAACCTTTAGCATTACGTTATAGTTTAGCCCACGCCACTTTACCAGTAGGAAAAACTTCCACACTTCACTCTTTAACAACTTCGGAAGTTTATTACATTATTAGTGGTAAAGGTGAAATGCACATTAATGAAGAAACTCAGATAGTAGAATCGGGAGATGCTGTTTATATTCCTCCCAATGCGAAACAGTTTATTCATAATTGTGGCAATGAACCATTAATTTTTGTGTGCATGGTCGATCCTGCATGGCGGAAAGAAGATGAAACAGTTTATGAGTAAATTAGGGAACAGGTAGAGAGCAAAAATCAAAATATATCATTAGGTTTATCTGCGTTCATCTGCGTTCATCTGCTTTTATCTGCGTACTAAAAAAAGATATGAAACCCAACAAACTCGCCTTATTTTGCGCCTGTTTTTTAGGAATTAATTTATTTTGTGTCCCGATCGCAAACGCCCAAAAAATATCTAGTCCTGTATCCCAACAAAATTATACACCGCAAGAGTTTTTCCAGAATCTTACTAAAGCAAATGTGATTTATTTAGGGGAGACTCATACTAGTGTAGCGGATCATAAAGCGCAGTTAGAGATTATTCAACAAATTTATGGGAAAAAGCCGAAAATTGCGATCGCAATGGAAATGTTTCAGCGTCCTTTTCAGGGGGCGATCGATCGATACCTAGCTGGAAAAATCACCGAAGAAGAACTTTTAACCCAAACTGAATATCAACAACGTTGGGGTTTTCCTTGGGAATATTACGCCCCCATTCTGCGTTTTGCTAAAGAAAATCGCATCCCAGTTTTAGCTTTAAATACTCCCAGCGAAGTTACCCGAAAAGTTGCACGCCAAGGGTTAGAAAGTCTCACCCCAGAAGACAAAGAATACATTCCTCCTATTTCTGAAATTCGCACAGATAACGCCGCCTATCGTCAAATGTTATTAGATGTTTTTAATCAACATCAACAAGGTGGACATGGTGCAAGTGAAAGTTTTGAAAGATTCTTTTCTGCACAAGTGCTGTGGGATGAAACAATGGCGGAAAATATTGCTAAATTTGTCAAAGATAATCCTGATTATACAGTAATTGTGTTAGCTGGACAAGGACATTTAGTGTATGGTTATGGTATTCCCAGTCGCGTTTCTCGTCGTTTAGGTAATAGTTTAGTACAGAAAACTATATTGTTAAATTTTAATTCAGAATTTCCCTTAAAGAAAGATGGACCGATCGCAGATTTCTTCTGGTCAAATTAACAGTTCGTTGTAGGCGCTTCAGCGCGATTCCCACTTCAGTGGGAACAACGGACTATTCTTCACTATCATTAAAGTTTACTTGTTCGTAGATATCGCTGAAGTTAATTTGTAAGTTTGTTGAACTTAGTTGTATAGTTGCATTTTCTGATTCATATTCAGTTAATATCCATTTTCCATCAGGAGTTTTACCAATACTGCTCGGTTAAGAGTAGGGGCGAAGCATTCGGGCGACAATTTATGACTCAAACCCTAGATTTTCTGTCCGAATGCTTCGCCCCTACAAAGGCAAAAAATGCTTAACCGAGAAGTATTGGGAGTTTTACTATATTGCATTGCATAATATCTGGTTTGGTCAATTAAAATATATTCTTTAAATTCAGGGATCGATCGATAATAAAGAAACTTATCTCCTTGGTCATAATTTTTAGTACTTTTCGATAAAATTTCAACAATTAATGAAGCATTAGTCACTGTAGTTGTATTTGTTCCAGTGTAAATAGGTTTGCCTTCAATTACCATGACATCAGGATAAGTGTATTGACGATAGCGAGGTATCCATAGACGTACCTGAAACACATAAATATCGTAATCTTTTCCTTTTAATCCCAACTTTAAAAATGCAGCAAAATTACCTGAAATCTTATTATGATTTGTTGTTTCACAAATTATCGGTACAATTTCCCCGTCTCGATATTCATTTTTATATTCTGCTTTTGCTTCTAGTTCTAAATATTCTTCGGGGGTGTAGTAACGTTTGAGAGTTTGAACTTCCATAATTTATCACCTCTTAAGAACGGCGAAAAGCGACAGAAATACCAAAAAGAAAACCTAGTGCGATCGCCACCACTAATTTTTCCCAAGGTAGCACAAATAAAGCGACAATTCCCACTAATGAACCAAAGGACAAACCCCAAAATAGTAGCTTCATTTTGTGGGAAGAGAACTGCCATTTCTCTTCTACAGCTTGGAGAGTAATATCGATGCTATCCAAATCTTGAATGATTTTTTGAATATCCTTACCTGTTTCTCTTTCTAATCTAGCAATTGCTTCTCGATCGGCTTTTACCGGAGATACAGATAATCTGAGTAAAGCTTCTTTTAGCGGATATTCTAACTTAGTTTTTAACTTATTATTCATCACTATTTATCCTGTAAAAGCGATCGAGAACCAAAGTATTTAAACAATAAAACATTTCCCAATCCCCAGTTAACGATCACCTTTTTCCTAAAAATTCTACCAAAGGTTTAAAGGTTGGGATTAATTCTGGGCGACTAACTACTAAAGTAGGATAAGATCGATCGCCATAATCTTCTCCCTCTCGTAAAGGAAAGGGTAAATCTTCTACCAAAGTCACAAAAACGCCCCCAGCAGCTTGAACAATAGGCCAAATCCCTGCTAAATCCCACACTTTTGGAGTAGTTTCTACACCGCCTAAAGCTGCGCCAGTAGCAACAGAAAGAAAATCATAAGTTGTCACGCCTAACATTCTAATTTTGCAAGGTACAGACTTTTTCAAAACATCTGTACTGCGGGAACAAAGATTAAAAAAGTGATTATTACTCGGATTATCTTTACTAGTTTGAATGGGGATATTATTTAAAAATGCGCCATTAGATTCTTTACTTTCTGAATCCCCATACCAATAACCGTGAAAAGATTGGTTTAAATTGGGAAAATGTACATAACCAAAAATCGGCATTCCTTGATAAACTAAACCTAAAGAAATTCCCCAAATTGGAATTCCCCTAGTAAAGTTAGTTGTGCCATCAATGGGATCGATTACCCAACACCATTCTGCACCAGAAAAGACGTGAGATCCTTCTTCTGTTAAGACATCGTGACTAGGAAAATAGTCATAAATTGCATTTTGAATTTCTTGATCTGCCCATTTATCAGCTTGCGTTACCAAACTACCATCAGCTTTAAAATCCGGTTTAAGTTGTCCATAATCTTCTAACAACTTAGTACCAATTCTGGCGGTTGTTTTTTGAGCAAAATTATATATTTCTGTTTTAAAGTCAGCCATTCGATTTTAGATTTTAGATTTTGGATTTTATCCCACAGATAAATCTGGGTAATTGAACTAAGGTCAACTTAGTGATTGGTCATGGTAACTAATAATTAACCAATCACCAAATAGTTTAAGACAATTTTGGAGCAAAGTTAATTTTAGTCTAGGTCATTTTGCATGAGAGTAGCGATCGCTTCTTTAGCATTAGCGCGAAACTCTTGAACATTAACTCGACTTAATAACCAAATTGCCAGTAACATTCCCACCGCTTGCAAAGCAAAAACCAACCCATAAGCTAATACTGGTAATTGAAACAAAGTCCGACCAATATCCAAAACTGCGCCACCAGTTATGGTTGCTGTTCCCCTTGCCATTGCTTGCGACAAACCCCAAGCGCCGACAAAAGTTCCTGCCGTTTCTGCTGCGGTTAAGTCTAACATTAAACTTAGCGCCCCAGTAGTAGCAATTCCAGCAGACAAACCAAATAAAACTAATGTACCTTGGAAAACTCTAGCATTAGCAGTAAATCCAGATCCGATAATCAAAATAAAGCAAATTGCCACTAATAAACAACCAAGTTTAGTAGTCTTTTGTTTACCGAGACGAGGGACAATCAAAAAACCTGTAGCGCCCAAACTCATTAACATTCCAATTCCCCAAAAAGTGTTTAACAAAGAAGTTTGGGGAATGGATAAACCAAAAACTTCACCACCGTAAGGTTCTAAAACAGCTTCTTGCATAAATAAGCTAATTGTCATCACTAGCAAAAAGGTAAAAAATAACCCTGTTTGCCGACTTGCTGTTAAGATTTTCAGCGCCTTTCCTAAAGTAATGTTATCTTCTCTTGCGATCGAATTTGTGCGAGAAGTATAGCGAGAGTACTTTTTCTCAACCCCAAAAGTAGCGATAATTGCCAAGACTAAAACAATTGCCGGAACAACCACAAAAAACCAGCTAATTGACGATCGCAAAAGATCCAAAGAAGCATTATTTTCTAATCTTCTCAGTAAAATTTTGCTGGTAATGCCACCAACAGCAATTCCCACAGTCATCATTGACCAAACAATACCGATTAATTTTCCGCGATCGTCCTCATCAGAAACATCTACTAAAAGAGCGAAAAAAGGAGTAGAACTAATACTAGTTGCAATCCCGTAAAAAGCAAAAACTAACCCAGCTAAAGCAGTCCAACCAAGAGTAGGAATTGTCCAAGACCATCCTCCATTAGCTTGCACTAAACCACCCAATTGCCAAATAACCTGCACCCCCAAAGATAATATCAAAGCAAATAAAGCCGCACCAATCCAAACATAACCTGTACGATGGGAACCAAAGATGGTTTTGCTGTCAGACATTTGACCAAACCAAACTCTAGTTGGCGACATAAACTGAGAAATTGCTAATACTCCCGCTGTAATAGTTGCCGGAATTGCTAACTCATCAATCATGACTCGATTGAGAACTCCCAACGTTAAAACTGCCAAAATTCCCAATCCCATTTGAAATAATGCCAACCGAAACATAGTCAGCAAACTAAGTTTAGGAAGTGGTTGCTTGACTTCATTTACTTGCGGGTTAGATAAATCACCTGTTGCCATTTTTCTAAGAGTCTAATTTTTATAAGCTTACTAATCTTTAAGATAATCTCAGTTTGGGGACTGGGGACTGGGTACTAGGGACTGGGGACTGGGAAAGTTCTGACTTGTAGGGGCGGGTGAGAGCAGATAAGTTTGTAGTCACAGCAGAAGAGTTAACTACAAAACCCGCCCCTACAGAGATTTAACTTTTGAATTTTCCTCCCCTCTGCCCCTCTGCCCCTCTGCCCCCCTGCCCCCCTGCCCCTCTGCCCCTCTGCCCCTCTGCCTTCTCTGAAGATACACTAAAAGAGTATGAAGAAATGTAAAGAAAAGGTAGACAGCCGTGCAAACCATTACTTTAGGACAAAATGGCCCCACCGTCACGCCCTTGTGTGTAGGAACTTGGGCCTGGGGTGATAAACTGTTTTGGAACTACGGCAAAGATTACGGTGCCGAACAGTTGCGGGAAGCTTTTCATGCCTCAGTAGATGCGGGGATCAACTTTTTTGATACTGCGGAAATTTATGGCATGGGAGTTTCGGAAGAATTGCTAGGAAAATTCATCAAAGAAACGGATAAACCTGTGCAAATAGCAACAAAATTTGGCCCTTTGCCTTGGCGATTTACCGGAAGCGCAGTTTCTGACGCTTTAACAGCTAGTTTAAGACGTTTGCAGCTAGAATCAGTCGAACTTTATCAAGTTCATTGGCCTTTTACCTTTTTTCTGGGTCAAGAAAGTTTAATGCACACTTTAGCAGAAGAATACAGAAGAGGCAGAATCAAAGCAATAGGAGTTAGCAATTATTCAGCTGAAGAAATGCGCCAAGTATATCAATATTTAGCTGATTTTGGTGTACCTTTAGCGGTCAATCAAGTGCGCTACTCGTTACTTTCCCGCAAAGTAGAAAGCAAAGGAATTATTTCTGCTGCCAAGGAATTAGGTGTTACTATTTTGGCATACAGTCCTTTAGCGCAAGGTTTGTTAACTGGAAAGTATGTTCCTGAGAATAATAACCAACCAAGTGGGGCGAGAAAAGCAGATTCTCGTTTTAGCAAAAGTGGTTTAGAAAAAATTTCTCCTTTAATTACTTTAATGCGGGAAATTGGGAATAAGTACGATCGCACCCCCGCCCAAGTCGCCCTAAATTGGTTAATCGCCCAAGGAAATGTCATCCCCATTCCCGGCGCAAAAACCCCCGACCAAGCTAAACAAAACGCAGGCGCTTTAAATTGGCAAATGACAGAAGAAGAAGTCGCCAAATTAGAACAAGCAAGCCGCCCTTGGTTACAATCATAAATTAACAGACCTTTGGCAAAAGCAGAAAATCTCCCTATACATCTGTGTTCATCTGTGTTCATCTGTGGACATCTGTGGTAAAAAAATCCGAGATTTCTAACTTTTGCCAAAACTTTCCCTTAAAAATCTAATTTTTCCCACTACCTAAACTATGAAACAATTATCAGAATGGGGTTTTTCTCTAGAAGGTTTACGAACTGGCAATAAAGGCGAATATTGGTTTTTAGCACAAGCTTTACTAATTACAATTTTTCCGTTTTTACCTATTTATCGCCCAACTTGGTTAGAAATTAATTCATCTAATTTGTTGAATGTAAGTTGGGGCGTTGCTGCTGTTTTAACATTAATCGCCTTAGTGTTTTTAGCCAAAGGTTTAATAGATTTAGGAAAACACTTAACGCCTTTACCTTATCCTAAAGAAGATGGGGAATTAGTGCAAACAGGAATTTATAGTTTAGTGCGCCATCCTCTTTATAGCGGGTTGATTTTTTTAACACTCAGTTGGGCAATTTTTCAAATAAGTTTAACTCACTTATTCGGCGTTTTAGTTATACTTATTTTTTTGAATGCGAAGGCGAATAAAGAAGAAGCTTGGTTAAGTGAAAAATTTCCTGAATATGCTGAATATCAGCAAAGAGTGAGGAAGTTAATTCCTTGGGTTTATTGATAGTACTTGCGCTTTTATCCCGGCTGCGATTCAAATCGCAGGCTAATAGCGAAAGTCCACTGAAGTGGACTAAATAAAATAGTTTTCAGTGGGATTTATCCGAGTTTATTTATTAGGCAGCGATCGCATTTCCCATTTATTCAAAATGCGATCGCCTATGTGGCAAAATAAAAGCGATCGCCTTGACTTTCTCTCACAAAAACTCAACACGCCCAATCATTTCTTCAGGCGTATACACTTCATAAATTAGTACCAAACTTTCAATAATCTGACCAATGGATCTAGTTCTCTGCTTGCAATAAGCAATCCCTGGATGTTCGCTTGTACTACTACCAATAGCTAGAAAATCTTCATCATGAGTTACAATCACACGCTTTTCTTGGCAGATAAATTGCAACTGTGATTCATCACTCTGGGTACGCAATCCCACTTCAACTGTTGTTGTGACATCAATGCCACGACGACGCAACTGATGGGCGATTTCTGGATCGACTTGTTCATCTAAGTGAAAGCGAATACGTTCATTCACCTCTAATTTCCCTTAACTTTTTTTCTAACTTAGAGGGAGGACTATTGCGCTTTAATTCTTCAACAAATGCTTCCGCTTCCGCAGTTTGACGATCTATTTCTTCTTGATACTCATAATAGTAAGCCATTGCTGCATGAATTGATGCCAGCGACAAATCATAAGTTTTAGCAATTTCTTCTATAGACAATCCCATGTGTAGATACATATCAGCGATTGCTGATACTTTAATTCGATGACCAGCAATGCGTGGTTTTCCACCACATACGCCTGGAGTTATTTCAATATATTCTGTAATTACTGGTTTTATGGACATAATAATTTGTTGTTTGCCTTAACCACAATCAACTTTATTTTATCACTAAAATAGAGCGATCGCCTAACTAATTCATTAGTGCAATCGCTCTTATTTCACAACAGTTATTTTCAACTTTTCTGAGATGTGCCATCAGGTTGCACTTCCACAACTCCGCGAAACATATTCATCCCACAAGTAAAGGAATATTGACCTGGCTTTTTCGGGGTAAATTCGACCGGAGTAACATGATTTAAGTCTAAATCCTTAGCAATGTGAAAATCGGGAATTAAGACTTTTTCCAAACAGCTACTTGGATCGCGACGGAAGAAATTTAATCGGACTGGTTGACCTGCTTGTACTACTACTCGACTCGGTTCATAACCGCCATCAACAGTAATAGTCATTTCTTGAATTCCTTGATTTGCATCAGCTTTTTTGGCTTTAGTTTTACTGAACATAAACCACCATAATTCCAGTCCAATTAAACCTAAACCGCCTAAAGTTACTCCAATTTTTAAACCTAAAGGTTGCTCGATTTTCCGAAATAAAACGGTTTTTTCTGTTTCGGAAGCTGGCATTTCCATTGGCATTTTGGTTGCTGCTAAACCGGAACTAATTCCTAGCAAAAATCCTAATCCTACTAAATTGATAAAAATGATTTTCTTGCTCAACATTGGCGACCTTCCTTACATTGTTTTCGGTTGAAAATTCCGCAAGCGCAAAGCATTTGTGACTACAGAAACGGAACTAAATGCCATTGCACCTCCGGCAATAATTGGATTGAGTAACCAACCAAAGAAGGGGAATAAAATTCCGGCAGCGATCGGTATTCCCGCAACGTTATAAATGAAGGCGAAAAAGAGATTTTGGCGGATATTTTGGATTGTGGCGCGAGATAGTTGAATTGCGGTGACAATGCCTTGTAAATCGCCAGAAATTAAGGTGATATCGGAAGCTGCGATCGCTACATCTGTTCCAGTTCCAATGGCAATTCCGACATCTGCTTGTGCTAAAGCTGGGGCATCATTAATCCCATCTCCTACCATCGCTACAATTTTGCCTTCGGATTGAATTTCTTGAACTTTAGCTGCTTTTTGATCGGGACGAACTTCGGCAAAAACTCGGTTAATTCCGACTTCACGGGCGATCGCTTCCGCAGTTTGGCGATTATCTCCGGTTAACATTATTACTTCTAAACCTAACCGTTTTAACGCTTTAATTGCCGCAGGAGAAGAAGGTTTTAATGCGTCAGCAATTCCCATTAAACCTTCAATTTCTCCATCTACTGCAATCCAAACTGCTGTTTTTCCCGCTGATTCCCATTCTGTTTTAAATTGTTGCAAATTTGCAGTATCAATTCCTAATTCTGTCATCCAGCGAGAAGTGCCAATTTGCACTAATCTATCAGAAACTATTCCTTGTACGCCGCTACCTGCGATCGCTTCAAACTGCTCTACATCTGCTAAACTTACTTCCTGTGTTTCCGCATATCTTACCACCGCTTCCGCTAAAGGATGCTCAGAATTTCGTTCTACAGAAGCAGCTAATTTAATTAGTTTCAACTCATTTCGGTTGGCAGTACCATTAACAGTAATAAAGTCTGTAACTGTGGGTTTTCCTTGGGTTAATGTGCCAGTTTTGTCTAAGACAATGCTGTTAATTTTGTGGGCTAATTCTAAGCTTTCTGCACCTTTAATTAAGATGCCATTTTCTGCACCTTTTCCTGTTCCCACCATCACAGATGTTGGCGTAGCTAAACCTAATGCACAGGGACAAGCAATAATTAAAACTCCGACTGTGGTAATTAATGCTAAAGTTACATTTCCCATGACATTAAACCAGATGACGAAAGTAGCGATCGCGATCGCAATTACCACAGGTACAAACCATCCCGTTACTCGATCTGCTAATCTTTGAATCGGCGCTTTAGAACCTTGTGCTTGTTGAACTAACTGCACAATTTGCGCTAAAACTGTATCTTTTCCCACTCTAGTTGCACGGAATTTAAAACTCCCAGTTTTATTAATTGTTGCGCCAATTACCTCATCTCCGCTTTGCTTTTTCACGGGAATACTTTCACCCGTTACCATCGATTCATCAATGGTAGAACTGCCTTCAACTACTTCTCCATCAACCGGAATCTTTTCACCAGGACGTACTAAAATAACATCGTTGATTTGTACTTCTTCGATCGGCAAATCTACTTCTTTTCCATTGCGAATTACTCTAGCAGTTTTTGCCTGTAAACCAATCAATTGTCGAATCGCTTCTGAAGTTTGTCCCTTAGCACGATTTTCAAAGAATCGCCCTAAAAGAATTAAAGTAATCACAACAGCAGCAGTTTCGTAATAAACTTCTGGCATCAATCCTTGGTTGATGAAAAAGTTAGGAAATATTGTGGCAAACAATGAATAGAAATAAGCTGCACTAGTCCCAAGTGCAATTAAAGTATCCATTGTTGCTGCATGACGTTTAAAAGCTTTCCAACCATTGATATAAAAACTGTAACCACACCAAAATTGTACAGGCGTTGTTAACAGTAATTGGAACCAAGCATTATGTAACCATGCCGGAATGAAAGGTAAATGCAGTCCCGTCATCATTGGCAATGAACCAACAATTAAGATAATGCTAATAATGCCACCGACGGCAACTTTTAGCATTAAATCGCGAGATTCAGCTTTACGAGCCGCTTTTTCTGTATCATCTTCTCCAGTAATCATTTGTTGTTCTTGGAGAGAGTAAGCAGAATATCCCGCTTCTTCTACTGCGTTTTGAATTGTCTCTACGTTAGTTTTTTGTGCATCATAAATTACACTTGCTTGCTCTACACCAAAGTTAACGTTAGCTTCTTTAACTCCGGGAACAGAACGAATCGCATCTTCAATGTTTTTTGCACAGGAGGCACAACTCATGCCTCGCAATTTGAGGGTGGCGTTGTCCATAGTTCAATAAAGATGTTGTGAATCAACTAAATCTATTCTGTAGGCTCTAGTTAACTGGAGAGTCAAGAGTTTAATTCAATTTTTTTGAGTATTTTGTTAAAAAATCAATATAAATAGATTGGGCAGGCAAGATGAAATTAGGCAGGCAAGATGCCTACCCTACAAAATCTTTACTAAAATTTAAGCTACACCTGCAATGCTGGCGACTTTGCGGTATTCTTCGATAGCACGCCGACAAGCTTGAGCACAGCTTTGGCAGTGATCTGAATTGTGCTTTTCACATTCTTTAGCACAGGCTTCACAGATTGCAATGCAAGACTGAACAATTTGCGGAATAAAACGCGATCCACGACTAATGAATGCAGCAGAAGTCCAGCAAATTTCTCCACAGTCACGACATAAACGCGCACATTCGGGCATATTACCCAAACAAGCATCTTCACAATGTTCACATTCGTAAGCACAGTGAACAGCAGCATCTATAACTGTCTTATGTTGTTGATGAGCCATGAGAAATTTTCTCCTTTCTAATTACTGAAAATTGCGCTAAATTATCGACATATAAGCCTCTTGACTTAACGTTAGAGAGTTAATTAGGGTATTTCTTCTTTCTAGAGAACTAATCAAATTTCTTCCTAGTGAATGACGAGGATTTCATCTTAATTTCATGATTGTCTGATGATTTAGTTTGGTTGTGATTACTAATACAATTGCTGTTTTTAGGTGCGATCGCAATGGCAAAAGAAGCTCAACGCCCAGAAATCAAACAGTTAGCCAGAAATAGCTAATTGCCATAAGATATAGAAAAGCTAAATAATGGTAAGGTGAACAATGGGAGAGAAAATTAAAGTCAGTTGTAAAATTCCTCAAGAGTGGGAAGCAAAAATAGAACTTTTAGCGAAAGAAAGGAAGACACAAACAAGCAAAATTATTTATGAAGCTTTGGCGCAATACTTGGGTGAAAATGCTAACACTGATGACAGTCGCCTCAATGCTTTAGAAGTGGAGGTAACAATGCTGAAAAGGCAATTAGCAGAACTTACTATTTTAATAAAAAATCAGCAACCAAACTCTTTAGTAAAGCTGCCAAAAGTTCAAACAAATGTAGATGATGATGATGATTTTATAGAAGATGAACCTGATGAAATTCTTTATGATTTCTTACCACCTGAAGAGAGATAAATTGTTATAGGTAAGTTGTTGCGCTTCAGCGCCAGATCAGATCGCTAAAACGCAACAACGTACCTTTTTGAATGTTGCATTAGTGCATTTTGGTAGTTACATCAATGCCGTCGTCAACTAAACAACCATCTTCCATGTAAAGGATACGATCGGCAATATCTAAAATCCGATTATCGTGGGTAACTAACAAAATTGTTATCCCTTGTTCTTTGGCTAATTTATACATTAATTCTACAACATCGCGCCCAGATTTTTTATCAAGGGCGGCTGTAGGTTCGTCTGCTAAAACTATTTTGGGATGGCTAACTAATGCTCTGGCGATCGCAACTCTTTGCTTTTGTCCCCCTGACAAATTTTCAGCGTAATAGTTAACTCTATCTCCTAAACCAACTTTTTCTAACATGGAAATTGCGATCGCGTCCATGTCTTGTTTCAACTTTTCATCATGCAATTCTAAAGACATCCGCACGTTTTCTTTTGCTGTTAAAAATTTCATCAAGTTATGAGCTTGGAAAATATACCCAATTTGGCAACGCACTTTGGTTAATTGGTTTTTACTCGCGCCAGCCATCTCTTGACCTAAAATTTTTAAACTTCCTTCTTCCGCAGAACGTAAACCGCCTAAAAGCGTTAATAATGTGGTTTTTCCTGAACCTGATGGCCCTGTTAAAAGTACAATTTCTCCTGCATTAATTTGTAGGTTAATATCAAATAATACTTGTTTCCGTAAGGAACCTTTACCAAAATAATGGTTAAGTTTGTTCACAGAAATTACAGGTTTGGTTGTAATATCTTTGACTGATTGATTGGTAAGAGTCAAGTTTTGCATGGTTAATTTTTTCCGTTTTAAAACACATCAGCAGGGTCAGCAGAACGGAGCTTTCGCATTGCGATCGCACCCGAACCAACACACATGACAACTGTCATCAAAAAAACAGTACTACCTCGCTCAATTGTCATTTCAATCGGTAAAAGTGTGGCACTATAAGCAAGTTGATATAAGCCAAAGGAAAGAAAGAATCCCGGCAAAAAGCCCAACACTGCTAAAATTAACGACTCTTGAATTAACACGAATAACAAATATTTATCGGTGTATCCCATTGCTTTTAAAGTTGCATATTCGGGCAAATGATCGGATACATCAGAGTAGAGAATTTGGTAAACAATGACGATTCCTACAATAAATCCTACCCCTACGCCTAGCCCGAAAATAAAGCCGATTCCTGTACCATTTGCCCAGTAAGTTTGTTCAATTTGGGCGAATTCTTCAGGAGTAAGTACTAAAACATCTTTGGGTAAACCTGCTTTCAATTGCGCTTGCACTTGGGTTAAGTTTGCATCAGGTTTTAGGTGAATTAATCCTACTTCGATATTTTCTGGTTTGCGATCGGGAAACAATGTCAAAAAGGTAGAATCACTTGCAATTACATTTCCATCTGCTGCAAAAGATGCCCCATTGGTAAATAAATTAGTTACTTGAATCGCTTTCCCGTTTAATTCGGTGCTGAAATTTCCGGTTTTATCAAAAGTTTCCACAACTCCGTACTCGGGGCGACCTGCGCGATCGAACAATACGTTATTTAATTGCTTCAAACTATCAAGATTTGCTTGCACTTCGGGAAACTTAAATGCTGGTGATGCCGGATCGACTCCCCAAACTAAAATTGCTCGATCTAAGCGAGTTTCAGGATTGCGCCATTGTCCGGTAGAAATGTAAACGTAACTGACAGATTTTACTCCGTCATAACCTAATGTTTGATAGAGTCTTTCTCTGGAAAAACTCTTGACGGAAAACAGGGTTTGGAATTGAGGATTAATTAATACTAAATCAGCTTGCAGATTGCGATGGGGTTTGACTGCTGCATTAAATAATGCTCCTTCAAATCCCATCTGAATAAATATCAACATATCTGCAAAGCCGATACCTGCAACTGCAACAGCTAATCGGACTTTTTCTTTCATTAGCTGTCGCCATGCTAAGGGAGTTTTGCGAAATAATTTGGGAAACATAGATTTTTGGGGATTGGGGACTAGTGATTGGGATTGTTGTGGTTCCCAAAATTTTATATTGGTCATCCGTTATAAAAAAAGCTAACAGTAATTTACTGTTCAATTGCTGTCTGAACTTGTAAATTTGTCAAACCTGAAACTCGCTGACTATCTTCAGGAGTTAAGCGAATTTTTACTTCGACTACTCTGCGGTCTAAGTTTTCTCCGGGTTGATTGCTAAACACATTTTGTCGTTCGACTTGTAAACCAATTCGCTCTACAAATCCAGTTAATTCACCGGAAAAACTTTGGCTGGTTACAGTCGCTTTTTGCCCGATTTTAACTTTGCCAATATCGGTTTGATAGACTTCTGCGATCGCCATCATTCGATCGGTTTGTGCTAATTCCACAACTCCTGAACTATCTATCTTTTCTCCCGGTCGAGAGTGAACTTTTAAAATTACACCCGTAATTGGTGCGCGAATAAAAGCTAAGTTTAAATCAGTTTGGGCTCGTTTTACAGAGGCGATCGCATTATCAACTTCGCTTTGTGCTGCTTCCACATCAACGGGACGAACTTCCGCAATTTGGGTTAGCGTAGCTTGCGCTTCCCGAATTTGTTTATTACCAGTAGCATTAATCCGATCTAAAATTACATTGGCTTCCCGTAATTGCTTACTATTAGTAGTATTAATTCTCTCTAAATTCGCCCTAGCTTCGTTCAATTGTTGGCGCGTAGTTTCTACACTTAAACGTTTGCTATCAAACAAAGAATTAGAAATCGCACCTTGAGAAAATAACTGTTGATAACGGCGCAATTCTGCTTCTGCATTATTCAGTTCTGCTTCTAATTTTCTAATAGTAGCTGTTTGGGCTAATTTTTCCCCTGACCATTGCGCTTCTATGCGTGCGATCGCTTGTAATTGCGCCGCTTTATCTCCTTCTAATTGTGCTTGTAAACGTTCCACAGTTGCTTGTTGGGCTTGAATTTCTCCACTTTTAGCACCAGCTTTTACTTGCGCTAACTTCGCTTGAGCAACTTTTACTTGTTCTTGCGCTTGTTGTAAAGAACTTTGTAAACGTGCTCTCGAATCCAAAATTGCTATTACTTGTCCAGCTTCTACGCGATCGCCTTCTTTAACCAACAATTCGCCAATGCGATCGCCATCCAATGACAAAGGCGCAGACAATTTAATTATTTCCGCTTCTGGTTCTAATCTTCCTAAAGCTGTTACTTTTCTCACAACTGGCGTAGTTACTACACTGGGAGTAGAAGTCTTTTGACTGATAACACCAGACTCAGAAATTGCATAATAAATAATTCCCCCAGTCGCCGCAGTAGCAGCAATTATTAATCCAATTAACCACTGATTTGTTGATTTAGATGGGAAGTTTATATTCATGGTTTTTCCTCATGATGTAAGTATTTATTTTCTAAATACAACGTAAGCATTCGTCCTAAAATTTTAAACTGTTCCGCAATTGAAATTTCTTCTTTCATCCAAATTTTCTGAAGTAACAAACCGTCAATATGTGTCATAATAAAAGCAGCTAATCCTCGATCTTCAAAGCCTAAAAGCTCACAAACTGCTTGCAAACAACGCTCAATAGTTACTTTAAATACAGCATTACCTTTATTTTCGTGATGGTCACTACTTTGACAAAAATCAATCATAATAAAGGTTTGTTTGATAAAATAATCTTCATTTTTCTGTAAGAATCTTCCACAAGCTTCTATGCGCTCTTGCAGTGTTTGAGTTCCTTCTAATTCAGCCGCTACTTTCAATAAAGCCTGTCGATTAATTTCTTCTACTAACTGCTCATATAAAGCTTTTTTGCTGGGAAAATAATGATACAAAGTCCCAGTTGAAACTCCTAACCCATCGGCAATTTGTCGCATCGTAATCGAGGCATAGCCCTTTTCTGCAAACAAATCAAAACATTTATCTAACAGTTCTCTACGGTATAGTTCGTGGTCAACAATTTTTGGCATAAGACACAGTAAATAAAAGGATCTCGCTTGTTAGTTATACAGTATAAATCTACATAATTAACTAACAAGATTGCGGAAAAATTTAATTTATATCGAACATCCGTTATTATATACGTTAATAAATCTAAAAGCAAGAGTCCCTCAGTACGTTGTTGTGCTTTAGCACTTTTGTATCAACGGGAATCAGAGCGATAAAGCGCAACAATATACCTGTTATTGGAGGATTAAATAGTTTCGCTTAATTTGAAAACAACTTGGTTGAGTTCTTGAGTACCTTGTTTGGTTTGGGAAATACCTTTTGCGGTTTCGTTTGCACCTTGGGTGAGGTGACTCATCGCTTCTGTTACTTGTTGGGTAGCGATCGCTTGCTGCTTGTAAGTTAGTGCGATCGCTTGACTATTGTCAACAATCTTTTCTACTGATTGAGCAATATCAGCGAAAATTCTCGCCATATTGTGAGAAATTTCCACACCTAAATCCACATTTTTTGTACCAGCTTCAGCTACGCCAACCATTAAATGAATTGCAGTTTGAATTTCCTTAACCAAAGCGGTAATTTGTTGAGCCGACTTGCCACTTTCATCTGCTAATTTGCGAATTTCCGAAGCGACAACTGAGAAACCTTTACCATGTTCTCCGGCTCGTACTGCTTCGACCGCAGCATTTAACGCTAACATATTAGTTTGATTTGCTAAAGAGATCACCACATCAGAAACATTACCAATTTGATTTGTTTGTTGTCCCAAATGAACAGCGTTTTCCGCAATTTCCTCAACCCTTTGTTTCAGATTATTCATCTCTTCTAGAACTCGTTGAACAGCGTTAGTTCCTTGATCGATTCGTAGTAAACTTTCCTTTGCGCCAAAAGCAGCCGATTCCGCTTGTTCCGCTGACTGACGAGAGGAAACACTCAATTCATCCATAGTGGTTGTTGTTTGTTGCACTGAAGATGATTGTTGACTTGCCATTCTTTCTTGTTCCATAACCGTAGATGAAAGCTGAGTAGAAAAAGAAGACACAGTTCCCACCATTTCTTGAATCGATTTAACTAAGCCACGCAGAATTAAAACTCCAACCAATAAACCAATTAAGAGGGATAAGACTGAGACAATGAAAGCAAAAAATTTAAAACTATCAATAGAAGAGTAAACAGCTGTTTTGGGAGTTTCGTAAATCAAAGCAAAAGCACTATCTTTGTTTTGCGGATCGGGTAAAAATGTCTGATAATTAATTAAAGAGTTTGTTGCTTTATCGGTTAAGCCATTTTTCCCAGATAAAATTTCGTTAGCTACTTCAGGAGGATAGTCTCGCTTCAGAGTAGTATCTTTATTTAGTTCAAATCCCCAAGTTTTATTTTCATCTGGATGGTACAAATAATATCCATCATTATTTACCGCAAAAAATTGCTGTCGGAAATTATTTTTTAAATCATCATTTTTTCCAGTTTCAAATAAATGATTCGCTAACAGATTAGCAACTACAAGACCTCTTTTTTGCCCTTTACCATTGTAGATAGGAGTAGCAAATCTAATAACTGGGATAAATGGAGTTTCAATTCTGCCATTTTCTCGGTTCAAATTGATTGTAGAAATATAAACTTCTCCTCGACGTAATTTTATTGCCTCTCTAAAGTATTCGGTGTTCAATTTATTTTGTAGTTGAGAACCTTGCACAACTTCTACTGAACCAGACTTGGAATTGACTCTAACTAATTCATTACCGTTTTGATCTAAATATTTTATTTGGTAATAATAAGGTCTAGCTTCCAAAAAAGAAACAAAAATAATATTAAGTCGTTTTACCCATTCTGGATATGTAGATTTATCTTGCGGATCGATTCCCTTATTTTCTTTAGCTCTAACAATTCCTTGAATGGGTGGAGTCTGACTTAAATAAAGCACATCTGCTTTGCTAATATCTATTAATTGATTAATTGATTTTTTACTGTTTTCTCCTTGCAATTTCATCTGCCCTGAAATTAAAGATGTTAGTTCTCGGCTTGAAGAATTAATACTGTAAGTACTGACAATTACAGTGGGAACAACTAGTCCGATCGCTAATAGAAAACTTAGCTTGTTTTGAAATTTATTAAAAAATGCCGTACCCATTTTTCTAAACCTCTATTTGAGTGCTAAAGATATTTTTAGCTAGGTAAATACTGTAAATTTTTGAGAAGTTTTATTGAGCAAAGTTAACTTTTACAACTGATTAGAACCAATGCAAAAATTTCATTTAAAATACAATTTTTGTCATTGCTGATTACAGCTTTACTATCACTATCCATCATTTATATTACCCAGATAGCCATGACAAAATTTACCTTCAATTCATGTAATTTTCTCTATGAATCGGAGTAATAGCATTTATTTAATTTATAGAAAAAGCTAAGTAGCGATCGCCTAATAAATTAATCAAAACTTAAGAATTTATCTCTATAATTAACGTAAGTAAAACTCAGTAATATTGCAGCTATGAACGATCGTCCTCAAATTGGCAGGATTAGCCCACTGATTCCCGCAGGCGATGACTTAGAAAAAGCCATTAAATTTTATGAAGAAAAACTCGGATTTACCACCATTCATCAAGAAGGTAATCCCGTGAGAATGGCAATAGTCAAACGTGACAATGCCGAGATTTTTTTAGTCAAAAGCGATTACCATGACTTAGCCAAAGAAATATCTCTTCGTTTGCAAGTAGCAGGGATTGAACAACTTTACCAAGAGCTAGAAAGCAAAGGTGGCGATGCGATCCATCCCAACGGCAAACTAGAAACGAAACCTTGGGGACCAAAAGAATTTACTGTAATTGATTTAGCGGGAATATGTTTAACTTTTTACGAATTTCCTGACTAATCTGGCTTTCCCATACTCATAGTGATAACTTGTAGGGTGCATCAATAAATTTGATTGGCACCCTACTAATTATGTCAGTTGCGTAAGTCTCGAAATAGAAATTACTGTTAAATACAACGATTATTTTGACACCAATCGTTTAATTGTTGTTCATATTTTTTCAGACTTTCTGGGCGGTAATCTTGGCAATCACGCCATCTATTTTTGGTACTTTCGTGAAGACGATCGACAATTATAGTTAATACTTATTGCACAACTTGCTCAACAAAACCTAGAATCAATAGGTTAACAATCAACTCTTTCAAAGTAAATTTATAGCCATCACTTTGGCAATAATTTTATTAACTAAGTATTAATTATTTATAGAAGTTAATTGAACGATTTAATATAAGTAGTTAATTTACCAAATGTAAACACAGATTAAAAATATTAAGTAATGCGGTTTGGCATTAGAACTGCTAACAGCACCAAAACCAAACAGTCCCGAAACTTTAACCATTACTTGGCATCACAAAAACTAGCAATACTGAGAATCTCTCTTAAGAGTTGTTAATTGTAAATTAGGTACGTTGATATTAACCATAAGAATGGGCAATATAAAAGTAGAGATTAGGAAGAGACGTTATGTTTAACTTAGACGATAATTGGATTGTTGTTCAAGGCGATCGCCGTTACAATGATACTCTCTTAAACTGCCTTAGATTATTGGATGCAGCGATCAATCCACAAATTATTGAAGTCTGCTTAAGCACTGGGTTCTTTAGCAGTCCTCAATATCGTATTTATCACGAATTTTGGATGGAAGACTAAAATTAAATAGTGGTAAATTTTCCTTCGGGTAACTTCGGTGAAACTACCGATTTACCTTCTTAAAAGAGAGTTGTTAAGCTAGCTTTAATCTCTCTTTACCTCTCTTTAGTCAGAGGTAGAAAAAGCTGGAGTTTTTTATCATGAAGGCGATCGATCGCTAATTACCAAACAACAAAATCATGAACCAAGAAAAAAACCAATCTTCCAGCCAATCACCTACTGACACCAACCCAGAAATGGATCGAACTCCACAATATTATCAACCAGAATCCGGTTACAGAACCGATGCAGAAGAGGAAGAACTTAGGCCAAGTTCTCCTCTGAATCCCAGAGTAGCTGATAAATCACAACAAGCAACGGAAGAAGCGTAAACAAAACTTTTACTTTGGATTATTTCCTTGACGCACAACCTTCCAACACCCGATTACCTAAAATCAAAGTCGCCTCGTAGGGATAGATATTATCTGACATTCCATCGCTACAAGATTCGGCTTTTTTAATAATTAACGTACCATTTGGTTGTCCTCTAAGTTGGTAAACTCTTACCAGATCGGCAGGACGACCTTCTGCTTTCATTGGTGTAACATAAGGATAATTTCGTTTACTTACTTCCGGTGATGAATAAACTATGCCATTGCGGTTAACAGTTACATTCCAAAAAGGTTCAGTTCCGTTGACAATAAAACTTTCCCCTCTAGCCGGAGTTTGGGAAATTACGGAATTTTTTCCTGATATATTGTGATTAGCGTAACTTTGATTAGCTAACAGAGAATCGCTTGCCAACCAACTAACGGGTAAAGTCAATAAAACGGCACAAAAGTATAGAGATTTCATAATCACCTAGTTTCCAAATTACAGCCTTTAATATCTTCGACGATGTTATTTGGCATTAGTGCCACGATTTAGCAGATTACTGATTAAATTAAGGATAATTCTTGCAACAATTCTTAAGGAATTCACTTAATCAAGAGTAGTTAATGATACTGAATAATCCTGAATAAATTTATATATTCATATTTCTAGAAAATTAAACTTTTACTAAAAAAACCATAATTAGTCACAATTACTGCTAAAAAAGTATTAAGCTAGTTAATCTAACACATAGTTGGATCGGACTCCCCGCAAGCAGTAGAACAATATTAAAAGATTCTATTCAGCTGCTTAACTTGAAAAGTTAAGGTTGCATCTGTTTAATTAAGGAAATTTGGAAAAAACCAGCGTAAGTTTCACCTCTTGAGGCAATCAAAGCCATGTATACTTTTAAGCTTTATAAACAACTCTTTTTTCATAAGAGTCGGCTAAGAACCAAAATACTAAGAGGTTATTCAATTCCTATTTTTCTTTCTATTATTAGCGCCATTATTGTTTATTTTCAAGGCGTTGTCCAAGTAAAAAATCAATCTCAAAGATTGAGTTTATTTCATGAAAATATTAGTCATGTAAAAGATTTAGCTTTTAGTATATCATCAATGGAAAAGTCGGCTAGAGGATATTTAATTAAAAGAAATAAATCTGAGTTAGCAGCTTATGAAAAATGGGATACTGCATTTTATGAACAGTCGGAAAAAATCCGGCAATTAATTACAGATACTCGCCAACGGGAAAATTTAAATCAAATTAT
Source organism: Floridaenema fluviatile BLCC-F154 (assembly GCF_041929135.1). Lineage (NCBI taxonomy): Bacteria > Bacillati > Cyanobacteriota > Cyanophyceae > Aerosakkonematales > Aerosakkonemataceae > Floridanema > Floridanema fluviatile. The sequence goes on along the minus strand of NZ_JBHFNS010000057.1, from coordinate 98,531 downwards.
TGAAGTTGGCGATCGCATGAATGAATTTTACCGCCGACTAATTTCTTATATTGAATTAAAGAAACCAGAAAAAGCACAACAAATTTGGGGAGAAGGAAAAGTTCAAGCTTTAACCGCAAATCTCAGCGAATTAGTGCGAAACTTTGAACTTCAAGAACAGAAAAACTTAGCCGAGCAAAAAAAAGCCCAAGAAAATGCTTTAAATTTATTGACTACAGTTGTTTTTGGTTTAACGGGAATTTCTACTTTATTAGCGATCGCTTTCGCTATCAAAATTTCTAGTGCAATTAGCCGACAAATGAACCAAGAAACTAGCGCCATTGCTTCCTCTTCCGCAGAAATTGCTGCAACAATGACACAACAAGAACGCAACAGCATTCAACAAGCTAGTTCGGTAAATGAAACTACCAATTCTCTCGATCAATTAAACACTTCTTTGCGTTACGCCAAAGAACAAGCAGAAAATTCCGCCTTAGCTGCAAGTCAAGCATTAAGACTTTCCCAAACAGGAACCCAAGCAGTCGAACGCACCCTCACAAAAATGGCAACCTTAAAAACCAAAGTTGGGGAAATTGCCGAACATACTATTAAATTAACCGATAATTCTAGCCAAATTGAAACAATTATTCGCTTAGTTAGTGAAATAGCCACACAAACAAATATGTTAGCTTTGAATGCTGCAATTGAAGCGGTACGTGCAGGAGAACAAGGGAAAGGTTTTGCAGTTGTTGCTCAAGAAATTCGTCGTTTAGCCGATCGAAGTAAAAAATCTACTGCGGAAGTTGATGCCTTATTAAACGCAATTCGCCAGGAAATTCAATCTACAGTTTTAGTCACAAAAACCGGAACTAAAACCGTAGAAGAAGGAGTAATAATTGCTCAAGAAATGGCAACAACTCTTACCGGAGTTACCGACGCAGTAGAAACAGTAGTAGATAATAATCAACAACTTTCTTTAAATGTTACAGAACAAGCAAGTGCGATTAAACAAGTTGTAACTGCAATGAATCAAATTAATCAAGCAGCACAAGAAAATGTTAGCGGCGTGGCGCAAGTACGAGAAGGTAGCCAAAAACTTAATCAAGCTTTGCAAAATCTCCAAGCACTAGTTTAATTGCCTCAATAATTGGTAAAGACAATGAAAAGTATTTATAACTCAAAACCTTTAATTAAATGTTCTCAATGTGGCAAATTTCATCTCCCAATTAATCACCAAGTTTTCTCAGATTTCCCGATCGATCCCTTAGAACTTGTAAATGATTATATCCAAATGGGTGTGATTAAGGCAAATTCTCTCAAAGTTGCCGAGCAAATTACTCAGCAAGACATGATAATTGCCTTAGATCGAACATCTTTAACTCAGGGGAAAATATCCCAATTAGCCAAAGATTTAATTGCTCAAGCAGGTGGCATTGATGCTATATTATCAGCGGCATTTGGTGGGAAATCGAAGGAATTGTTACAGGATACAATGCAACATCAAGCCTTTAGTCGGCGGCGTTTTTTGCAACAAGTTTTAATTGGAGCCGCTTTAGTTACTCTGGCTAATTGTACTCCTGCACCAGAAATAACAAATGAGGCGGAAACAGCCACTACATTAGAAAAAAAACACCTGAAAATTGGATTTATTCCCATTACTTGCGCCACTCCGATTATTATGTCAGATCCTTTGGGATTTTATGATAAATATGGGCTGAAAGTCGAGCTAGTAAAAATGAATAGTTGGGCACAAGTTAGAGATTCTGCGATCGCCGGAGAACTAGATGCCTATCATACACTTTCCCCCATGCCGATCGCCATGACTTTAGGATTAGGATCGCCAGCAATACCAATTAAATTAGCTAGTATTGAAAACACCAACGGCAATGCAATTACTGTTGCCATGAAACATAAAAATAAAGTGAAAAACCCAGAAGATTTCAAAGGTTTTCGCATTGCTATTCCTTTTGTTTATTCAATGCACAATTTGCTATTGCGTTATTACTTAGCAACTGGTAAAATTAACCCAGACAAAGATGTAGAAGTAGTAACTTTGCCCCCAGCAGAAATGTTAGATAGGCTGAAAACAGGGTTAATAGATGCCATGATTGTTGCCGAACCTTTTAATCAAATAGCAGTGCAGCAAAAAATAGGATTTATTCATCTGTTAACCCAGGAACTTTGGTCGGGACATCCCTGCTGCGCCTTTGCTGCATCTGATAGTTGGATAAAAGAACATCCCAGCACATTTCGAGCAGTTAACAAAGCGATAATTGATGGCGCAAATTATGCGAGGAATCCTAATAATCGGCGGGAAATAGCAAAAGCGATCGCAAAGGAAAAATATCTCAATACACCGGAAAAGATTTTAGAAGAAATCCTCACGGGAGACTTTGAAGATGGATTAGGAAATTCCCGCCACATTCCCCAAAGAATTGACTTCGATCCTTATCCTTGGAAAAGCTTTTCCTATTGGATTACTTCACAATTAAGGAGATGGAAACTATTACCAAGTTATCATGAAACAGATGAAGCGATCGCCGACGAAGTATTTATGACCGGACTGGCGCGACAACTAGCAAAACAACTCGGTCAAACCCCACCGACATTAATTATGCGCTACGAAAAACTAAAATATGAATGGTTCGATCCCACCGACCCCCAAAAATACCTAACTCAGCAAATCCAAAAATATGGGTTTTAATTCCCAGCCACCCTCTAGTTTTTTGCTAAAGTATAAAACCTGCAATCAAAATTTAAAAATGCTCATTTCCAAGTCAGAGATTGCTGACATTTTCCCCGCAATAGAATGACTGAGTAAACCAGCAAAACGGAGAATTTCTGTTAAGATTGATTATCCGGGGATAACGATCGAGGTATCAGTTTATTGTCGGGTACGGTACAGCTATAAAAAAACAGTAACGCCAACTTCCAGTTTATTTATAGCTGAGAAGAAGAGCTTTAAATAGAGAACCAAAAGATAAATTCCCCAATTTTCAGCATCATAAGTTACAGTTTAGTAGCAAACCGTTAATCCAAATATTTAATTACTTAAAGTTGTATAAATCTGATTAACAAATTGGTTCACAGAATCTAATTTACCTGTACAATTTCCAGACTAGCTAAAACTTTCCTTAAGAACTGGCACTTTAGAGCCAGCCTCGTTAGAAAATCCATCATAGCTATCGTTAACAAATTCCCACTTTCCGCATGAAACAAGAGAACTTTAGTAGTAAATTACTATCCAACACTAATATCATCGCCGCCATTGTATTTGCTAACCTTGCCAATATTGCTCAAAGAGTCTATCCCAATAGATAAACTGAACAAATCATGACAATGACAAAGCGACAATCAAGTGCGATATAATTCCACAAAACGCTTATTGGATAAAGCTTTTAGAAAAGTTTGATTTGTTCCTTATTCAGCAAATAGGCAAGATTTTATATGAATAAGTCTTGTCATTACAACATCTCAGTCCTTCCCAGACGACGGATGACATACAACGCACTCTATACGCAATCAATGATGAACAATAACACAGTACCTCAAACACAAGGCTTATACGATCCGCAATTTGAACATGACGCTTGCGGTGTAGGTTTCATTGTCCATCAAAAGGGCAAGAAATCTCACGAAATTGTCGAACAAGGATTAACAATTCTTTTAAACTTAGATCACCGAGGCGCTTGCGGTTGTGAAGCAAACACTGGAGACGGCGCAGGTATTTTAATGCAAGTACCGCATAAGTTTTTGCAGAAAGTCACAGCAGCAGAAGGATTTACCTTGCCAGAACCGGGACAATATGGAGTCGGGATGATATATTGTTCTCCAGACCCAGCAGTTCGGCAAAAAGGTCGAGAAACTTTTACCGCTATTGTCGCCGAAGAAGGACAAAAAGTACTTGGTTGGCGCGACGTACCCACAGATAACTCTTCATTGGGGAATACTGCCAAGTCTAGCGAACCTTCCATGCAACAGGTGTTCATCCAACGTTCCGCCGATCTGGATGATGCCGCATTTGAGAGAAAATTGTATGTGATTCGCAAACGTACTCATGTAGCGATTCGGGCAACTGACATCGATCCAATGTGGTATCCTTGCAGTTTATCTTCGCGGACGATCGTCTACAAGGGAATGTTGATGCCCGTGCAAGTAGGACAATATTACCCCGATTTGCACGATCCCGATCTCGAAAGTGCCTTGGCGTTAGTTCACTCACGCTTCAGTACTAACACTTTCCCCAGTTGGGAACGCGCACACCCCTACCGCTACATCGCCCACAACGGCGAAATCAACACATTGCGGGGTAACATTAACTGGATGCACGCTAGACAATCTTTGTTTGAGTCGGAATTGTTTGGCGATGACATTAAGAAGATCAAGCCAGTTATTAATATAGATGGAAGTGACTCGCTGATTTTCGATAACGCCTTGGAATTAATGGTTTTGGCGGGACGTTCCTTACCTCATGCGGTAATGATGATGATACCAGAACCTTGGACGGCGCATGAATCAATGAGTCCAGAGAAAAAGGCGTTTTACAAATATCATTCTTGCTTGATGGAACCTTGGGATGGTCCGGCTTCGATCGCCTTCACTGATGGTACGATGATGGGAGCAGTGCTCGATCGCAACGGTTTACGTCCTTCTCGTTACTATGTCACCAAAGACGACTTAGTAATTATGGCATCAGAAGCCGGAGTATTACCCATTGAACCAGAAAGGGTAGCTTTGAAAGGTCGCTTAGAACCGGGAAGAATGTTCCTCGTCAACATGGAAGAAGGAAGAATCATCGCCGACGAGGAAATCAAAAACAAAATTGTCAGCGAACATCCTTACGCCGAATGGATTAAGGATAATATGGTAGAACTGGCGAAACTGGAAACTCCCCAGTCCCCAGTCCCCAGTCCCCAGTCCCCAGTCCCCAACCTAATCCAAAGACAAACCGCATTTGGTTACACCTTTGAAGAGTTGCGGTTGCTGTTAACGCCGATGGCGAGAGATGGAGTGGAAGCAGTTGGCGCGATGGGTGCGGATACACCTTTGGCGGTATTGAGCGATCGACCAAAAATACTCTACGATTACTTTAAGCAATTATTTGCTCAAGTGACAAATCCGCCGATCGATTCCATCAGAGAAGAGATTATCACATCGGCAGAAACTACGATCGGTGCAGAGAGAAATTTACTCAAACCAGTTCCCGAAAGCTGTCATTTGATTGAGTTGAAAAGCCCAATTTTGAGTGATGAAGATTTGGCGAAACTCAAATATATTAATGAAGGTGGATTCAAGTCGATCACTTTGCCAATTTTGTTCGATCCCAAAGCGGGAGTCAAGGGATTGTCAAGCGCGATGGAAGAGATTTTCCAAAAAGCGGATGCTGCGATCGCAGATGGTGTGAGTATAATTATTTTGAGCGATCGAGAAATCGACAAAGATAATGCTCCGATTCCTGCACTTTTAGCAGTTTCCGGTTTACATCACCACTTGATTCGCGAAGGTACGCGCACCAGAGTCGGATTAGTTTTAGAATCAGGTGAACCTCGCGAAGTGCATCATTATGCAACTTTAATTGGTTACGGTTGCGGCGCGATTAATCCATATCTTGCATTTGAGACGATCGCAGATATGATTAACGAAGGATTAATCCTCAACGTTGATTACAAAACCGCTTGTAAGAATTACATCAAATCAGCAACCAAAGGTGTAATCAAAGTCGCTTCCAAGATTGGGATTTCCACCATTCAAAGTTATCGCGGTGCCCAGATTTTTGAAGCCATTGGATTGAACAAAGCAGTCATCGACAAATATTTTACTTGGACAGCATCGCGGATTGAAGGCGCAGATTTAGAAGTTATTGCTCAAGAAGCAATTTTACGACATTCTCATGCCTTTCCCGATCGCGAAGTCAACGGACACACCCTCGATGTTGGTGGCGAATATCAATGGCGCAAAGAAGGCGAAGCGCACTTATTTAGTCCCGAAACAATTCACACCTTACAAAAAGCAGTTCGTACCGGAAACTACGAAACCTTCAAACAATACGCCAAACTGGTAAACGAACAAGGGAAAAAACATTTCACCTTGCGCGGATTGTTAGAATTCAAAGAACGTCAACCAGTACCTATCGAAGAAGTTGAACCAATCGAAGCAATCATGAAACGCTTCAAAACAGGCGCAATGAGTTACGGTTCAATTTCCAAAGAAGCCCATGAAAGTCTTGCTATTGCCATGAATCGCATTGGAGGCAAGTCTAACACAGGAGAAGGCGGCGAAGACCCAGAACGTTACACTTGGACAAACGAACAAGGCGACTCCAAGAATAGTGCAATCAAACAAGTAGCATCAGGACGTTTTGGCGTAACGAGTTTGTATCTTTCCCAAGCGCGGGAATTACAAATTAAAATGGCGCAAGGGGCGAAACCTGGAGAAGGTGGACAATTACCCGGACGAAAAGTGTATCCTTGGATTGCCAAAGTTCGCCACTCAACCCCCGGAGTAGGTTTAATTTCGCCACCGCCTCACCATGACATTTACTCGATTGAAGATTTGGCGGAACTGATTCACGATTTAAAGAATGGGAATCGGGAAGCGAGGATTAGTGTAAAATTAGTTTCGGAAGTTGGAGTTGGTACGATCGCAGCAGGTGTAGCCAAAGCCCACGCCGACGTTGTGTTAATCTCCGGTTATGACGGAGGAACAGGCGCATCACCGCAAACCTCCATCAAACACGCAGGTTTACCTTGGGAACTCGGACTCGCGGAAACTCACCAAACCCTAGTTTTAAACAACTTACGCAGTCGCATCGCCGTAGAAACTGATGGACAAATGAAAACCGGAAGGGATGTAGTAATTGCAGCCTTACTCGGTGCAGAAGAATTCGGTTTTGCAACCGCACCTCTGGTAACACTCGGTTGTATCATGATGCGTGTTTGTCACCTTAACACCTGCCCCGCTGGGATTGCAACCCAAAACCCACAGTTACGCCAAGCATTCACAGGCGACCCCGAACATACGGTAAACTTTATGAAGTTCATCGCCACAGAAGTTCGGGAACTAATGGCGCAACTAGGTTTCCGCACCCTCAACGAAATGGTAGGACGAACCGATATTTTAGAACCGAAAAAAGCCGTCGAACATTGGAAAGCCAAAAATATCGACCTTTCCAAGATTTTATATCAACCGGAAGTCGGCCCGGAAGTCGGTCGTTATTGCCAGATTCCCCAAGATCACGGATTAGACAAATCCCTTGATATAACAGTATTGCTGGATTTGTGTCGTGATGCGATCGAAAAAGGCGAAAAAGTCAAAGCCACCCTACCCATCAAAAACATCAACCGAGTCGTCGGAACAATCTTAGGAAACGAAATCACCAAACGCCACTGGGAAGGACTTCCAGAAGACACAGTACACCTACATTTCCAAGGAAGTGCAGGACAAAGCTTCGGCGCATTCGTACCCAAAGGCGTAACCTTAGAATTAGAAGGCGACGCAAACGACTACTTAGGAAAAGGCTTAAGCGGTGGAAAAATCATCGTTTATCCCCCGAAAACCTCCACCTTCGTCCCCGAAGAAAACATCATCATTGGAAACGTCGCCTTCTACGGCGCAACAAAAGGCGAAGCATACATCAACGGTATAGCTGGCGAACGCTTCTGCGTCCGCAACTCCGGCGTAAACACCGTCGTCGAAGCAGTCGGAGATCACGCTTGCGAATACATGACAGGCGGAAAAGTCGTAGTCTTAGGAAAAACCGGACGCAACTTTGCAGCCGGAATGAGTGGAGGAGTAGCCTACATCCTCGACGAAACAGGCGACTTCGCCACCCGCTGCAACACCCAAATGGCGGACATCGAACCCCTCGACTTAGAGGATATCGAAACCATCCACCAAATGATCCAAAAACACCGCGAGTACACCGGAAGCCAAAAAGCCGCCAAAGTACTTGACAAATGGGAAGAAATGGTATCCAAATTCGTCAAAGTCATGCCCCGCGACTACAAACGAGTCCTCGAATGCTTAAAACGCGCATTTGAATCCGGCTTAAGCGGAGACGAAGCATTAGCCGCAGCCTTTGAAGAAAACGCCCGCGACGTTTCTCGGATAGGCGGAAGCTAACTTTTTGGTAATAGGTAATAGGTAGTAGGAAAACCAACTACCTATTACCCACTACCAAATCTCTTTCTTCTTCTTCCTTCGTGTCCTTCGTGTCTAAGTGCTACGCACCGCTACGCGAACGTGGTTCAAAAAAAATCTTATTCTCACCATAATAAACTCCTCTTTCTTCTCTCTGCGTCCTCTGCGTCTCTGCGGTTCAAAAAAAACATCTTTTTTTAACCACGAAGACACGAAGGACACGAAGAAAGAGAAGAAGAAGTTTTTACGATTGATTAATTACTCCTTTCATAATGAACCGCAGAGACACAGAGGACGCAGAGAGAAGAGGGAGTAATTAACTTGAGAAAGCTAAGTTTTTCTGTAATTAACATGAGACAACCGCAAACCGTCAAAAGTTTAGATAATTTAGGGAGAGTGCAACTTTCCAAAAGCTTTTTTATGCGGGAATTTCTCTATTCAGAAATCTCCCAAATTGAAGGTATTCCTAACATACCAGACGATCCTGATTTGGCGATCGCAGCCGGAAAAAACCTCTGCCAAAAAATACTCGAACCGATACAGGTAAAAGTAGTGGTTATTTAACTAAAGAAGCAATGGATAATTTTGGAGGTTCACATGAAGAGTATTATAGAGATTTTATTCAAGGATTACCAGTCAGCCTGGGAAGTATATAGTAAATAAAATGAGACTGCATGATAGAAGAAATTCGCCAGAAAATAGCATCAGGATTATACGAGTTTTCCAAACACGCTGTCGATCAAAGTATTATACGTAACATCACTATAAAGGAGGTACAAGAAGCGTTTGTCTCTGGTGACATTATTGAAGATTATCCTAATGACAAATATGGCCCTAGCTGCTTAGTTCTAGGATATACTCAAACACAAAGACCTTTGCATATTCAATGCAGTTATCCATCTCGTACTATTGTTAAAATAATTACGCTTTATGAACCAGATCCTAATTTATGGATGGATTTCAAAGTAAGGAGAAATTGAAATGAATAATAATACTTGGCAGGAAACATTTGTTGAACAAAAAGTTAATTATACCCTAGAGATGGAGGGAAAATTTTTTATTATTGAAAACGTACCAGCACGAGTTTGTGTGGAAACTGGGGAACAGTTATTTTCTCCTGAAACAGTACAACGTATTCAGCAAATGATTAGAGGAAAAGAAAAACCATCACGAATTATTGAAACACCAGTATACGAGTTTATGGCAGGTTAATAACTTATGGACTACCAGAAAATTATTACAAACAAACTTATGACCAAAATTTTAAGTTGCTCGAAAGACCTTATCAGGGTAGGCCAAATATTGAACTAGCAATTCCTCACAATCTGTTTCCCATCTTAAACCAGTTTCCTAGAGTACTCAAACAGCAATAATTGATTATGAATGAACAGTTTTGGAGCCAAATAAAATCTAAATACCAACTCGGTAAATTAATCTACGGTACAGTTGAAGCTCATACTCCTTTTGGTGTTTTTGTCGATATTGGAGACGAAAAGGTAAGAGGAATTATTCAAATTACTGATTTTCTGGATACAGGATCGATGACACCTGAAATGTATCCCGATATTAGCTCATCTGTTGGTGCGGTTGTGGTTGGATACACGGAAGACGATCGCAATCAAATTTGGTTAAGCGTTAAACCTAGTGTACTACAAAAATCACTGGTAAAGTTAAAACTTCCTGTTGCCAACCAACTATAACACCGTAAGTTAACCAGAGGAAGTTATTAGCTAAATGCCCCAAATCTCATCAAATGCCATCACTTTAGAAGAGTTTATTAAATTATTAGAAACAAAACCCGCTTGTGAATATATTGGCGTTAAAATTATTCAAAAACCAATGTCGAAAATTCGCCACTCACGACTTCGGGCTAAATTGATGTAGAACAAATATTTGCATGGTTAAAAATGAGAAAGTAATCAGTGAACTGCATTACTATATCTAAACGAAAAAAAGTTAACAAACTTGCATTTGGAGAACAAAAACAATGGGAAAACCAACAGGATTTATCGAATTTCTTCGGGAAGTAGCATCGGAAGTTGAACCGATCGATCGCATTCGCAACTGGGACGAGTTTCACCTGCCAATGCCAGAGGAAAAACTCCGCACCCAAGGCGCAAGATGTATGGACTGCGGCGTGCCTTTTTGCCACACGGGAACTGTTATTAGTGGCATGGCAAGTGGTTGTCCAATTAATAACTTAATCCCAGAATGGAACGATCTAGTTTATCGCGGTCTGTGGCGAGAAGCACTCGATCGCCTGCACAAAACTAACAATTTCCCCGAATTTACCGGAAGAGTTTGTCCTGCACCCTGCGAAGGCGCTTGTGTTTTGGGCATTAGTAACCCACCAGTTACGATTAAAAATATTGAGTATTCGATCGCTGAAAAAGGCTGGGATGAAGGCTGGATCACCGCAGATCCACCAGCCAAGCGTACCGGGAAAAAGGTTGCGATCGTCGGATCGGGCCCAGCCGGACTTTCCGCAGCTGCTCAACTTAACAAAGCTGGACATTTGGTGACTGTGTTTGAAAGGGCCGATCGTCCAGGCGGACTGCTAATGTACGGAATTCCTAACATGAAATTGGACAAAGAGCAAGTTGTCCTGCGCCGCTTGAAAGTCTTGGAAGATGAAGGCGTGAAGTTTGTCTGCAACACCGAAGTTGGCAAAGATATTACTTCCGAGCAATTGCTCAAAGAATTTGATGCGGTCATACTTTGTACAGGGGCGACTAAACCTAGAGATTTGCCGATCGAAGGACGCGAATTAAAAGGTATTTACTTCGCAATGGACTTTCTCACCGCTAACACCAAGGCAATTTTAAACAAAAGTCAAAATGGCGGCTTCATCACTGCGGAAGGTAAAGATGTGGTAATCATCGGTGGTGGTGACACCGGAACAGACTGCGTAGGAACTTCCATTCGTCACGGCTGCAACAGTCTCGTTCAAGTGGAAATTTTACCTAAGCCACCCTCAGAACGTGCGGCTGACAACCCTTGGCCCGAATGGCCGAAAGTTTATAAAATGGACTACGGTCAAGAGGAAGCAGCGGCGAAATTTGGTGACGATCCCCGTGTTTATACTACTACGGCGACCAAGTTTGAAGGCGACGAAAACGGCAATGTGAAAGCCGTTCATACGGTACAGGTGCAATGGGAGAAAAACGAAAAAGGTCAGTTTATTCCCAAACACATCCCCGGTACAGAAAAAGTAATTCCCGCCCAACTCGTTCTGTTAGCAATGGGCTTTTTGGGGCCAGAACAACCGCTGCTGGATGCGTTGGGGCTAGAACGCGACGCACGCAGCAACGTTAAAGCCGACTACGGTAAATATAACACCAGCATTCCCGGTGTTTTCGCCGCTGGTGACTGTCGTCGCGGTCAAAGCCTTGTAGTTTGGGCTTTCAACGAGGGTCGAGGTGTCGCCCGTGAGTGCGACTTGTACTTAATGGGAAGTACTGATTTACCGTAGTTTCAACCAGGGGAGCAGGGGAGTAGGGGAGATAACTGAAAACTCAAAAGTGTCCCCAGTCCCCAGTCCCCAGTCCCCAGTCCCCAGTCCCCAGTCCCCAGTCCCTTACCTAAGCTGTTCGCAATGCCAGATCTACATCTTCTAATGCGCCGAGTTTATCACCGATCGCAAACCGAGCCAATCCTCGATTAATGTAAGCTGAATTTAAGTTGGGATTTAGTTTTAAAGCTTGATTAAAGTCAACAATTGCTTGGCTAGAATTGCCTGATCTATAATGTACAAATCCCCGATTGTTATAGGTTCTCGCATCATTCGGGTTAAGTTCTAAAGCGTGATTAAAATCTTTAATTGCTCCTGATTTATCTCCTAAATCAGCACGAGCTAAACCCCGACTAACATAAGCTTCAGCTAACTGAGGATTTTGCTTTAAAGCTTGGTTAAAATCCTCTAGTGCTTTTTGAATATTTCCTTGCACCCGAAAAGCTAATCCTCGATTATTATAAGCTGCGGCATAATCAGGTTTGTGGATAATTGCGCGATTAAAATCTGCGATCGCTTTAGCAAAATCTCCTTGGTAATAATAAGCTAAAGCCCGATTATAGAACGCATTGGCTTTTTTGGGATTGATTTTGATCGCTTCCGTATAGTTTTCAATTGCTGCGGGATAATCTCCCATTAAAGTGCAAATATTACCGCGATTATTGTAAGTTTCTGCGTCAGTAAAGTTAATATCTAAAGATTGATTATAATCAGCAATGGCTCCTGAACGATCGCCATTCATCTGCCGCACTAAACCACGATTATAGTAAACTGCGGCTAAATCAGGTCCTAAGTTCGCCGCTTTTTTTAAATCTGCCATTGCGCCTATTCGATCGCCTAATTGTAGCAGTGTATTGCCCCGATTATTATAAGCTTCGACAAAGTTAGGATCGATTTCTATTGCTTGGTCAAAATCCGCGATCGCACCCGAAAAATCACCCAAGTAACAACGTGCTATTCCCCGATTATTATAAGCCTGTACTTGTTGCGGATCGATCTTTAAAGCTCGATCGTAATCTGCAATAGCCGCGGCTATTTCTCCTAAATAAATCTGCGATAAACCCCGACTAATATACGCAATAATTAATTCAGGATTTAAATTAATTGCTTGGCTAAAATCTGCGATCGCCTCCTCTGGCGCTTCTAAATCAAAATATAATAAACCTCGGCTTAAGTAGCCATTGGCAAAATCCGGGTTTAGTTGCAAAGCATAATCAAAATCAATTAATGCTCTTTGATATTCTCCCAAGTAATAGTAAGCTTGACCTCGGTTATAGTATCCCACATAATTAGGTTCCAGATTAAGCACCTGATTAAAATTGGCGATCGCTGCTGAGTAATCCCCTTGTTTCACGTTGCAAATGCCTTGATTTAAGATGTTTTGTAAACTCATAACCTGACCATTGAATTTACTAAAATTTTGGGTACAAGAACTTAGGTAATTTCTGCCAATTACCAGAACAATTACATTTATGAGTGTTGAGGCGATTAGATCCGAATAAGTTTTCTAGAAGTTTGATCTCCTCTCAATTTGCCTCATCACCATTAGCTTATTCTTGTTTATACAGCGATTATCCCAAAATTTGCGGTTGACATAACCTACTTTACTTAATCTTTACTACTTCCCTCAGCAAATTTACGGTAACTTCACACAGATAGGATATAAGTAAATTTTAGGAGCGAGTCTAGGAAAGATAGCCTATAGGCCAAATAATTAACTATTTCCCAGATTCTCGCCCCTAAATTAGCTACGATTAATCCTGAATTTAAATCATGAAACAATCGTCAGGAGAAGTATCAGCAACAAAACTATAGATTTTTTGGGTTTCCAAATGGTTGCAGATAGAAGAAGGTAACTGACTCAGGGAAAAGCTTTGACGATTGAGATTTACCTGCAAACTAGTCAAGGGATCGCTACCAGAAGAAATCAGAAAATCTAACCGTTCTAAATCAGACCAGGAAGCTATACTATCAAGAATTTTGGCGATCGCTTCCAAGTAAGGATGACTTGCTTGTTGATACCAGTCAGGCGATGCTAATTTAGGTTGATCGAAACCTAAATGAACCGTTAGATAAGGTTGACCGAAAAGCGCGATCGTTACAGGTCTAGCTTCTTCCTGTAACAATAAATCATGAAGGCTAGCCATCAAGCGTAACTTCTCCAAACGTTCATAACGTTCTTGAATAGAAGATCCGCCTCGCCATTGAACTGCTACTGTAACCAAATAAGTTTGTAACAGCAAATGACCTAACTTTTGAGCTTTCGTCGCCAGATAAGTAGAATTATAAGAAGTCGCTTCAATCAGTAGAGGTACTCTTTCCGCCACCTCTAAACCGTAACCTTTCAATCCGGCAATTTTCCGCGGATTATTCGTAATCAGGCGAATTTTTTTCACCCCTAAATCATTGAGAATTTGCGCCCCAACTCCATAATTTCGCAAGTCAGCCGGAAAACCTAATCTTTCATTTGCTTCTACAGTATCTAATCCCAAATCTTGCAAAGAATAGGCTTTTAACTTGTTAACTAAACCAATTCCTCTGCCTTCTTGCCGTAAGTAAACTACCACCCCACTACCAGCATTTTCAATCATTTTTAAAGCTGCTTGTAACTGCATTCGACAATCACAACGCAGCGAACCTAAAGCATCACCAGTTAAACATTCCGAGTGCATCCGTACCATTACTGTTTGTGACGCAAATTCCTCTGGATTACCTTTAACAATGGCAACGTGCTCGGAATCATCTAAAACGTTGCGGTAGGCGTAAATTTGGAAATTTCCGAATTGTGTCGGTAATTCGGCAATTGTTTCTCGACAAATAAATCGATCGTGCTGCAATCGATAACTAATGAGATCGGCGATCGAAATAATCTTCAGATGATGTTTTTTCGAGTATTCAATTAACTCTGGCAATCTCGCCATTGAACCATCTGGGTTTTGAATTTCGCAAATTACTCCCGATGGATAAAGACCGCCTAATCTCGCTAAATCTACCGCCGCTTCCGTATGACCCGCCCGTTTCAGTACGCCCCCAACTCTCGCCCGAATCGGGAAAATATGACCCGGACGACGTAAATCTTTCGGTTGAGTAGCTGGATTAATTGCTACTTGAATTGTCCGCGCTCGATCTTCCGCGGAAATCCCTGTAGTAACACCTAAGTGAGTAGCAGCATCAATACTCACAGTAAAAGCAGTTTGGTTACTGTCAGTGTTATTACTGACCATTAAAGGCAAATCCAGTTCATCCAAACGTTCCCCGCTCATTGCCAGACAAATTAATCCTCTGGCATTAACAGCCATAAAATTAATTAAGTCGGGTGTAGCAAACTGCGCCGCACAAATTAAATCGCCTTCATTTTCCCGATTTTCGTCATCTACTACCACTACCGCTCTGCCTGCTTTAATTTCTGCTAAGGCGGTGTCAATCGAGTCAAAATTAAAAGGTTGGATAGGAGTTTCTTCCACTAATATCGTAAAATTTCGTAAAGTTTTTCCTCTTTAATTTTAACCCGTTCTTCTGTCTAAAATATCAGGCAGATCAGTTATAAAGATCGGAGGAGCAGGCGAGCTCCAGGAGCAAAATCGCAAATCCAAAATCTAAAATCGAAAATCGTTTGGTTCTGCCAAATAGAGGTTTTAGTACTACAATGCAGCAAAAGTTGTACCTGATTAAAATAAAACGTACAAAGGTCAAGGATCATGGGTAATATGGGGCGCGTGCCCGTTGGTATTGTCGGCGCATCAGGTTACGGTGGTGTGCAGTTAATGAGACTCCTAATGGAGCATCCAGGGGTAGAGATAGTTTATCTGGGCGGTGAAAGTAGCGCCGGGAAACCTTTTTCAGATTTATACCCACATTTGAGTCCATTCGTAGATTTGAAGATAGAGTCGATCGATTTAGATAAAATTGCGGCTCATTGTCAGGTGGTGTTTCTTTCTTTGCCCAATGGGTTAGCTTATCAAATGGCTCCACCCTTATTGGCAAAGGGATGCAAGGTACTCGATCTTTCAGCAGATTACCGTTTTTTCGATCTTAGTACTTATACATCTTGGTATGGTGGCGATCGCCAAGATCGAGAAATCGCCTCGACAACGGTTTATGGCTTACCGGAACTATATCGCGATCGCATCGCCCAAGCCCAACTAATCGGCTGTCCCGGTTGCTACCCAACAGCTAGCCTCTTAGCCTTAGCTCCCCTGTTCAAACAAGGGTTAATTTTGCCAGAAACCGCTATTATTGATGCTAAATCTGGGACTTCCGGTGGTGGAAGACAAGCAAAAGTTAATATGTTGTTAGCCGAAGCAGATAGTTCTCTAGGCGCTTACGGAGTCGCCCGCCACCGCCATACCCCCGAAATTGAACAAATTTGCAGCGATTTAGCCGGACATGATATTACTGTTCAATTTACACCTCACCTAATTCCAATGGTACGGGGTATCCTAGCCACAGTCTACGCCTCAATGCGCGATCCCGGACTACAACACAAAGATTTAATTACCATTTACAACGCCTTTTATCGCAATGCCCCTTGGGTGAAAGTTCTGCCCAGCGGTACTTATCCCCAAACTAAATGGGCTTGTGGTACTAATCTTTGTTATATCGGTTTGGAAGTCGATTCCCGCACCGGGCGAGTAATTGTCATGTCTGCGATCGATAATTTAATGAAAGGACAAGCCGGACAAGCTATTCAGTGCCTCAATATCATGATGGGCTGGGAAGAAACCTTGGGTTTACCTCAGTTATCTTTCTATCCCTAGAGAGTAGGGGGCAGGGGGGGCAGGGGGGCAGGGGGGCAGGGGGGCAGAGGGGCAGAGGGGCAGAGGGGCAGAGGGGCAGGGGGGCAGGGGAGACAAGGAGAATTTTTATCTTCTGCCTTCTGCCTTCTGACTTCTGCCCTCTGCCTTCTACCTGGGCCCAAAACCGACTGCGCCAGCGTAAACTGCTTGACTGCCTAACTCTTCTTCAATTCGTAATAATCGATTGTATTTAGCAACTCGTTCACTGCGACAAAGGGAACCTGTTTTAATTTGTCCGGCTCTCGTGGCTACTGCTAAATCTGCGATCGTCGTATCTTCAGTTTCTCCTGAACGATGACTAATTACACAACGATAACCATTACGATTTGCTAAATCGATCGTTTCCAAAGTTTCCGTCAAAGAACCAATTTGATTTAACTTAATCAAAATTGCATTACCAGCTTTTGCTGCTATCCCTTTCTTTAATCGATTGGCATTAGTTACAAATAAATCATCACCAACTAATTGCACTTTTGACCCTAATTTTTGGGTGAGTAAAGTCCAATTAGGCCAATCTTCTTCGTGCAATCCATCCTCAATGGAAACGATCGGATATTGCGCTACCATTTGTGATAAATAATCAACTAATTCCGCAGCAGAATGAGCAGCACCATCGTAAACATATTGACCATTTTTGTAAAATTCGCTAGCAGCTACATCCAAAGCCAAAGCTATTTCTTCTCCTGGTTTATATCCCGCTTTTTCTATCGCTGCAACCAGTAATTCTAAAGCCTCGACATTAGACTTTAAATTAGGAGCAAAACCGCCTTCATCACCTACACCAGTCAACAAACCTTTATCTTGCAAAACTGCACTTAAAGCCGCGAATACTTCTGCACCCCAACGCAATGCTTCCCGAAAGGAATCTGCTCCAATGGGAACAATCATAAACTCTTGAAAATCTACATTGTTCGCCGCATGAGCCCCACCATTAATTACATTCATTAAAGGCACTGGAAGTAAATTAGCTAAAGGCCCACCTAAATAACGATATAAAGGTAAAGTTAATGCCGCAGCACTTGCCTTTGCTACTGCCAAAGAAACGGCTAAAATTGCATTAGCTCCTAAGTTAGATTTATTTGGGGAACTGTCTAAATCGATCATGGTGCGATCGATAAATTCTTGATTCACCGCATCTAAACCAAATAATTTCGGCGCTATTTTCTCTCTAACATTTTCTACCGCTGTTAGAACTCCTTTCCCACCATAACGACTTTGATCTCTATCCCGCAGTTCGTGGGCTTCAAAAGTTCCCGTAGAAGCACCACTAGGAACTTGTGCCAATCCCATAATGCCATTCGCTAGGTAAACTTCGGCTTCAACTGTCGGTTTTCCCCGTGAATCTAAGATTTCCCGTGCTTGGATAAAATCAATAGCAGTATCTAATGTGTTAGTCATGACTTCACTTAACCTGAATCGCAGCTAGGGCAAATGGCTCATACTAAGTAGCAGCGCAACAGAAGACGCAAACCTACAGTAAACCTAAATTTAAACCAAATCGCCTGCTCGTTTAGCATACTTTGAATCAGGTTGCACAGAGAATAATTTTCTCCTTTGGTTTGTCAGCACTTAGTTTCTTCTTTTCTGCTTAAGTACAGAGTGCTACCTGAGACAGGAGAGATGAAAAAATTCCAGTGAAAATCTAAAATCGAAAATCGAAGCCCGCAAGTAAATAGATTAGGAGTTAATCATGCGCCTGCTACACACAATGTTGCGCGTTGGCAATCTGGAAGAATCGCTAAAATTTTACACCGAAGTTTTGGGAATGCAGTTGTTACGCCAGAAAGATTATCCTGATGGTAAGTTTACTTTGGCTTTTGTCGGTTACGGTGACGAGTCCGATCACACAGTTTTGGAATTAACTTACAACTGGGGTACTGAGCAATACAATTTGGGTGATGCTTATGGGCATATTGCGATCGGAGTCGATGACATTTACGCTACTTGCGAGCAAATTAAAGCCCAAGGTGGCAAAGTAGTCCGCGAACCAGGCCCAATGAAACATGGTTCCACCGTGATCGCTTTTGTGCAAGACCCCAACGGTTACAAAGTCGAACTCATTCAACTCGGCACCCAAGGAACTGCCACTGAGAAGCAACAGTTGGTAACTCAGTAGGGGCAGGGGGGCAGGGGGGAAAAATTTAACTATATCTGAAACTTCTCCCACCTCCCCGCCTCCCCAGTCTCAAATCACAACCCACAACTCAAAACTTCCCCAAACGTGCTATTATTAAATCAGACCTGGACTTATGCGATTACAACGCTCAAATCTTGTCAGGACCGGAAGGTAGCAGCAATACGAGATGCTTGTGATAGGCGTAAACTCCGGGTCGCCCTTTTTTTGAGAAGACTCGGTAATTATGGCTGGTTTAGGGGATCTGGTTAAGAAAGCGTTTTACCTGGGAGTTGGGGTAGCTGCTTCTGCCGCTCAGTCAGCAAATGAAAAATTAGCAGAATTAAGAGTACAAGCTCAGAAGTTGGCAGATGAAATGGTGGCGAAGG
This sequence comes from Floridaenema fluviatile BLCC-F154, assembly GCF_041929135.1. Lineage (NCBI taxonomy): Bacteria > Bacillati > Cyanobacteriota > Cyanophyceae > Aerosakkonematales > Aerosakkonemataceae > Floridanema > Floridanema fluviatile. The sequence continues at coordinate 79,604 of NZ_JBHFNS010000057.1, read as the reverse complement.
GCGAAATTACTACAGAGGAAGCCAAACGTTTAGTAGATGAAATGGTAAACCGCGCCCAACAACAGCAACCAATTAATTCTACCGATCGAGATCAACCTCGTGGTGAACCGCGCCCGATCGAAATTTCCTCAGATGAAGATCTCCCTGTGAAGGCAGAAGGGCAGAATGTGAATAATCTGCAAGAACAAGTAATGCAGCTACAAGAAGAGTTACGTCGTCTTAAGCAAGAATAACTCAAAATAATTGTGTATCATTGAGTTTAAATTATCAAGTTTCTCAGCTTGCCCCAAAAATTTATTTTTGTAGCAAGCTCGGCTTAAGAATTATGGAAGATTGGCAAAAAAACTGGTTCGCTATGTTAGAAGCAATGGTTGATGAAGTAGAAAAATTTCTTGATGAAGTTTTGGAAGAAGTTTCCGAAGCTGTATCAGAAGCATCAGAAGCTTTTGCGGAAGCTTTTGATGCCTTTGCCAAAAATCCAGAAGAGTTCGTCACTCAATGGCAAAGTAATATTAATGTTGAGTTTGAGCAGTTTTTTAGTGACATATTTGAACCCACTTTTTTAGATTTTGATGAGATTCATTTTGAAAGTGATTGGCCCATAACTGATTGGGTAGAACCTTCGGCAGATTTTCATCCTGCTTGTATTGGTTGCCGTCATTTTCATGGTCAACTTTATGGTGGTAATCTGTTAGTTTGTGGGATGCACCCTTACGGTTGTGAAGGCGAAAGTTGCCCTGATTGGGAAGAGGATCAAAGAGGTTTTTAAGTAGTAATTTAGTTATGACAACTCAATCTTTTAATCAGCAGAATTCTGAATTAGAACCAAGTTCAGAAATGAAGTATGGCGAACGTTTGATTGCGTCAGGACAGTTAATTACTTTCCCTAATCCGCGGATTGGTAGACGTTACGATATTAATATTAGTTTGCCTGAGTTTACTTGTAAGTGTCCGTTTTCTGGCTACCCGGATTTTGCCACAATTCACTTGAATTATGTCCCTAATGAAAAGGTTGTGGAGTTGAAATCTTTGAAGCTTTATATTAATAGTTTTCGCGATCGCTACATTTCCCATGAAGAATCGATTAATCAAATTTTAGATGATTTCGTTGCCGCTTGCGACCCCTTAGAAGCAACTGTTAAAGGAGACTTTGCACCCAGAGGAAATGTGCATACAGTAATTGAGGTACGCCATCAACGTCATCCTTAATTTAATCAGACAAAATAAAAAAGTACGTAGTGCGCTTCAGCGCCAAATAAAGGCGCTGAAGCGCAACAAACTAGCTAAAAAATCGAAAATTAGTATTTTTTTACTTAACTGAGCTTATACTTAGTTTGTAGATATTTAGATTTTAAAATAAGTTGTAGGCACAACTGAGTGAATGCAGCAATGAATAATGTAGAGATTTTGGCACAGGTGCAACGGGATTGGCAAAAAACGCGACCTGATATAGATCCTAGTTCAATGGTAACTGTTTTAGCGATTCGCCGTACCGCCTTGGAAGAGGAAAAAATCGCGGAAAAACTCTTCACTAAATACGATTTGAATGCTGCTACATTCGGATTGCTGACTACCCTGCGATGTTCTGCACCAGCTGAAGGGATAACTTTAACGGAACTTGCTCAATTTGTGTTAGTCACTCCCGCTTCGATCACTAATCGAGTCGATCGCTTGGAAGAAAGAGGTTTAGTCAAACGTCAAGCTGTACCCGGAGATAGACGACGCTGGCTAGTACAACTAACATCAACCGGACAAGAATTAGTGGATGAAATTATTCCCAAATACCTAGAAAATCAACGTCAGTTACTTTCAGTTTTAGATGACAAAGAACAGCAGCTATTACACTTTTTGTTACTCAAGTTATTATCAAGTTTAACAGTTGCTAATTCCGACTAAACCAAACTTTCTGCCGTGTTTGTTTGGGAAGAAGAAGTTTTCAATTGCTGTAAAACTTCAATAATTTCTCTTTCAAAAGCGACTTGAGCACGATTGGTTCTACCACCAAAATACAGCTTGCCATCTGTTTCTAAAGCCCAAATTTGCGAGTGAGAAATATAACTCATGATTACGCCTAACATGAGCAAACCAAAGCCAGCGTAAACAATGGGAATACCTGGATCTGCTTTAATTTGTAATCCGGTACTACCGATAACTTCTAAAATTTTTAATTTGACTCCGTTGACTTCCGCAGTCATTCCAGTACGAACGGTTGATACTAATTTGCCCGTGACATCATAAATTAATAAAGTTCCCTGCAAATCTTTAGTAATTAAGGAAACACCTTCACTTAAATCAGGTTTTGTGGGAATCCAAGTTCCCCAAATTCTGCCTTTACCATTGGTGTCTAATTGCGCCATTGGTAATTGGAAAACTGGACTGTTGTTAAACTGAAATTTAACGGCAGAAATTCCCCAATCTGTTTGATAGAAAGTTACGCCTTGATAGCGGAGAGGTTTGTTGACGTAAATGGTTTGGCGATCGACTTCTTTACCTTGCTTATCTACAACTGATAAATCAGAATAAAATTGGTCAATTCCGCCTTCTGGAGTGTAATCAATCCAAAAACGGTTAACTTTAACTCCCCAATTTCTTGGAACTTGTGCCGCTCCTAAAGGCCCAGCATCTACAATATTTCTCACCTGAAAAGTTTGTCCGCTGGGAATCATTTCTTGGGCAACAAATCCCGTAATTCCTCCCCAAATAGACCCTGCTAAAATTATCAACATACTAGCATGAACGATAATCGGGCCAATTCGTCCAGCTATACCTTTTCGCGCATATAAAGAATTGCCTTCCTGAAAGATGAGATAACTACGTTTTTGTAATTCTGGTAATAAAGAATTTAAAGAACTTGTTTCTAATTCAGCACTCAGAGCCAACTTTTCAAATTGCCGAGGTTGCTGATAAAATTTCCAATTTCTCGCTGCTTTCAATGCCGGAAATTGCCTAGTAAAAGTACAAGCAGTGAGACTAGAACCAAATAAAATTAACAGTGATAAAAACCACCAAGTTCGATATACATGATCTAAGCCGATAATTAGGATAACTTTCCAAGTGAGAAAGCCAAATAAAGCCGGATGTTCGGGATAATTAGATTGATAAAATGCAACAGATTGACCTTGTTCGATTACTGTACCGCTGATGCTGAAAAGTGCGATCGCCAACAGCAACAAAATCGCCAACCGCAAATCCGCCAACAAAGGCAATAACTCACCCCGGAAAAACTTGTTAATCTTATTAAATGGAGATTCAGAATTAGTAACAGTCATTCGATTTTAGATTTTCAATTTTCGATTTTAGATTCACCTAAGATAGCAGCCCTAACTAATTTGTGAACTTAACCTCTTGAAACTCCTTTTCTGCGTCCTCTGCATCTGGAGTGGTTCAAAAAAATTAAACTTCACCCATCATCTAGAACTGCTATCTAAAATTATCCCACAATTGACCTACCAAATTACCCCCGGAATCCGAGACAACAGAGAAAACACCCCAAAACCTACTAACAAAGCCCCACTAACCGGATTAATCCAACTAGACCAGCGACGCAATTCCAAAAACTTCTTAATAGACGCAGTAAAAGTTCCCGCCAAAATTAAAGGTGTTACATATCCAGCCGTGTAAGATAGTAACAAAATTCCCCCTAAAATTACATCTTTACTACCAGCCACCCAAGCTAACAAAGTAGCTAAAACGGGAGTACTACAAGGAGAAGCAACCAAACCAAAAGTCAACCCTAATAAATAAGAACGTACCCCATGAGGCAAATCTTGAGAAATCAAATCTATACCACTAAAAGAAGGAAAGCGCAAAGGCAAAGCTTCTAATAAATTCAACCCCATAATAATGGCAATAATACTGACAATAATTGGTAAACCAATGCCAACTTTACCGTATACTTGACCAACAAAAGCGGCAACAATTCCCAATCCGGCTAATGTAGTAGCTAATCCCAAAGAAAACCAAGTTGATTGCGCCGCAGCCTGTAACCGACTTTTAGCTTCATAACCACCAATATAACCAATAGTAATCGGCAACATTGAAAGCATACAAGGTGTTAAACTCGTGAGTAACCCAGCAATAAAAATAATCGCCACACTCAACCAACTAAGTTGTAAAAGTTGAGTTTGCACGAGATTATCGGCATATTGTCCTAGTTGATAAAGGTATGTTTGTACTGTTTCCCACATAAGGCGATCGCTAATGGCAAGCTTTGACTAACTGTAAGCTGTTACGCATTTAAAAGTCATATTGTAGGGTGCGTCAGATTTAGATATTTTCCTTTCTACATAGGCTTTACCGTCTGACGCACCCTACTCGTTAATAAGTGATTTAAATGCGTAACAGCTTATTGTAACTTAACAGAATATTTCTATTTTACTTTATTCCTGAAGTTTGTCGCCATTCTAAATAAATGACACTATTTTCTCTTTCTTCTCTTTCTTCTCTTTCTTCTCTTTCTTCTCTTTCTTCTCTTTCTTCGCGTCCTTCGCGTCTTTGCGGTTCAATAAAAAACTATCTTACTCAACTCAAGTAGCACTGCTATATATTATATTTTAATTAACAAAAGTAGTTTTAAGGCAAAGTAACCATGATACCAGTCTCTCCTACTAATTCCCGCAACTTTAAATCCTCGCCTACACAATTTTACACTTGGAAAAAGTACCGTTGCGCCTACGAAGTTCATACACCAACAAACGCAGATAACAATCAAAAGATTGCCTTGTTATTAATTCATCCCATTGGTGTAGGATTATCTCGGCACTTTTGGCAGAGATTTTATGAAAAATGGTATCAAACAGGGAGAGAAAATTCAATTTATAATCCAGATTTATTAGGATGTGGAGAAAGCGATATGCCTCATGTAGCTTATACCCCTAATGATTGGGCGGAACAGTTGCAAGAGTTTTTACAGAATGTTGTGAAAAGACCTGTAATTTTAGTAGTGCAAGGTGCCTTGTTTGCGGTAGCAATTGAACTCCTGCAAAAACCCAGTATATCCCATTTAATCAAAGGAATTGTATTATCTGGCCCCCCAGCTTGGCCTGTAGTCACCAAAAAAGCCAAAACTTGGCAGCAAAAATTAACTTGGAATTTGCTAGATTCTCCTTTAGGTAATGCTTTTTATCGTTATGCTAGAGGTGAAAAATTCTTAAAATCTTTCTCAACCCGTCAGTTATTTGCAGAAGAAAAACAGGTGGATACTGAATGGTTAAATATGTTAACTTTAGGTGCAAAAGATATGGCAAGTCGCCATGCAGTTTTTGCATTTTTAGCCAGGTTTTGGCAGGCAGGGTATGAACCAGCAATTAATAAAATGAACCAACAAACTCTTGTAGTTTTAGGAGAAAAAGCTTCCAGCATTAGTAAATCTGGTGTTCAAGAAACTCCAGAACAGCGCAGTCAAGCTTATTTAAAACATCTACTTAAAGGCGAAACTGTTTTTACTTCCGGTCGAAATGTTTTACCTTATGAATCAACCGCTGAATTTGTCAAAGTAGTTGCTGATTTTGCTGATAAAATAGAATCAACCTATTAAGAAGTTAGGCAAATTTCTGCGATCGCACTACCCCCCTTATCCCCCATCATGCAAACAACTCCCCAATCTCAGAAAACAGCTTTAGTTCCAGGTAGCCTGCGGCGAGTTCATCACATCGCTTTAAACGTCAAAAATATGCAAGCATCCCGTCATTTTTACGGCAACATCCTGGGACTTCACGAACTCACAGGCGATGAAGTTCCCGAAACCTTAGTTGACTTAGTTGCCAAGGGAAAAGTTGCTAATTTTGTTACTCCCGACGGGACAATTTTAGACTTATTTTGGGAACCAGAACTTACCCCACCAAACCCTGACCCCACACAACAATTTACTCGCGCCAATCATTTAGCTTTCGACATCGACCCCCAATTATTTGATACCGCAGTCGAAGTTTTAAAACAACATCAAATCCAAATAGATCATGGCCCAGTAACTCGTCCCACTGGTAGAGGAATTTACTTCTACGATCCCGATGGTTTTTTAGTAGAAATTCGTTGCAATCCTCTTTAGATTAGAGATTAGGAATTAAGGGCTAGGCACTGGATAATTTTAAACTGACATATTGCACCTGTTCCCAAATCCGCTCCGAAAAACTCCAGTCCCTAGTCCCCAATCACCAGTTCCCTACCTAAGATTTAGATTTAAAATTCGATCGATTCAACGAAACTATTTTTCCCCTTTCCCTAGAACTCCTCTGCACCTCTGTCCCTTCAACCTTTTGAGAACGACGGCGTTCCGCCAAAGATACAACCTTGGCTTCATTACTTTCTCTGGCAACCCGAATTAATAAACCAGCCGCTAACAAACTGGCAATCATCGAATTACCACCATAACTAAACAAAGGAAAAGGTAAACCCGTAGTAGGTAAAGCCCCCGTCGCCACACCAATATTCATTAAAGATTGACCTACCATTAAAATCATCGCCCCGATCGCCACCAATCGATGCACCACCCTTTGCGCCCTTTGCGCCACAATTAACGCCAAAGTTCCATAAACAAACAAAAATCCAAACAACACTAAACAACCAATAAAACCAAACTCTTCCGCATAAACCGCAAAAATAAAATCCGTATATTGAATTGGTAAATAAAATAACTTTTGCTGCGACAAACCAAACCCAGTTCCCCACATCCCCCCAGAACCAATCGCCAACAAACTTTGTACCAACTGATAACCATCACCCAAAGGATCGGCCCAAGGATTCAAAAACATCGTCACCCGTTTTTGCTGATATTCCCGCAAACTAATACTCAGCACAGCTAACAGAAATCCACCTAAAGCAGTTCCCCCCAATTGAAGATATGGCAACCCCGCAGCCAAAGCAATCAGCCAAATCGTCATCCCACAAAACGCCGTTGTACTTAAATTAGGTTGTAACAAAATCCCCAAAAGTACAAAAGCAAAAATACACAGCCAAGTCAGGCGAACTCTTAAATTTAGCTGTTCCCACTTCCCGAAAACTCTAGCACTTTGGAGCACTAAAAAAGGCTTAATCAATTCTGATGGTTGAATCGGAATTCCACCAATCACCAACCAGCGAGTCGCCCCATTAATAGTCGTTCCTACCCCCGGAATAATCGTCGCTAAAATTAGTAACAAAAGTAGCAACACTACCCAATCAGCGATCGCTACAATATAACGCAACGGCGAGTGGACAACCAAATTAAACACCACCAAGCCCACCAACACCCAAGCGATTTGTCGCTTAAAGTAGTATAATCCATCCCCACGATCGGCATCAGCGATCGAATAAGAAGCCGAAAATAAAATCACCAATCCGATAAATAGCCATAGGAAAGTCAACCAGCGCAGCAATCGAGCCGTAATCGCCCAATCTTCTACAGAATTATCTAAAAACGGAATTAATAGGCTTAGCTTCACTTTACCAACATTAAAACTTTGCCGTCTTTCATCTTATGACTAAAAGCCAACAGATGAAAGACGGCATAACGGAAAAATTGCTATTACCTTGTACAAGTAGCTAGCTTTAAGGAAATTTTTGTCAAGCCTTTTTTGAAAATTACAGCAAACCTGTATTTGCGCCTTGCTTCCCAGTTGCCAATTCAACCTTGAGGATTTTGCCACCCATCTTCATAATTCTTTGTTGTTCACGAAACCAGTTGTCGTAGGGCACCAGTTTAGTGAAATAGGTATTTTGCAATTCTCTCTGAGTACGAATTCTAGTTTGGCTAGGAACACAGGCAGTAATCTTAAACATCCGCATGACTTTTGATTCTCCTACTTTCGGAAACAAACTTATGGGTCTTCATAAACCAAGGTCTGGGACTCAAGAGTAAATACTAGCCGTCAAAACTCATCAATCAGTTAAGACAAGTCTTTAACGCCCTAGCATTGACTCCTGACCTCCCAGACCATGCTTACATAGAAGACAGAGTGATTCAACCTAAACCTTCGTCTTCAATGGCTTCTGAGTAATCTATTAGCTCAAGCCAGAGCAGATGTAGTCGAAGTAAACACCCATTTCTTTACCAGCATCAGCACCAACCAAGCCAGCTGTAACTTCCTTCATAGCTTGGATAGCTTGTACAGTTTGAGGAACTGGAACACCCAAAGAATTGTAGGTTTCCTTCAAACCATTGAGAACGCGCTCATCCAAAATGGAGGGGTCGCCAGCCAACATAGCATAAGTGGAATAACGGAGGTAGTAATCCAAGTCGCGGATGCAAGCAGCATAGCGACGAGTGGTGTACATATTGCCACCTGGACGAGTGACATCAGAGTACAACAACGACTTAGCTACTGCTTCTTTAACAATGGCAGCTGCATTAGCACTGATGGCGCTAGCAGCACGTACCCGCAATTCGCCAGTTTGGAAGTAGCTCTTCAGCTTTTCCAAAGCACCAGTATCTAAGTACTTACCTTGAACGTCAGAGGAGTTAATAACAGATGTAATCGCGTCTTGCATTTGTTTGCTTCCTTCAAGTCACCTAACGAGAGAAATCCTAATTTGGGAAATGCTGAGAGTAGAACCAAGTCCTACTGCATAGCACCAATTACGTAATCGAAGTAGGAGCCAGCTTCACCAGCATCTTCAGCAGACAGCATGGAAGTAGCAACACTCTTCATTGCACGAACACCTTCAGCTACCGCCGGAATTGGGGTACCCAAAGAGTTGTACATTTCACGAACACCAACCAAACCGATTTCTTCGATCGGAGTTACATCACCAGCTACGATTCCGTAGGTAACTAGACGGAGGTAGTAATCCAAGTCACGCAGGCAAGTAGCAGTCATTTCTTCACCGTAGGCATTGCCACCAGGAGAAACAACATCAGGACGCTTTTGGAACAGTTGGTCGCCAGCTTGTTTAACAATACGTTCGCGAGAATCACTCAGAGTTTGAGCAATGCGAAGACGACGTTCGCCGCTTGTTACAAAGCTCTTGATCCGATCTAATTCACCAGGGCTGAGATAGCGGGCCTCAGCATCAGCATTCACGATGGATTTCGTGACGATACTCATTAACGGAATCCTCCAAAAAAAAGATTATCTAACCAGGATTAAAGAAACTGGCGTTGGCAACCGAGTAGCTGAGTGACTTTTGACCTAAACCTCAAACTCCACAGCTTAGATAAGTCTATTCTGAGAAGCAGGTTTAGTAAACTTCAATCTTTTCTCAGATAAAGCAAAGTATACCTGATTTCAGACTCAGCAACCTTCCGCAAATATTTTGCGACATTGCATTCACATTCTGATGCTTCTTGTAATAGTTTTTAATAATTTTCCTCATGATTGCCAGTTTCACCCGATTTTTGTAACTTTTATCGCAACATTTGTCACTAGTTAATCATCATCGACCATTTGTCAATAGTTATTAATTACTTAAATTTTAGGTAGGTTGTTGGGCTTCAGCCTTAATCTGGCAATCAAGCAACAACATAAATATTTTTGTTAATAACCAAATCACTAATAAACAACAGGAAATGCCCTATCCCCAACCGGAGATAAGGCGATTTCGAGTACAAAAAACGGGTAGAGGGACAAGGGACTAAGGGGAATTAAATTTTCCTTCTCACCTTTTCCCCTTTCCCTTCCGCCTGGGAGCCTTTTAGACTCGACCACCCAAATAAGAAGGTGACAAGCTCGACCAAGGAGTTTTCACCAAATCAGTAGCCGCTTTCACACTACCTAAATAGTTACCAGCAGGCAAAGACGGGAAGCGATTATAAGGCACCACATCCTCACCAAAATACTGAGCATATTCAATGCTCTCAATCATCGCCTCAACAGCCGCCTTCAAGCCAGAAGAAGCCAGAATTTGGTTGTATTGCCGAATTTCCGCTTGAGTTGCCGGAGCACGTCCCAACAAATGCCGGAACAAGAACTCAATCACCTTAGTATTTGGATAAGGAGTGTAGAAGCGCCGACGGTAAATTTCCGAACCAGCCAAAGCACGGATAAACTCCCGGACAGAAATTTCGCCATTCCGCAACTTACTTTCTAAGTCTGAGCGACGGAACTCCGCAGGCACTTGACCGCTGAATACATCCATTACTTGACAGTAAATAGCGTTCAGCACCAAAGCCGTCTCCGCCTGAGTCATACCAGGGTTCATCCGGTAAATCCGCGCCGGCTTCCGGCGAGTAGTACCAACACCGACTTCTACAGATTGTCCAGCACCATTGTTGAACGAGCGACCCAACTCAATAAACAAGGGTTTAGATTTATCCATTTCCCTTGCTTGTTTTTCTATGTCGCTCATCGCCTTACTCATCAGCGGCATCTTGGTGTTATCCATCTTCGCCTTCACTGGAGTAAAGCTTGGTACAACCAAATCTTTATTCTGTTTAGTGAGTTGGTTATACAACCTTTGAGAATTCGGGAAATTCGCCGCAGGTAAAGTCAAATAGCGATTGTAAGGTACCGTATCCTCACCAAAGGCAGCTGCATATTCCGCACTGTTGGTCATCGCATTTACAAATGCTTTAATCCCACCAGTTGCCAGAATTTGGTTGTATTTGCGAATTTCTGCTTGGTCTAACGGTGCGCGACCTAAGAAATGTTTAGTTCCTAGTTCAATCACCTTAGTATTCGGATAAGGAGCATAGAACTCCTTAATATAAAGTTGGGACTCACCTAAAGCCGTAATAAACTCCTTCAGGTTAATATCACCATTGCTCAGTTGAGTTTCCCAAACCGTAAATTGATTCTTGATGATGTAAGGCTCAACATCACGCTCGAAGATTTGTCGATAAGCTGCTCTGATGACATTAGCAACAGCCTGCTTATCCTCATTACCCGTGAGCTTGAAGACCTTAGTTTGATCGCGTTTCTTGGAAACACCTTGGTTAATGCGGAATTGTACATCCGGCTCGGTTCGCATATCCGAAACCGCACCCAGTTCCACAAATCTCGGAGTCTCCTCCTGAACAACCTTAGCTCCCGTGTCAGCAATGCTGCTAACTCGCAAACTCCGCAATGATAAACCAGCCGGAGTAATGTAGCGTTCGTAAGGAACAGTGTCTTCTCCGAAAGCCTCGTTGTATTCAACCGAATCAATTAAAGCGTCGATTAAACCGTACAAACCTTTCTTCGAGCAAATATCGAAATACTTGTTGTTCTCCTGACGACCGTAAGTAGGTCTACCCAACAAACGGCGATGGATGTATTCAACAGCTTTACAAACGTACAAAGGTGTCCAATACAGCTTACGGAATAAATCGGATTTCGCTAAAGCCCGAATAAATTCCCGAACCGTAATTTCGCCATTTTCCAGCTTGATTTCTTGGACAGTCAGGCGTTGTCCCTCGTAGACATCGCGCCCGAATACTTGTAAGTAACAAGCTCGAATTAACGCTTGAGTCGAACTTTCCGAGAACTTAACGCTAACACCTTGGCTTGTTTTACCTCTTTTGCCACCTAAACCAGTAAAACTGGGGATTTGGTCGAGCTTGAAGACTTTTGGCCCCAGAGTTCCAGGTGCTTTACCCCTTGTAGCTGGGTTGCTTAATTGGTTTTCAATTCCAGCACCGCAACGAATTAAAATCCGTCTGGTATCCTTACCGAATGGTGCTGGGCTGGCGCTGGGATTTCTGGTTTCTTTGGGGAAAATTGCCCCAAATTGAATTTCTAATGGGTCATTGCCAGAACCATAAGGATGTTGGTCTGGTAATGGACGGTTGTAAGCCGCAAAAGTAGTTAGGAATTGGGGGATTTTGCGGAAGGGGGCACTGTAGTTGAATAAATCTTGTTGTGGTCCCCAGTTGCGACATTCTTGGGCTTCTTGTCCTAGTCCACGGAGGTAAGGTACAGTTTCTTCACCAAAGTAGTCGGCGTATTCTTGGGAGTCTACTAGGGCATCAACTAATCCGGGTAAGCCTTTTTCGGAAACTAGAGCAAAATATTTTTGCACCTCTTCCCGTGAAGATGGCCCTCTACCTAAAATGTGTCGGAAAGCTAATTCTAATGCCCGACTGTTGATATATGGCTGATAAAAATTCTTCCGATATAAAGGAGACTTAGCCAAACGGCGAATAAATTCCTTCATGGAAATATCGCCATTTTTCACCTTCGATTCTAAGTCGGAAATCCCCAGTGAGTAAGCACGGATAATATCCCGCTCAAATACCTGTCTGTATGCTGCTTTCACTACTTCCTGCTTTTCTTTGGCAGAAAGTCCTGGCTTCATGACAAACTTGGGTCGGCGTTCGGCGCTTAAAAAGTAAATTTGTGGCAGTTGTAACCCTTGCTGATCTCCTGAAGGACGTTGCCGTAACTTGTCGGAAGGTGTGGGAGCTTTAAATTCCGAAATCAGTACGTCAAAGTATTCGCTGACTGTGGTTGTCCCTACTTCATCTTGCCGGAAATAGCCTAATGCGGCTGCTTTCATTTCCTGCAAGGCTACGATTGTTGCTTCGCCAGAGCAAGCATTTTCGATGATTTCCCGCAGTCCTCTGGTGTTGACTGCGATAATGTTGGGATCGCCTGCGACGATCGCATAAGTCAGATAACGTAAGAACCATGACAAATCTCTTAAGGATTTAGTCATGTTCCCAGGCCCATACCGAGCTACGTTAATCGGACGAAATCCGGTGGGACTTGGCCCGCCACTGGAAGCGGAAAATAACGATCTGATTCCTTCCAAGAAACCGCCACTGCTTTCTACGAAGGTGGCGGTTCCAAGTTTCATGGATTCTCTTGTATCCAAGTTAGTGCCAGCCATTGTCATTACTGGTTCTTCTTGGGGCTTTTCCAAGAATGCCATTGGTGAACCACCAATAAATATCCGGTTGGCTGCTCTGGATACGATGATTTCCGAATTTTTGGTTAAGGTTTGAGCAATTTCTAACCGTTTGCTGCCAGAACTGAAGTAACTAGCTAGTTCGTTCAGTTCGCCACGTTCTAAAAAGCGGTCTTGTTGTTCCGCTTGGGATATCGTTGCCACTGGCAGGGTTTGGTAAAGCTGCGGACGTGCAACTGAGCTTCCACCACTTGCTTTAACACTCATTGGATCTCAAAAGCTCCCTATAGTTTCTTCTACCCTTTGTTAAACCCGACTGGGTACGCCTGATCTGGGTCAAAGTTTCCTAATTTAGAAGGCTTTGCCCTTACTCCATAACAATCTTTGATTTTTTTCCTCTTTCGTAAGTTAGGGTTCTCTGGTTAATTCTTCTGCCATCATTAGAGAATCATCACCATTACCTACTCCGAAAGAGGGAAATCATGCTATCAAGACTGTTCGGAGTTAATCAACCCAGTCTTTAGATTAGAATGTTTCGTGCTTGTCACACTCATTTATTAAGAAGTGTGTACAACTATATTCGACTGTTGCCCACACATCATACTTTATCTTGATACGTTATCTGAGAAAAAAGATAAGTTTTGTTACTAAAATCTAAAATCTAAAATCGTCTGACCAATGACCAACCAAGAAATTAGTTCTGCTGTTCAACGCCTTTACGATACTTATCCTTTTCCCCCAGAACCGTTACTGGATAATCCGCCACCAGGATACAATTGGCGCTGGAATTGGTTAGCGGCTTATAACTTTTGTACCGGAAGCAAGCCAGCCAAGCAAAATATTCGGATTTTAGATGCTGGATGTGGTACAGGTGTAGGCACTGAGTATTTGGTTCATTTGAATCCTGAAGCTGAGGTAACGGCGATCGATCTCAGTCCAGGTGCTTTAGCTGTCGCTAAGGAACGCTGTCAACGTTCTGGCGCTAATCGCGTAGAGTTTCATCACCTAAGTCTTTATGATGCCGAACAACTTTCTGGTGAGTTCGATTTAATTAATTGTGTGGGAGTTCTCCACCATTTACCCGATCCCAAACGGGGAATTCAATCTTTAGCTGCTAAATTAGCTCCCGGTGGATTATTTCATATTTTTGTTTACGGGGAATTAGGTCGCTGGGAAATTCAATTAATGCAAAAAGCGATCGCTCTCCTCCAAGGTAACAAAATCGGCGATTACCGCGATGGTGTCCAAGTCGGTCGGCAAATCTTTAATTCCTTACCCACAGATAATCGACTTGTACAGCGAGAAAAAGAACGTTGGTCAATGGAAAATCAGCAAGATGAATGTTTCGCTGATATGTATGTTCATCCCCAAGAAATTGATTACAATGTCGAAACTCTCTTTGACTTAATCGATGCTTCTGGCTTAGAATTTGTCGGTTTTTCTAATCCAAAAACTTGGGAATTAGAAAGATTGTTAGGTAAAAGTCCTGAATTAATGGCTAGGGCAGAAACTTTAAACGATCGCCAACGTTACCGCTTAGCTGAATTATTAGATCCCCAAAGTTTCACGCATTACGAATTTTTCTTAGCCCGCCCACCTTTAACTAAATTCGATTGGTCTTCCGATGCTAATTTATTAGCCGCAATTCCCGAACGCAATCCCTGTATGGATGGATGGCCTAGTAAATGTCTGTTTAACTATGATTATCAGATAGTTAATCTCACCGAATCTGAATTCCAATTTTTGCAAGCTTGCGATAATAATACTGAGAAACAGCAAACTTTGTCTGAGATTTTAACGGGGATTGATTTGAGTTTAGAGCAAGTGCGATCGCTCCTCAAACAGCAATTAATCATCTTAACTCCGAACGAGAAAGCTTCAACAAACTTTTGAGTTGGTAAGGGCGAGTTTATTAGAAAACTCTGTAGTCATAGCAGAATAATTAACCGCAAAACCCGCCCTTACAAAATGGTAAACTTTCTCCCCTGCTTCCCTGCTTCCTTGCTCCCCTGCTCCTACTTTTTTTTGTCAATGATTTGAGTCACAAAATAGTTAGGGAATTATCACAGTTTTCCGGGTAACTTGTTATCAAACTAGAAGAATAGCAAAAAGGTTAATCATTACTTAACTTTACTTAAAAAACTTCGTTTGGTGCAAGACAATGAAATCTTCATACTTTTGGCATTCTGTCCCGATCGAAAATCTCTGTGGGCAAATCATGGCTTCTGGTAAGATAACTGTTAGCGATCGCTATCAAATTAGATCCGCCTTATTAGATGATACCTTGACGGAACCAGAGCAAATTTTAATCAACAGATTGCTTTACGGCATCCGACATGGATTACTAAGAATCATCGATTAAAATCTTCTTAAATCACACTTGTGATCTATATCACCTACAAATAAGAGTATTATCACTCTTGTCAGTTATATAAAATCACTGTTGTACAAGTTTACCGTCACTTGTAAGAGTTTTCACGGTCACTAATAGAAGCTTTCTAACATCACTGAATTCCTGAACTAAAAGATTCATAGTAAGAATACAGAGTTCCAGGGGTCGAGATGTTACAACAATCTCTTTTACCACAACTTACCGTCAACTCTAAACAAGTTTTGACCCAATTAAATAGCGGACAAATACTGAAAATTGATAGTCATTGTCGAGGAGGATTAATACTTTGTAAGCGACATCACGCAGAATTTGCTGGGCCAGGAGCCGCCGTTGGTGGAGTTTGTGATGTAGACTGTAATCGAGTGATTGCGATCGGTAATGTCACCTTAATTCACCCAGAATCTTTCGCAGAACGGCAAAAGGCTTTTACCATCAGACAAAAATGGTTCCGTTTTACTCAAAAAGCAATGGAAACTTCTGTTCCCTTACAACGGGCTTACAGGATTCTAGTAATGTTAGAGAAGTATTTCGGTACTGAAGCAATTAACTCAATAGCAGACGATATCTTATCTCAGCTAATTGGAGTTTTACCCAAAACAGTTAATATAGCACGTCAGTATAAAGCGCATCAGTTACATTCTGAACCATCAAATATACACAGTTCTCAATATGTAACAGTCACTTAATTTCTGAGCAGCTAAACTAAATTCAACCAACCAGCCAAAAATACCATCATCGCTACTAGATTTAGCAACATCATCATTCCCGCAGGCATAAATTTCCGAGTGCGAAAAAACCTAGTAATAAAAACTACTAACAAAACTGCTGCCATTAAAGTTGCTACTCCTAAACCCGCTATTGGAGTTTTTATTGCTACAAACCAAGCAACCAATAGAATTAAACCGCTAATTAAACCTGCCAGAAGAGACTTGGTACTTTTGGCTTTCAGGTAGCCAAAAACACCGCCGACTCCGACAACCAAAGCATATCCCAAAATAGCCCAGATTAATATTTGCTCCATATTTTTAATTTTTGATTTAATCTAAAGAACATACCACAATTTAGGAGAACTTTCTATGAATCTACATGATTTAGGAATGTTGTTGTTACTCCTCACTCCGGGGCTTTTACTTTCAATACTGATTATGGCCTCCTTCGCCGCAGGCGGATAAAGCAGGGTAACTCCAGAAGCAGCTAGGTAGGAGGGCAGGGGAGCAAAGAAGCGGAGAATTCAAACTGCAAAATTTTCAAACCTAAAACTGAAAAAATTTTTCCCTTTTCCCCATTCTCCTCACTTCTGCAATAATTCTGTTAAAACTTGGTTTAATGGCATTTCTAAGCCTAATTACTTAGGACTATGATGCAATTAAGCAATAGATATGTTTATGAAAATTTTCTCAGCTGTTCAGTGTATCTGCGTAGTGTATTATTATTAACAAAAATATCAATATATCTTAGAAGAGATTACAATATCCCAAAAAAAGATTACAACAGAATTAGAGATATATTTACCAGAGCAAGATTGTGGAGAAGCTAATGAACGAAAAAGCTAACTTTCTTTATCCCCGTAGCCGCTACTACGGTTCAGTGAATCCAGAGAATTTGGTATTTAACGCCAATTTGCAAGAGTTTACTCAAAGAATCAACTTTATCTGTGCTTTAGAAACTAGCGGTAAGCTTCCTCCTGAAGAAGCTTATAAACAAATCAAGGGATTGTGGAAACAACTAAAACGTTCTAAAAGAGAACTTGGTATTGGTCAACATCCTTTTCAAAGTGATGACCATGATGACAAGGGAAATCAATCATCTGAAAATAATTGACGAGAAATTTATGAACGATTTCAGGTTGTACTGGAATGCCTCTGTTGCACCTCCTTGCTGCCAAAAAACAAAGCAGGTAAATTTTTTTTAGTCGCGTTGGGATGTTTGAACTCAACGCGACATTTATTTTAGTCTAGAATTCGCTAATCAGATGCAAGGATATTTTTAAGGACATGACGAATCAATATCCCATACCCGTAGTGGTGAATGGTGCGGCTGGTAAAATGGGTCGTGAAGTGATTAAAGCGGTGGCTGGCGCAAGTGATATGACGCTGTTGGGAGCTATCGACCATAATCCAGAAGTTTTAGACAAAGACGCTGGTGAGATAGCCGGATGTGGCACATTAGAGGTTCCAATTACTAATCAGTTTGAGCCAATGTTGGCGATGGCAGCGCAGGAGAGACAGCTGGGGGTAATGGTAGATTTTACCCATCCTAGTACAGTGTACGATTCGGTGCGGTCTGCGATCGCTTACGGCGTGCGCCCAGTCGTTGGAACTACCGGAATGAGTACACAACAAATCCAAGAATTAGCCGAGTTTGCAGAAAAAGCGAGTACTGGCTGTTTAATTATCCCCAATTTTTCCATTGGCATGGTGCTGCTGCAACAAGCTGCTGTTCAAGCATCAAAATATTTTGACCATGTAGAAATTATTGAACTACACCACAATCAAAAAGCAGACGCTCCGAGCGGTACAGCAGTACAAACGGCAAAACTCTTGGCAGAAATGGGTAAAACTTTCAATCCGCCCTTAGTTAAGGAAGAGGAAAAATTAGCCGGAGCTAGAGGCAGTGTAGCAGAAGAAGGAATTCGGATTCATAGCGTCCGCTTACCCGGATTAATAGCTCACCAAGAAGTAATTTTTGGCGCAGCTGGGCAAATTTACACTTTACGACATGATACTAGCGATCGCGCCTGTTATATGCCCGGAGTCCTACTAGCAATTCGCCAAGTCACCCAACTAAAATCGCTAGTATATGGATTAGAGAAAATTTTGTAGTTGCTTGGCAATTGCTAAAAACTCAACATTCAACATTCATAATCAACATAAAAACGGCTCTCCCATACCGATGGTGAGAAATAAAACTGACTAAACTCCCAGTCCCTAGTCCCTAGTCCCTAGTCCCTAGTCCCTAGTCCCTAGTCCCTAGTCCCTAGTCCCTAGTCCCCATTCCCCAAAATCCGACTTTTCTACCACAAGTACAAGAGAGCCTTTCTTAACACCTATTAATTATGCTCATTCCCATCACCCGGCAAAAATTTGAACAGCTAATCCCTATTCTGGCTACAGGAAATCAATACAAATATTATTGGGGTAAACCAGCAGATTATATCTTGCGACTACTAATGTCTCTAGTCGTTGCCATGTTAATTTGGTGGATTGAAGTTACTTTCTTAGGGCCAGAATATGCCGCTTTCACATTAATATCTGGTATCTTAGTTGCTTCCTATTTTTTATGGGGGCCAATTTTCTGGGCTAGTTTACGCAACTACCAATGT
Organism: Floridaenema fluviatile BLCC-F154; assembly: GCF_041929135.1. NCBI lineage: Bacteria > Bacillati > Cyanobacteriota > Cyanophyceae > Aerosakkonematales > Aerosakkonemataceae > Floridanema > Floridanema fluviatile. Next base: position 61,152 of record NZ_JBHFNS010000057.1, on the reverse strand, counting down.
CGCAAATACAAATACAGTGGCTTTTGGAAAGGTGAAATTTGGGATTTATACATCACTGAAGAAGTAGTAGGAAAAGAACAGAATGTTAACAAAAAAGGCGAATTAGTAATCGTAGAAAACCGCGAAAAAAGATTAAATATAGAAGTCGGCGATGAAACAGGTTTTTCCACTAGTTTACAAGTTCCCCTAAAACGTATCCATAAATCTCTCAGAAGAGGTCAAGGTGCAGAAATGTTGGTGATGTCTCATAAACCAGATTTAGCCGTTATCGGCAAAGTCACAGATATTTATATTTCCGACCTTGATTTATGGGTAAGTGACTATCCTTACCTGCAAAAAAAAGAATTTACAGAACTAAGCTACACCTTTGAAAAAGCCGAAAAAATGGAAAGGCAAAACAAAAGAAGAAGACCGATTGAGGAAGACATTGAAACCGAAGAAATGCCCCCAGTCAAATCACCAAAAAGACGAAAAAGAGTAAACGACTGGTAATAGTTCGTAGTAGCGACTTCAGTCGTTTACTTTGTCCGATGCCCGACTAAAGTCGTCACTACGAACTATTAACCGCGACTACGGGAAATTAACAAAAGTTGAATTAATTGTAGAACACCGTAAAATGCAGTTGCGACATAAGTCCAAGCAGCTGCATTTAATACTTTCCTAGCTGCTTTGTTCTCTTCTCCTTGGAGAATTCCCATTTGATTAATTAGTTTGAGCGCACGGCTAGAAGCATTAAACTCTACAGGTAAGGTGATAATATGAAAAGCAATTACACCCAGAAATAAGATAATTCCGATATTGATAAACACTGAAGAAATTGTTCCCATTGCACTGAGGAAAAGCCCAATAATTACTAAAGTTGGGCCAAGTTGAGAACCTAAATTAGCAACAGGAACTAAAGAGGCGCGTAGATTCATGAATTTATAGCCTTGTTTGTCTTGGAGGACATGACCACATTCATGAGCCGCTACTGCCGCAGCTGCTATAGAATCAGAACCATAGATTCCTTGAGAGAGACGAACAGCTTTGGCGCTGGGGTCATAATGGTCTGTGAGTTCTCCGGCTACTGGCTCTACTGAGACATCATAAATTCCCATTTTGGCTAAAATCGCCTGAGCTACTTCTGCTCCACTCATGCCCATGCTAGAACGAACTTGAGAGTAACGGTGATAAGTTCCTTTGATTTGACTCTGCGCCCAGAACATGAGTAAGGCTCCTGGGATCAGAATTAAATAAGACAACCAGTAGTAAGACATATTTTTATCTCTCCTGGGGAGATGGTAATGAAAAAATTCAGGATTTGAGTACTAATTTATCTCAAAATTATTAACCGCCGACTACTCCTTCTTGTCCGTAAGCTTGCCAAGCTAATTCTACTAATCCGTTGACGATTGCGGCGGCGACTACGGCGCTTCCTTTTCGTCCTTCGGTACGGATGTGGGCAATGAGTGAGTCTTGTAATCTATCTTTAGCAACATCTACATCGACAAAACCTGCGGGTGTACCAATTACTAAAGCTGGTCGAATTTCTTCTTTCTCAATTAAGTCTACTAGGGTAGAAAGAGCCGTTTGAGCATGACCAACGACAAAAATTCCTTCTGGGTAGCGTTTGGCGAGAGTTTCTATTCCCCAAGCTACGCGAGTTCGTTCTTTTTGGGGGCGGGTTAATGCGTCCATGCTACAGTAAACCGGGTTGGCAAAGGTGTTTTGAATAATTGGGGTAATGCCAACTTGTACCATTGGCACATCTACGACGATGGTAGTGCGGGCGGCTAATGCGGCTGCGCCTGCTTGTAAGGCTCTTTCTGAGAAACGAATCAGCGATTTATATTCAAAGTCAGCTGTGTCATAAATTACCCGGCGGACTATTTCGTATTCTGCTGGGGAAAAGATGTGGTCGCCGATTTCGCGATCGATTATTGCTAAACTTTGGGCATCTGTAATATGCCATTCCATGAAAAACTGCCCCCGAAGCTGCTATTACTTAAAGCATAATTGAAGTTGGTTGTCAGGATTTTAGTCCTTTGATTGTCGTACCCACGACTAAAGTCGTTACAACAAACAATTTTTTTGTTAATTAGTTAAAGCATAAAGGTAGAACGCAAAGAATACAAAATTAACTTTTGCGTTCTTTGCGTTCTGGTCTGTAAAATATTGACAATTAGTTAAACCCAACAATTTAACGACTGCTGGAAGCTTCCGAAGGAGAACCAACTGCTGGGGTAAGATAAGCAACTAAAGCTCCGATGATGAATCCTGCCACATTTCGCAGTAAGGGCAACCATTCAGCAGTACGGCTGACTACAGGGCCGATTCCGAAGGCAATAAACAAAATTCCCCACAAGGGCGAGAAAATTAATGCCCATTGCCATGCTACGATTTGTCCAGGTTTCCGGGGATGAGCCGCGAATCCTAAGACTACGCCACCGACAATTGAGGTAACTAAGGTGAGAATCCATTGTTCTCGCGGTAATCCGGGAACTACGTTGCAACCGCCTTGAGTTAAGCAGGTTTTTACTGATTCTAAGGATTGAATGATTGATTGTGCTTCGCCTTGTTCGCGGACAAAGTAAAGGTTGCCAAAGCGAGTTTGCAGTTCTATCCAAAAGGTACGGGGTAGGAGTTGGTAAACAGCATCTCCGACGTTGAAGTTGAGGATGTTTCCGCCTCTGGAGTCTGCAACTACGAGGACGCTTTTTTCATCTAGGCCCCAAAAGTCTTTAACTGCTCTGCCTGGTGTACGATCGTACTGTGTTAATACTCTCAGTTTCCAGCCTGTTTCGGCTTCAAAATTTTCTATATCGTTTGTCAGTGCTTCCTTCTGAATCTCGGTGAAGGTTTTGGCGAGGTCAATAATCGGGGTTTGAGTGTTCGGTAGTAAATCTGGGTTCTCGTAGGCTTGGGCATAAGCAGGTGCTACTACCCAAACTGATACGGCGAGGAAAAAAGCGGCTAAGGATGTCAGAACTCTTTTCAGGAAAGGTTTTTGCTGCATTGGCTGTTTTACCACAATCTCAGACTTGGACATTTAACAAGAACTTTTATTAAACAAAGGATAATAGAAAGCTAATATTTCTTTACACTTCTTTACTTTACTCTAATAGTACGCCATTTTACCAGCATTATCTCAATGTTGGGAAAAAAGGTTGCTGGATTAGGGGCAGAGGGGCAGGGGGGCAGGGAGAAAAATTCTTAGATTAGTAGCAAGAGAAATGGTTTTAAATTCTTGAAATTTCTAATTTTCTAATTTTCTAATTGTTAATCTTAACTCTAAGAAAATGAATTAATCCAACAGAAAAAAAGTAGCAGATTTCTGATACTTGAAATTAATTCTTATTCCTCTGCCCCTCTGCCCCTCTGCCCCCCTGCCCCTCTGCCCCCCTGCCCCCCTGCCCCCCTGCCCCCCTGCCCCTCTGCTCTTTAATCTTTGTCTGCTTGTGAGTTTTCTTTGGGGTAAGAGGTCGATCGCTCAGCCGGAAAATCCAAAGGCATTCTTTGTCCAGGTGGGAGACGATCGACAGAACGGTGTCCGCTGGGAGGAAAATTATTATTAGTATTATTAGAACGATTAAAAGTTTTCCAGGCGGCTTTTACACCTGTGAGTAAACTACGAGTACTAACTTGGACTTTTTTCGCTTGAGTTTTAGCGCCATCAATACTTTTATCGACATTTTTTACTACTTGACTGGCACTTTTTACGCCTTCACTGACATCATCGGTTAACTCAGTAATTTCGATTCCGGTGAGGCGAATAGATTCTAAAGTTGGTGGTAGTTCTCTATTTAAAGTATCAGCTAACTTTTCGATACTGCGAGCAGCACGGGCAATTTCTTGAACAGCTGGTAGAAGTGCTACTAGAACAGCCGCCAGACTAACGGCAACTAGTAGAATAGAAAATCCCAGCCAAAATAACGGGTCAATCACAAAAGTTTGAGTTTAAATATTATGATTCTGGTTCGATCGCTGTTGATTGAGGATCGGCTTTGACTACTGTAGTTTCAGAGGCATAAGAATTGGAGTATACCTCTGTCAGAGAATCTTGAACTAAAGTTTGCTCGGAGGCGGAAGTAGTTTCTTGCCGTTGGATATTTTCCTGTTCTTGAGCAGTTGCTTCCACTCCAGCTGCGATCGCTTCTTTGAGTCGTGTTAAGGTACTATCCCAATTTCGCAGTGCTGATTCCGAAAGCCGATCGGCTTGCAGCTGTACACTACTAGAAATGTCTTCTGCCAACTCTGGGAGTGCGTCGGCAGATTTTTTCAGCAGATGGCGAGTTTCTTTCCCAGTGCGGGGTGCTAAGAGCAAACCTGTAATAGTTCCCAAAGCTGCTCCCAGTAGCATACCACCAATAAACGATCCCGAAGATCCTGAACGATTCTCAGACATTTTTTGCTATTTTATCCTTTTACTCATTTTAGGCGGGTTTTCCTGATTGGTATGATATGCGATCGCGGGTATCGCTTAGCTTGCACCGTTAGCATCTATTTTGCTAGCGGCTTCTTCATTTGTTTCAAAGGTCTACTACGTCTGGTGCGTTTGCGCCAAAATTGTTGGCTAAAGTTGAGTATTCCTAAGAGTCGTCCCAGTTTTTCCAATTGGAATTCTAGATTTCGGTATTTTTCCCGCAGGGTCTTAGAACCTTTTTGTCCTAAAATGATTGTGTCTGGGGCGCTATGCAGTACGTTGTAAGTATTTCGTTCCGCGACCACGATCGCTTTTGTTGCACCTGCGATCGACCTACGGATTTTCCAAATTTGCCAAGCTAGGTAAAAGTTGAATAGGGCGATGAGTATGTTGATTGTGACAACAATTACGATCATTTTTGTATAGCTCCCAACAAACTCATCTACTTAATAAAATAGTTGCTGGCTTTAATGATAGCGGTTAAAAGTGCGATCGAAATTTTAAATTCAAGATCCGAATATAGAATAGCGATCGCACCTCCCCCCCTTTCAGCAAATTAGGGAAAAAGTGCGATCGCTAATTTTTCTAACTACAATTTCAACCGTCTAATCTAAACATTTTGTTCGCTAAAGTCGCGAGTCAAATGATCGAAAGGCTGATCTAAAAAAGAAGCATTCTGAATCCCAGCTGCTTCCACTTGTTCCTTAACAATATCCTTCATAATTTGGATACCACGCACAGTTGGCCCAATGGGTACACCCAGAGAATTATAAGTCTCCCGCAACCCTTGTAACACCCGCTCATCCAAAACATAATTATCCCCAGCCACCAGCGCATAGCTAGCATAACGGAGATAATAATCCATATCCCTTAGACAAGCCGCATAACGACGAGTCGTATAAGCATTTCCACCCGGGCGAATCAATTCTGGCAACTCATCAAACAATTGCGATCCAGCCTGTCTAACGATCTCCGCTGCATTAGCATTAATCACCGCAGCAGCAGCTACTCTAGCCGTACCCGTTTCAAAATAGGCTTTCAGCGCATCAACAGCATTCCGGTCTAAATAACGACCACTAACATCGTAATTTCTAATTAAATTTGTAACTGCGTCCCGCATGAAATTGCTCTCCCAGTGAATGTTACTATTGGGGTTTTACTATTGCTGAAATCTGGTTGCATCTCATCCGCATGACAACATCGGACAGAGACACCTGCTTCTAGGTTAAAACTCAAGTTAACAAAGTTTAACCAAGAAACACAAACCTTTACCTGTGGCGTAGATAGCCGATTGTAGTTTACAACAAAATCATGCCCCAAAAGTTACCTTTGACAGCTTTTGTAATCGGAGAGAAACATTAAACTAAAACTTCTTGTTTGGGGCGATTTTTTAAGTGACAAGAAGGATATTCCGGCTGGAAATTAATAGCTGATTTAAACCAGTCTGTCAACGGCTCAGACAACAAAATTAACTCTTCAGGATAGCGAGGCTGGGGATCGCCCACCAACCAAATTGGCGGCACCATCATCGGGTCATACTCGGCAATTACATCCACCACCCCTGGACGCTGTTTTAACTCAACCCGCAATCCCGCACGATATTGCTGTGCTTCCTGTGTTGTTAAATCGGTCTGGAATTTAAAAGCCATTGTTATCGCAGCCATAAACTGTAGTTATTGCTACGATTTTACCGGAGTAAAGTTAAGCTGCCCAAGCTTTCTGTCAAAGTTGCTACATTTTTTAACCTTTTCTTTAGGCGATCGCGTACCAAGACAAGGATATTCTGTAAAGCTGAATACAAAAGATCCTGAAACCTATCTCTAGGATGATGCAGGTATACTATTGAGTCGGCAAAATCGGCTATTTAATTTGAATCAAATCTGTCTGGACATCCCAGAGTAACAATGATGAGAGATCCAGGCAGTAGCATTAGGTGTCAGATCAAAAAAGACAGGCACACCCAGTAAAATTCTCTCAAATCTAGGTTTTCTGCCCCTTGACCTGAACCTTCACCACAGCTGATTATCTATATCCAGACTTTACGAGATCAAAAGTTACGGAGTAATTCATGTTCCAGACCCCGCAAGAGTTCTTAAACTACGTTAAAGAAAAGAACATCCAAATCATTGACCTCAAATTCATCGATATGCCTGGTATTTGGCAACACTTGTCGATGTACCATGACCAAATCGATGAAAGCAGTTTCAGCGAAGGTGTAGCCTTTGATGGTTCCAGTATCAGGGGTTGGAAAGCCATCAATGAGTCAGACATGGCAATGGTGCTCGATCCCACCACCGCCTGGATTGACCCCTTCATGAAAGAACCCACCCTCAGTGTTATCTGTAGCATTATCGAACCCCGCACAGGTCAACCTTACAGCCGTGACCCGCGGACAATTGCCCAAAAAGCAGTTGATTATCTAATTTCTACAGGTATTGGCGACACAGTATTCATCGGCCCAGAAGCGGAATTCTTTATTTTCGATGATGTTCGCTTCGACCAAAACGAACACGAAGGCTACTATTACGTAGACTCTGTTGAAGGTCGTTGGAATACAGGGAAAAACGAAGGGCCAAACTTGGGCTACAAACCTCGCTATAAAGAAGGTTACTTCCCAGTTTCCCCGACCGATACTTCCCAAGATATGCGGACAGAGATGCTGCTAACTATGGCAGAGTGCGGTGTACCGATCGAAAAGCATCACCATGAAGTTGCTTCCGGGGGTCAGTGCGAACTAGGTATTCGCTTCAATAAGTTAATCAAGGCAGCAGATGACTTGATGACTTACAAGTATGTAATTAAGAACGTTGCGAAGAAATACGGTAAAACCGTTACCTTTATGCCCAAGCCAGTGTTTAATGACAATGGTTCTGGGATGCACACTCACCAGTCGATCTGGAAAGATGGTCAGCCTTTGTTTGCTGGTGACAAATATGCTGGTTTGAGTCAAATGGCGCTTTATTATATCGGTGGTATTTTGAAGCACGCGCCTGCGCTGTTGGCTTTGACTAACCCGACGACCAACTCTTACAAGCGGTTGGTGCCTGGTTTTGAAGCGCCTGTGAACTTGGCTTATTCTCAAGGCAATCGTTCGGCTTCGATTCGGATTCCGCTGTCTGGTGGTAATCCCAAAGCTAAGCGGTTAGAATTCCGTTGTCCTGATGCTACTTGTAATCCGTATCTGGCTTTTGCGGCGATGCTTTGTGCGGGTATTGATGGGATTAAGAATCAAATCGATCCAGGTGAACCTCTGGATGTGGATATTTACGAACTGAGTCCTGAAGAGTTGAGTAAGGTTCCTTCTACTCCGGGTTCTTTGGAAGGTGCTTTGGAAGCTTTGGAAAAAGATCATGCTTTCTTGACTGAAAGTGGTGTATTCACGGAAGACTTTATCCAAACTTGGATTTCTTACAAGATTGATAAGGAAGTTAACCCGATGCGGTTACGTCCTCATCCTTACGAGTATGCCCTCTACTACGACTGCTAAAAAACAGTTGTTGTTTAATTAACATTTAGCCACCTTAATTGGTGGCTTTTTTTGTGCTTTGTTAGTGAGTTCAGAACTCAATACTTCTCGGTTAAGCATTTTTTGCCTTTGTAGGGGCGAAGCATTCGGACAGAAAATCTAGGGTTTGAGTCATAAATTGTCGCCCGAATGCTTCGCCCCTACTCTTAACCGAGCAGTATTGGTTCAGAACTGCTGCCACACTGATTTTGGAATAAGTATTAAAATCTAATTTGTGAGATCTCTTTACAAAACTCAACAATTATGACTGTTGCTTACCCAAGGAAATTACAAAACTCTATTGGTGCAAGGGAAATCTTGAAGCAGGTGGTTGCTGATCGCGAAATCCACATCATCACCCTCAACCGCTACCGTTACAGCGAACAACGCAGCTGTAAAGATCTGACAGAAGTCATTGAATCACTAAATGGCAAAGAACCAAGATTGATCCGGGATCTCTCCCATCACATTGCTGACGAAGCGCGTCACGCCATGTGGTTGACTGATTTGTTGGTCGATATGGGAGAAGATGTTGGTACGCCACCGGGAAATTCTTACATTGACGAATTCGATCGCCTTTTAGATAAAGATTCCTTTAACTCAGAAAGTAAGCTAGAAGATGGAATTATTTCGGCTTTAGCGGCAATTAACGTTACGGAAAAACGGGGTTGTGAATATTTTGCGGCGCATATTTACGCTTTGAAAGAAGCGCCACAAACTGAAGAAAATATTAAGATTCGCGAAACGATCGAACGCATTTTTCCTGAAGAAGCTGGGCACGTTCGTTGGGGAAATCGTTGGTTAGCGGAAATTGCCAAAAAAAGCCCGCAACATCGGCAGAAGGTGGAACAAGCTAAGCGCAAGTATGCGGCGATCGAACAAGCAGCTTATGAATCTGGTATGGATATTACCTTGGGTGCAGAACTGCGCCGCTTAGATAACTTACTGGAAGTTGCCAACACTATGCCTTTGTGGGAACGTCCCCAGTACTTGATGGAACGTCTCCCCCAAGCGTTGCTAGCACCTCAATTGCAGATGACTCGAATTCAAATAGCTCAAAAAGCTTGGAACCGCGATCCGCAAGCATTTATGGAAAAATTTGTGCCGATGTTTCTTAATGGCTTGAAGAGCACTGTTGACAAGCAGAAAAAAGCCACTGTTTAGTTAAATAATCTCATTTTGTGGGGTGGGCATCCTGCCTGCCAGGAACAATGGCTAGCAAGATAACTGCCCCACAAAAAGCAGTTGGATATTTTTGATCTAAAGGCATTAACTGGCACGACTTCCACAAAAGTGCCAAGAAACGATAGTGTTGGTCTAGTACCTCAACAGAAGATAAAGGGAAATTTGTATGACTACCTTTCAGCCGGATGCAGAAACGGTTGCGACTCAAGATTTGTCTAGCAAGGAACTAACTGATGAGTTGGTGGAAGAAACAGTTAATTACCAAGATGTGATTGAAACTGTAATCTCCAGCTTGGAACAAGATGATACGGCAATGGTGAGTATTACTGAGGCGGGTCATCTGTGGAAGTTTAAATACGGTACTGTTGAAGTATTTGTCCAACTCACTGGATCTACAGAGAATGATAGCTTTACCGTTTGGTCTTCGGTGCTAAAACTACCTGCAAAAGATGAATTAGGGTTAATGCGAAAACTTTTGCAGATGAATGGAACGGAAACTTTTGAGTCTCGTTTTGCGATTATTGAAGATCAAGTAGTGGTGATTACGACTCGCACTGTGGCGGAACTTTCTCCAGGGGAAATCTCTCGTGCTATTACTATTGTTGCCACAATTGCTGATAATAATGATGAAGCTTTGCCAGAAGAGTTTTGTTAGTAGTTATATCATCTTCGATCGCTTGTGGTAAAACTGGTTTGTTGTAAACACTTCAGTGTTTTTCCTGTAAAAATATCCGACTGAAGTCGCAACTACAAACAATTTAACTGGACATGATATGACTAATAACAAGTTCCGTTTAATTCCGCTGCTGTCGGCTTCCGGTAAGGTGCAAATGGCTATTGATGCTTGGCTTTTGGAACAGCATCGACTGGGTTTACATCCGCCTACTTTACGTTTTTATACTTGGTCGCCAGCAGCGATTTCTTTAGGATATCATCAGCGACGTTGGCCGGATTTTTGGGAAAATTTAAGTTGGGAAAATTCTCGATTAGATTTGGTGCGTCGTCCGACGGGGGGAAGGGCGGTTTTACATCAAGGTGATTTGACTTATGCGATAATTACTTCGGGAATTACTGGTAGTCGAATCCAAGTTTATCAAAAGTTATGCGAGTTTTTAATTGCGGGTTGGCGATCGCTCGGCGTAAACTTACACTATGGTACGACTGGGCGCGGTTACATTCACAATCCTAATTGTTTTGCTACGGCTACAGGTGCAGATTTATTGTTAGAAAATGGTTCTAAACTGATTGGTAGTGCTCAAGTTTATCGAGATGGTGCGATTTTGCAACATGGTTCAATGCGTTTACAGCCCGATCGATCTCTGTTCTCTCAAGTTTTTCCTGAAACTCCACCACCAATGATTAATTTATCTGTTAATCAACAGGGAGAAAGTTTAATTGAAACTGTAATGCAAGCACTAATTTCAGCTGCCGAGACTTGCTTTAATACTCAATTAGTAATGCACCCTTTAACTGATTTAGAATGGCAATCAATTCAGGCTTAACTTCATTTAGATTACGGTTCATCAATTTCTTGGAAATCCTTAACTATAGCCAGTAACCAGTCTAAATAAATAATTCAAGTTTGATGATTAATAGGAGTTGCTGAATTTATATCTACTTTTACTTGAATCACAGTTTTTTCTCGATCGGAAGGCGCAACATATTTTTGACAGTCTAGATTCGCACCTCTATATCTCAGATGGAAAATTTGGGGAATTTTAGCTGCTTCCGAATGGTGATTTTGCCAAACTTGACCGCGATATTTTCCGGTTAAATCCGTTTCGGCAACTTCGTGGTTATTACTTACAGAGCTATGCTCGTAGTTACTTCCCCGATAAAGTAGAGATAGTTTGTTGGTTGGTTCTATCTCTAATACTGTTTGATTTGGTTGGCGCAATTTTAGCGTCGAAAGTCCAGCAATCACTAATAAGAAAAGCTGAATTTGCCAAGGGGCTAATATCAAGCTCAAAAGCAAACCTACTATGGCGATTAGACCACAAAGGTAAACTATTTCATCCGACGATTTTTTGACAAAGTAAGTAGCCACTATGAAAATTGTTAGTGGAATCATGAAAGTGAAGTTCATACTTTTATTACCTCTTGAATGAGTCAGCCTCAGCTGATTAACTTTTTAGGTTTTAAGCTCTTAACCTATTATTATAACTTGTTACAATGGGGAATTTAGAATAGAATATTAACCTTTCTTGACAATCTTTAATTCTTAGTTGGATTTGTCAATCTTCTGCAATTTTAACGATAACGTCACTCTCAATATAAAATGAGCCACCTATGCTTTGGTTGTCAAGATTAGGTGGTTAAAACTAAGGCTTTTGAGGTTTAAGATTGATTATTCTCTATCGATCGCGTTTCTGCGGCTTGTTGAGCTAGTGTGGCAATTTGTAAGCCTGGAGGATAGCTACCTTCTGCTTTAATTTGTTTAATTTGGGCTTCAGGAATCATCACGTTTAGCTTTTGGGCTAAAGCTCTGACAATATCGCCTCGATCGATCAATCCAGACACAGCGCCAGCTGGAGAAAGTACCGTAATTCTTGGTAAGTTATCAGTTTCTAAACGGTTAATTACATCTACCAACAAAGTTTTTTCATCTACATGGTTAATTTCTGGCAGAGGTTTAGCTATGCTATGAACTGTTTGGGTTTCCCATTGACTCCTTTCAATCGATCGCAAATCATCAATCGAAACTAAACCACGATATCGACCTTCAGAAGCGGCAAAATAAACTTCTGTTTGATTAGCCCTGAGCAGGTGATCGTTAGCAAATTGTTGTAAATTCATATTGGCATCAATGACGCGAAATTCTCTAGTCATTGCGTCAGCAGCAGTCAAATTCAATAAAGTTTGCTGTACGTTGGTAACTTGTTCGTAAGCGTTAGCATTTCGCAAGATAAACCAACCAAGTAAAGAAATCCATAATAAACCAGGTATCCAGAAACTAAAAATTACACCACCAAGAATTCCTGTCCAACCGATTAATTTTCCTGATTTAGCTGCCCAATAAATCGCTTTAAAACGATCGCCTGTCACCTTCCACACCGCAGCCTTTAAAATTTGTCCTCCATCTAAAGGTAATCCGGGAATTAAATTAAATAAAGCCAAAATCAAATTAATTTCTGCTAAACTTTTGACTAATACACCAAAGGGACTCAACTCTGGCAATGGCAGAGCGATCGAAGTTAATAATATAAACAAACAGAAGCTAACTGTAGGGCCTGCGATCGCTACTTGAAAAGATAAACCTGGTGTTTTTGATTCCCGATCGATCGCGGCAATTCCACCAAACAAAAATAAAGTAATCGAGCTAACTTTAATCCCTTGCGATCGAGCAACTAAACTATGACCCAACTCATGCAATAATACGGAAAGAAACAGCAGTAGTGCCATAAAAAAACCAATTAACCAAGCCGTTCCCGAAGACCAACCCGGATAATCTTGTTGTAAATTGATTCCATTGGCGAAACTAAAAAAGGCTAAAATAATTAGCCACGATGGGTCAATGTACAATGGAATACCGAATATAGACCCGATTCGCCAACCTGACTGCATAACAAACTTCCTTGAACTTTCCCTACTTTAAATTTAAGGTATGATTCAATTTCTGACGAACAGATCCCCGACTTCTTCAAGAAGTCGGGGATCTCTAAGATCCAGTTAACTAGAGGACTCCAGAGTTAGTTAGTCCCAAAATTACGCCAGCGCCCAAAATGTGACCAAAGCAAGCACCTGCAATCAGTTGTGGTAAACCAAATCCGGGTACAGGTGAAGCTGGTTTGCTGCCTCGATCTTGTGTAGCATAGCGAACAATTAAAAGTGCCAGAATATTGCAAACAATCATGATTGCTCCTATCTGCAAAGACCAATTTTCGGAGCGAACATTCAGGACTTGTGCGGCTAATAAAAGTGAGTGGATCAAAATTCTTTCTCCTATTTCGAGAAACTGAATAGATGGATTATATGACGGAGAGCTAGCAGTTGATGAACAATTCAGACGATCGAAGACAGGAGATAGGAAAAAAAATCATCCTTACTATCTTCTGGGTTCTGTTTCCTGAATTATTGATTAAAGGACACCTGCATTACCCAAACCGAGAATTACGCCAGCCCCCAGGATATGACCAAAACTCATGGTTGCCAGCAATTCAGCCAAAGTAAAATTACGGAATAGTGCGGGTTTATCTACAGGAAGATCTGGGCTTTGTCCGGGATTTTGAATTGCAAAGCGCCCAATGGCAATAGCGAGCAAGTTACAGAGGATCATAACTACGCCTACAGCGGGGCTCCAACTGGCTGTGGTGGGAGCAGTATACTCAACTCCGAGTAAAATTGAGTTAATCAAGATGCGTCTCCATTACAGAACTTCATCAAGAATTATAAAAAGCTCCGATCCAAAAACCGATTTTTGTTTTAAGAGTTAACATTGTCGCAAAATTTTGATACAAATCTAGACAGTTGATGGAGATTAGAGAAAATATGCGGGTAAAGATTTGCGGGATTACTAAACTGGAACAAGGTGATGCGATCGCTCAAATGGGTGCGACAGCTTTAGGATTCATCTGCGTCCCCTCCTCCCCCCGCTACCTTAGTGCAGCAGGAATTTCCGCGATTATCCAAAGACTATCGCACCAAGTTGACTGCATTGGTGTATTTGCTAATACCACTGTGGCGGAAATTTGTCAAACAGTAAGTGCCACAAAATTAACTGGAGTTCAGTTACACGGCAATGAATCCCCAGAATTTTGCCAAGAGTTGCGCCAGTGCTTACCAGGAATCGAAATTATCAAAGCTTTACGAGTCAAAACTAATGAATGTTTAACTAATTCCGAAATCTATGCTGATTCTGTAGATCTATTATTGCTAGATGCTTATGATCCGACTCAATTAGGTGGTACGGGTAAAACTTTAGATTGGTTGAGACTACAAGAATATAAACCTTGTTTGCCTTGGTTACTCGCAGGTGGATTAACACCAGATAATATTATGAATGCTTTAAGTTTAGTAAAACCTAATGGCATTGATTTATCCAGTGGTGTAGAGCGATCGCCAGGAGACAAAGACTTAGATAAAGTCGCCCAACTATTTACCAAACTACAGCAAACAGAACAGTTATTGTTAAATACAAGCAGTTCGTTGTAAGGACTTCAGTCCTAATTTTTAGCTAGGCAATCTGACTAAAGTCATTACAACGAAAGGATTTTGATTAATTAAGATAATTTTAGATTTGAGTTTCAATCAAGTGAAAATCTCAAATCTAAAATAAAAATTTCTTAGAAGAATGCGGGTTGGTGACGAATTAAATTGAGAAATTCTTCCCGAGTTTTTTGTTCATCTTGGAATACTCCGACCATTGCACTAGTAACAGTCCAAGAACCGGGTTTTTGGACACCTCGCATCACCATACACATGTGGCTAGCTTCCATAACTACAGCTACGCCTTGTGGTTCTAAAATAGTTTGAATTGCTTCGGCAATTTGGCGAGTTAAACGTTCTTGAACTTGCAAACGGCGAGAATACATTTCCACAATTCTGGCTAATTTGCTCAATCCCACTACTTTTTGGTTGGGGATATAAGCAACGTGCGCTCTACCCATGAAAGGTAGCATATGGTGTTCGCAAAGGCTAAAGAAATTGATATCTCTAACGAGTACCATTTCGTTGTGACCTTCATCAAAAATGGCATTGTTTACCAGTTCTTCAAGAGACTGATTGTAGCCACTGGTGAGGAAGCGCATCGCCTCTGCAACTCGCTTCGGAGTTTTCAGCAATCCTTCTCGTTCGGGATCTTCTCCTACTCCCAAAAGCATTGTCCGTACAGCATCCATCATTGCTTGGTTGCTTTCTTCGGAAGGAGAATGCAACTTTGCTTCTTGACCATTTAAGGTGTTGCGATCGGGTCGAGAAGAAACATTAATTGTGGTATTAGTGTTGACAGGACGAGATTGAGATCCGTTAGAACCGTTGGAGGAAGCGATAGTCATGATTAGCCTTAAGTTTAGAGAATTAGTGAACTCAGGAGGGTAAGTCCTTAGAATTTGCCAGCACTAGGCATCAGGGTTAATTCTTCGATCGCTGCTTCTTGTGGTAGCAGTGCAGCGACTAGAATTGAGTGAGCTACGGTTTCTGGGTTGAGCATGGCTTTTCGATCGAAATCTGCATCAACCGTTTCTGTGTCCCAAATTGGCGTATTCACTACACCCGGACAGATCGCACTTACTCGAATGCCGTGAGCTCGTTCTTCAGCTGCTACAGTTTTGGAAAGTGCCATCAAGCCAAATTTGCTGACGCAGTACGGGCCCCAACCAGGAAAAACTTGTTGACCTGCGATTGAGATCACGTTAATAATGGTTCCGCTTTGGCGATCGCGCATTTGAGGCAATATACCTTGAATACACTGGAATACACTGGTAAGATTCAGGTCAATTACCTTTTGCCAGTCAGAAAGCGGTGTATCGAGAATGTTTTTGGTGTATCCCATCCCGGCATTGTTTACGAGGATGTCGATCGGGCCAAAATCTGCCGCGATCGCTTGGATTTTTGCTTTTACCTGGTCAATTTCAGCTAAGTCGATGGGATAAGCTTTCGCTGTTACCCCAGCTTTTGCCGCTTCTTGAACCACAGTCGCTAATTTTTCTTGAGAGCGACTTAATAATCCTACATGAATCCCAGCGTCAGCAAATGCTAAAGCGGTCGCCTTACCAATGCCACTGCTGGCTCCTGTAATCAGTGCGCGTCTTTCAGTGGAAGCACTCATGGAGTCGAATTGTCTTGAAATTTGCTTTTCACACCCATCGCTTCCGGGCAACTGCCAAGGGACAAGTTGATATTCCCAAAATTTTTGATGGTACTCTCGAAGACTGAGCTTACCTAGAGCTTGCTGAGTATGAGAGTTCGTGTAAACAAATGTTACGTTTTGATTATACCATTTGTTACAGACTTGAAACTAAAAGAAAAGATTTCAAGCTGACAATTCCATAAATACGCCGATACGACGGAACTTTTGATAACGTAATTCCCGACGTTCGCTATTGTTGAGTTGGCAAAGTTCTGTTAAGTGATGTAACAGTGCTTGTTTTAGGATAGCAGCTGTTTTCAGGGGATCGGAGTGAGCGCCGCCGATCGGTTCTACTAATAAGTCGTCTAAAATTCCCAAATTTTTCAAATCTAAGGCGGTAATTTTCAGAGCTTCCGCGGCTTGGGGAGCTTTAGCGGCATCTTTCCAGAGGATAGAAGCGCAGGCTTCGGGACTAGCGACAGTGTAAACCGAGTGTTCAAACATTAAAAGTCGATCGCCCACTCCAATTCCCAAAGCGCCACCGGAACCACCTTCACCGATCACAGTACAAATAATCGGTACTTCTAAGCGAAACATTTCTCTGAGATTGTAAGCGATCGCTTCTCCTTGCCCTAACTGTTCCGCTTCCACACCAGCCCAAGCACCGGGAGTATCAATAAAAGTAATAATTGGCATACTGAAGCGATCGGCGTGTTCCATTAATCGCATTGCTTTGCGATAACCTCCCGGAGAAGCCATCCCAAAGCGCCGTTGAACGTTATCTTTAGTATCGCGACCTTTTTGATGTCCCAACATTACCACCGGACGACCTGCGATACTACCGACACCGCCCACTAAAGCGGGGTCATCGCTACCATTGCGATCGCCATGTAACTCCATCCACTCATCACTAATCGCTTGAATATAATCCAAAGTACTAGGGCGACGGGGATGACGCGCCAACTGTAACTTTTGGGCGGGAGACAGATTACTAAAAATTTCGTGACGCAGTTCTAAAGCTCGTGATTCCAGCTGGCGAATCTGATCGGTGACATCAACTCCGTTTTCTGTAGCTAGCTCGCGGATCTGCTCGATCCGATTTTCTAACTCAGCCAGGGGCTTTTCAAAATCTAATAGGTAAGGTTTGCGCTCGGAAGTTACCACTTTGCTCAATTACTACTAACTATAATGTGCCTTTCTGATCGTACACCTTTCTTGACAATTCTTTATCACCAAGCTTGAAGAATATATATCAAAGTCAAGCTATAAATTCAATAAAGATTTGCTTAGGCTAACATATACGAATTTTCGATCTAATTTTTATTTTCAAACTATTAAATTTTATTTAAATATTTATTAACCGAATCTAGAGATAGAAAAAAGGTTAATCTGGGTTAAGGACGATCGCCATCTTGACAATAAATCCGGTCAATTTTTTCCATTTTAGCGGGTAAGGGTTACACTGAAAAGTTACTAGATTTTTCAACTAATATTGACGGGATTCTTCTTTGGCGATCGAACAAATATTTTAATAATTCTTTACCGAAAAATTTCAGGAATATCTCTCAACCCAAAGGTATTATTGAATTATTATACTTGACAAAAGAATATGAGCTTTTCAGTATTTAACGAATCTTTTTACCTAGCCCATAATCCTGATGTCCAAACAGCTATCAATGCCGGATATTTCTCCTCTGGACTTGAACATTTTCAAAAATTTGGTTTGGCAGAAGGACGGGTTTCCGTCTCACCCTTCTATGACGAAAAGTACTATTTACGAAAAAATTCTGATGTCGCCACAGACGTTGCCTTCGGGACATATCATTCTGGTTTAGAACAATTTATCTTAACTGGTGAAGCAGAAGGAAGGGTTTCCGTCTCACCTTTCTATGACGAACGGTTCTACTTACAGAAAAATCCAGATGTAGCCACAGCAGTTGCCTCTGGAAACTTCCGTTCTGGTATACAACACTTTTTTGCCGCAGGTGAAGCAGAAAACCGAGTTTTCATCTCACCTTTTTATGACGAACAGTACTATTTGCAAAAAAATCCAGATGTAGAAACGGCAGTTGCTTCGGGAACTTTGCGTTCTGGTTTACAACATTTTATCTTAGCTGGTGAAACCGAAGGTCGGCGAGCTAGTTTACTATTTGATGGAGAGTTTTATTTTCGGAATAATCCCGATGTAGCGACGCAGGTAGCAAATGGTAGATTTAGTTCTGGTTTAGCGCATTACTTACAAGTTGGACAAGCAATATATCTTTCAGGAACCAATTTTAACGAATTTGGTTATATTGGGCTATCTACTAATACAAAAGTCAATCCAGATGTAGAAGAAGCCATAAAAGCTGGTTATTTTGCTTCGGCTTTGGAGCATTACATTCAATATGGACAATTTGAAGGTCGAAGAGCTATTTTTAATGGCACAAACGGCAACGATACTGTTACTGGTTTCGGTCAAATAAGTGCAATTTATGGAGTAGGTACAACTATCCGTCAAGCAGAAGAGGCTGGTACTCTCATTGGAGGTCAAGCTTTATATTTTGGCAATGGAATTAACGAAGTTGATGTCCTTGTTGGTGGTAATGGACAAGATACTTTTGTTTTGGGACGAGCGATTGTGGGCAGAGGGAGTTCTAGTGCTAGCCCCTTTTATCGAGGAAATGGAGATGCTGATTATGCCAGAATTGAAAATTATGAAATTGGCAAAGATGAAATTGTGTTAGCTGGGGCAGCAAGTAATTATGATTTTGTGCAGTCTGGCGATAGTTTGAATATAATTATCAGTCGTTCTAGTTATGAGAATCAACCATTAACTACTCCTGATTTAATTGCTCAAGTTGAGGGAGTAACTTCTCTAAGTCAAATTGAGAGTAAGTTACAATTTGCGGGGGGATTTATGTGGTAAAAATAGTAAGTTGAGCTTAAATATTTATTAACCCAATCTAGAGATGGAAAAAAGACTAATTTAGGTACAAAATTACAGCAGCGATCGCCATCTTTGCTGCCAGTAAACTCAGTCAATTTTTCCACTCTAGCGGGTAAAGTTTGCGCTGGAAATTTACCAGATTTTTTAACTAATATTGATGGTATTCTTCTTTGGCGATCGGACAAATAACTTGATAATTATTTACAGAAAAAAATCAGGAATATCTCTTAAATCAAAGGTATTATTGAAGTGTTCTACTTGATAAAAGAATATGAGCTTTTCAGTATTTAACGAATCTTTTTACCTAGCACATAACCCTGATGTGCAAGCAGCTGTCAATGCAGGAAATTTCGCTTCTGGTCTAGAACATTTCCAAAAATTCGGATTAGCAGAAGGACGAGTTAACGTCTCACCTTTCTATGACGAACAGTACTATTTGCGAAAAAATCCTGACGTAGGTACAGCAGTTACCTCTGGATTTTTACGTTCTGGTTTAGAACACTTTATCTTAGCTGGTGAAACTGAAGGTCGGCGAGCTAGTTTGCTGTTTGATGAACAATTTTATTCGCGGAAAAATCCCGATGTGGCAGCAGCAGTAACATCGGGTAATCTTAGTTCTGGTTTAACTCATTACTTACAATTTGGACAATCGGAAAATCGCTCTGGAACCAGTTTTAACGAATTTGCTTATAGTGGGATAACTAAGCTATCTCCTGAAACATTGAATTTAGAAAAAGTCAATCCAGATGTAGAAGCAGCCGTACAAGCTGGTTTATTTGCTTCGACTTTAGAACATTACATTAAATTCGGACAATTTGAGGACAGAGGAGGTGGTACTTTTAATGGCACAACAGGCAACGATACAGTTGTTGCTTTTGGACAAATAGATACACTTTACGGAGTAGATGCAAATATTGGGCCAGAATTAAGGGGTGCTACTCCCACTGGAGGTCAAGCTTTACATTTAGGCTTTGGAGTTAACGAAGCTGATGTTCTTTTTGGTGGTAATGGACAAGATACTTTTGTTTTAGGGCAAACTATTACTACCGGATCTTTTCCCAGCGAAAGTTATTCGATCGCTGTGCCATTTTATCAAGGAAATGGAGATGCTGATTATGCCTGGATTAGAAATTATGAAATCGGCAAAGATGAAATTGTCTTAGCTGGGGCAGTATGGAATTATGATTTTGTTCAATCTGGCGATAATTTGAATATATATCTCAGTGGCGTTAATGTTGGTAATAATTCTTCTCTCGTGCGTTTGGAAAATCCTGATTTAGTTGCCAGGGTTGAGGGAGTAATATCTCTAAATGAAATTCAATATAAATTGCAATTTACAGGTGGGCAAATGGTGTAATTAAAGATTCCAAAATAGTGGGTTTAGAAAAAATTTATTCCTCCTGACCTACAGACGTAAAAAATCTAGTTGACGAGAACGGTATTCTCTTTTTTGGAGTCAAATATGAGCTTCTCAGTATTTAACGAATCTTTTTACCTCGCCCATAATCCTGATGTGCAAGCAGCTATCAATGCCGGATTTTTCTCATCTGGTTTAGAACATTTTCAAAAATTTGGTTTGACAGAGGGACGAGTTTCAGTTTCACCTTTCTATGACGAAAATTACTATTTACAGAAAAATCCTGATGTAGCGACAGCAGTTACTACTGGGATGTTAAGTTCTGGATTACAGCACTTTATTTTCGTTGGTGAAACTGAAGATCGGCAAGCTAGTTTACTGTTCGATCAACAGTTTTATTTTCGGAATAATCCATCAGTCCAGGCGGCGGTCACAGTTGGTAGATATAGTTCTGGTTTAGACCATTACTTAAAAATAGGAAAATCGGCAAAAAGTTCGGGAACTAATTTTAATGAATTTGCTTATTTTGGGCTATCTACTAGTGAAAAAGTCAATGCGGATGTAGAAGCAGCTGTAAAAGCTGGTTTGTTTGCTTCTAGTTTAGAACATTACATTACACAGGGACAATTTGAGGGCAGAGTCGGTATTTTTAGTGGCACGAAAGGCAACGATACTGTTACTGCTTTTGGCCAATTAACTAAACTGTATGGAGTAGACACATATATTGTGCCAGAAGTAATAAATGGTACTCTCACTGGAGGTCAACGTTTACTTTTTGGCGAGGGGTTTGGCCAAGTTGATGTCCTTGTTGGTGGCAATGGACAAGATACTTTTGTTTTGGGTCAATCTCTTCCGTTGACGAACCTGCCAAATGCTCCAGTTTATGCTTTGCCTTTTTATCGATTGGGCGGAGATGCTGATTATGCCCTAATTAAAAATTATGAAATTGGCAAAGATGAAATTCTGTTAGCAGGGGCAACAAGTGATTATAATTTTGTTCAATCTGGTGATAGTTTGAATATATTTAGTTATATCAAAGCTATAGACCGTTCTGATTTAATTGCCAGCGTTGAGGGAGTAACATCTTTAAGTCAAATTGAGAGCCAATTGCGATTTGAGAGTGGAGCAATAATATAACAAATTAAAAAATAGTAGGTTGGGTTAACCAATATTTAACCCAACCTACAGGTAGCAAAAAAGTTAAATCATTGTCGATCGCAATTAGTTTACCGACTTGCAAAAACGTTTACGATTAACCAAAGCTAAACCAACAGTAGCTAAACCAAGTAAAGTTGCAGGTTCGGGAACTGACTCTGGATCAAATGCGGAACGTTCGATCCGAAAAGCGATCGTTTGTCCGCCTTGGAATAATGATTTATTGTAACCAGCTGCGGTTAATTGATCGAGATTGAGCATTTCAATCTGTCCTAACCAATTTCCCGAACCAATTACGTTTGCACCTTTTTGGTCAAAGTAAGCTAATCCTTCTTCACGAGACAAACTGCCAAACATTTTATCGTTCAGAGTGTTGATTTTAGTGTATTTACTAACCAAGCTGCTGTAACTGTTATTGACGTTAGCTGCACTTAGATCTTTGGTGTAATTTTCTTGGGTTTTGCTGACAGTCTCTTGAGCTTTAACAATAAACTCCTCATATTTGGTTGTAGTACTGTTGACTGTTGTTTGCGCCTTTTCAATCAACGTTGCATAATTATTTTGAGTCTGATTTACTTTAGTTTGAGCATTGGTCAATAATTTCTGATAATTATTATTGACACTTTGAACTGTGCTTGAGTGACCATCATGATACTTGGTTTTAGTCGTTGGGGATTGTCGATTCAAGTAATCTTCAAAACTTAAATTAACATCCACAAAAGCTTGTTTAGTACTATTGTTTTGCTGTTGTAAGTAATTTTCAAAACTTAAATTAACATCTTTAAAAGCTTTTTGCACGCTAGCTGATTGAGTTTGTACATAATCATCCAAACTGAAATTCACATTTATAAACGCTTGTTGTGTGCTATCTGGTTGATAACTCACGTATGTTTCCAAACTCCATTGCTGGTATTCTGCTAATGTTGGAATCGGTTTAGATTGAGCAAAATTGTTAGCATAAGCAGATAAGTTTTCGTGAACTCCGCTTGTATGTAAACCTGCTACACTGGCTCCTACAACATTACCGTATAAGCCAACTTGGGAAACTCCACTAGTGTTACCGCCAAAGTGAACACCAAAAAGATTACCGTTCGCTTCAGCTACATTTTTTCCAGTCGTGTTAATTAATAAATCACCCCAACCGATGTTGTATACGGTTTTTCCTTTGTCATTTACGGTGTCTATACCTGCGTCTATTCCCATATTGTAAGTATTAATGGCAAAGTAGGTGTATTTGGCATCTTCCATAAAACCCATGCCATATAAATCGTAATGATTACCACCTGTTCCATCGCCTACTGCATCATGAGAATATTGCCAAGTTCCTAGTGGTTGTTGACCAAGAATCAAAGTTGTTACATCATTATTGCATTCAAAACCAATAGAGAGAGTTGCATTACCAAAATCTGCGGCTTTGGCTTGACTGTTGAAACTTAAAACACTAATTAGAGTAGTAGTTACAGCCAATAAAGATTTAACGTAAAAACGAGATTTCATAGTATTTACTCTCCTTTGAGTTCAAGATAAGAAAATTGCCGATCTGATCCCAAGATACGAAATAAAATCTCAATAGCTAAGAGGGAAAGTACTTGTTAATGATGTGAATTTTCTGTAGGTTCTTTCGGTAAATTTTCGGAGAAAACTGAGTACGTTAAGGAGTTTCTTGAAACTTAATTCTCACTAGGGATTTGCATAATTTATAAAACATAAATCTCAATAATCGTCTTTAAATATTTTCCTAAAACCCAAGTTTTTTAGGTATAGTACGTAAGACTTGAATTTTTCTTTTAGCTAAGAATTTAATTTAGTCTGTATAACTTGAATTTATTCCGTAATTACCGATGAGTATCGCTATGAGTACGGGAGAGCCGGAGAGCCGTAGGTTGGGTTAAATATTTATTAACCCAAACCTACAGATAGAAAAAGGCTAAGTCATCATCAAAATGACAGTAATGGTCGAAATCCGTGCTTCAGTGAAACTTCGCCGATTTGTTCCATTTTGGCGACTGTAATTTGATTTCTGCCCCAAGAAAAGTTGGTGTACCACTTTTCAAATTCGAGTAGCATTGATTCAGCAAAACAGGCAAATAATTGGCGTGTTGGTACGTCCATATTCACGATTTTCATGATTTTCCAATCAATATCGAGGGAATGTTCTACGATACCGCCATTGAGGACGTAGACACCGGGATGCTGAATTTTTGTGCCTAAGTTTTTCGGATAGCCGCCATCAATTAACAAACAAGGTTGTTTTAAGCTAGTCGGATCGATTTCTACGCCTTTGGGCATACTGGCGACCCAAACAACGATATCGGCTAGGGGTAGGGCTTCTTCTAATCCCATGATTTTGCCCCGACCTAGTTCTTCTTGTAAGGATTGTAAGCGATCGCGATCGCGAGCAATCAACAACAACTCTGCCACATCAGTTCGCCCATTGAGCCAGCGGCAAACTGCACTACCGATATCGCCTGTTGCGCCACAAATGGCTACTGTTGCCTTCGACAGTTCAATCCCCAATTTTTTCGAGGCTTCTTCTACTTGCCGACAAATAATGTAAGCTGTGTGAGTATTGCCTGTAGTAAAACGCTCAAATTCTAATTTAATATTGCGAACTTGAGTGATTTGATTAAGATTGAAATTTTCAAAAATAATCGAAGAAAAACCACCTAAAGCAGTAATGTTAATCCCATGCTTTTGAGCATGAGCCATTGCATTTACAATTTTGCGTGTTGCTGCTTTAATCCTTCTATTTGCCAACATTTCTGGCAAAAAGCAAGATTCAACATATTGTCCTTTAATCTTTTGACCTGTAATGCTGGTGACTGTAATTTCATCAACAATCTGGGGTGGAGCAGAACACCAAAAATCCAAGCCTTGATCGGCATATTCTGGGTAGCCCAAGTCTCTTGCTACTAATTGGGCGTGTTCTAAACTGGTAAGGTGACCAATGAGACCAAACATGAATTCTTTTAAGCAGACCTATTATTTAGCCTGAAATAGAGGTGAAAATGAAATCAAATTATTTGCAGTTAAAAAATCTTACACAAAATTGCCGATTAGAAGAATGATTAGCTAATCGGCATTAGTATTGATTTTGCCTGCTTTTCCTATCAGCACGGGTTGTTTGAGAGCTTTTAGGATAAGTTTTAGCCATTGATTAGGCAGCTGCCAGTCCGTAAGCTGACATCCGCATAATTTCGCCAGTGGTAAAGCCAATATTACTTAAAGCTTCGCCGTAAGCGATCATGAAATCTTCGACTAAAGCTTCTTTTTCCATTGCCAAAACATGAGCATCATCTGCAACTTGATTGAGCATTTGCCAAACTATGGGTAAGTTTTGCCGATTTGCTGCTTCTAATTCTGCTTTTGATGCGGCAAAGTTTGCTTTCAGCCAAACTTCGCCAAAGTTGAGGTGTGAATATTCGTCTTTGACTACACCTTCGGTAATTTTACGGGCAAAGGGGTCAGCTACGGGAATGTAGATGTTGTATGCAGCGATCGCAAAACACTCAATCACCAGAGATTGAATCAGCAAACAAGTAACCACTTTGCCTTCGGCTAGTGCATCTTGGAAATTTTGATGCAGTTTGGCGAAGAACTGACGGGCAAATACCATGTCCGGTGTCACTTGAAGATTACGACCACAAGCTTCAAATCCTTTCTTGTGGCGACTTTCCATTTTGGAAAGGCGAATTAATTCTTCCTCGTGCTCCGGTAGCAGTTTAGCCAGTTGAATGTAATTTTCGTGGGCTTCTTGTTCGCCTTCAATCACGATCGCATTAATGCGACTGTAAGCGTCTTTGTATTTCTCGCTGTGGAAGTCTAGTGCTGCACTGGCTTCAAGCTGCGGCATAAGTAACTTGTCTCCTCAACGTTATTTGGTAGATATTGGTCGAGCAAAAATCGACACTGGTCTGAGATTTTAGGGTAAAAAAGCTACCCTGCATTATTAGATACAATTTACCAGAATCACCAGAAATCACTGATTTTTCTTGCCAAGTCATCTCATTCGACTTACTTTATCATTAACTGTAATCTGCCAGACTGATATCTAGCCTGAGCATGATCACTGGAGTTAATACCTAGTCTGTTATTGTAGGCAACTATTCACTTCTTTGCTCAATGTTTAGAAAATCGATACCTAAAAGAAGTTTCTCTACTGACTTAACTTATGAATCAGCCAAATACTACACCGATGTTCGATCGCTCTCTCCTGGCATGGTTAAATCCAGTTTTGTTGGTGTTTGGTGCTGCTTTAGTCTTACTACCCTTGCTAGTCGTCTTCTTCACCTCCTTTGCTCCTCCTGGGACGCTTTCTAGCGGCTTAACAGCAAATTTGACTTTTGAAAACTACCAGGAAGCTTGGCAACGGGGTAATTTTTTACTAGCTTTCGCTAATTCTACTTTGGTAGCTTTGGCAGTGACGGCGTTTCAGGTTGTTACCTCGGCTTTGGCAGGTTACGCTTTAGCTAGATTGCGATTTCGTGGTCGTCAGGCTTTGCTACTACTTATTTTGGCTACTTTAGTAATTCCCTTTCAGCTATTAGTAATTCCTATCTTTTTGGTGCTGAAATGGGGACATCTAATTAACACTTATTGGGCGCTAATTTTACCGACTGCTGCTAACGGTTTTAGCATCTTCTTAATGCGTCAATATTTTCTAACTATACCTGTGGAACTGGAAGAAGCTGCTGCTTTAGATGGAGCAAATAGGTTACAAATTCTCTGGAATCTCATGATTCCTTTATCTCGTCCAGCTTTGGTAACTCTGTTTTTGTTCACTTTTATTGGTGAGTGGAACGATTTATTTAAACCTTTGGTTTTTACTACTCGACCAGAATTGAGAACTGTACAATTAGCTTTGGCAGAGTTTCAAGAACAATTTACAAATAATTGGCCTTTGTTAATGGCTGCTGTCATCATTGCTACTGTGCCAGTAGTTGTTTTATTCGCGATCGGTCAAAAGCAATTTATTCGCGGTATCGCCACTACTGGAATTAAGAATTAAGGACTGCGGAGATGGCGAGATGGCGAGATGGCGAGGAGTCTTAGATATAGTTAATTTTTCCCCCTGCCCCCCTGCCCCCCTGCCCCTCTGCCCCTCTGCCCCTCTGCCCTCTTGCTTAACTAAGAATTCTCAGGCGAACAATTTGCTGTCCTTCGTCGTCTAAGGAGACTTCGATGACTTCGCCGGAGAGACGTTCGATGCAGGAGAGGAGCGATCGCAAATGTGGAGTACTCGCGCCTGTGTCTACGTAAAGTCGATCGGCTAAACTGCCTAAACGTTTCCAAGTTGTGAAGAATTTAGCGATCGTTTGTTCTAATTGGGAAGCTTGTTTTACTAAGTCAGAAGCCGTATTTAAACAACCAACTCGCAAGGCATCTTCTAATGCTAATTCCACATCAATTGATGATTGATTAATTGCTTGCACTTGAGCAGCAGCATGAAGATATTTTGCTAAATTCCGGGCATCAGAAGTTGCCTGTTTTAATTTATCTACTGTTGGTTCTTCGGCTACTTCTTCTTGGAGGAAACTAACATGAGATTCGGGTAACTTACCTAATTCTTTTACCAAAGGTGTTAAGTAACGGGAAGGAAGGGTGCGATCGGCAACTTTGGCTTTCACTTCTTCCGGGACGAGATCGGAACTCATTGCTGTCCATTCATCAGTTAATTGACGAACTTCGCGCCTAGTAATGCGATCGCCTTTTTGTGCCGCTTCTGTGACCATTTGTTGTACTTCTGGAGAAGATTTAGCTGTTTCCACAAAAGCGCGTTTGCTGAAGTTTCTAATCGCATTTGGGTCGAGTTTTCCTTCTTCCAGTAAAGTATCGGCGCTATTAGCGAGTTCAATTAAAGAATATGCCTGACTTTTGCTAATTTCTCGGTCTTTTAGCCAGTTTAAAAAGCCGCTACCTCTACCTTCGCCGCGTTTCTTCTCTCTGTCGCGGATTGCCCTTAAAATGCGTCCTCGCCAAATTTCCGTTAGCAGATCGAAGCGATCGCAAACTTGCCAAGCGGTATCTAACTGTTCTTGAAACTGATCGTCGGGAATTTGTTCGTCTTCGGGATCGGGGAGTTGAAAGTTGATATCGCTGATACCTTCTAAGGCAGATGCGAGGTCTTCTTGGGACAGTGAATATTCAGGCATGGAAGCGCGATCGGTTAGGTCACAGAAGGATCATTATTGCACGATTAACCGAGAGATGCAGTGAACTACTAAAGAATTTCTTATTTTCCTAGTACCCAAAAGATCTTTAATTCTTTAAATTCTTGCTAGGTAAATTTAGCTACTCTAGTATAAGTGACTCCAGTGCTAAGAGATTCCTTCCTCTATGGACTTTCCGAACCCAGAACAAGCCATTGACTGCCAGCCGTTAACTGTATCGCCTAACACATCATTACTAGAAATGCTGTCATTGATGAACCAGGTTCGAGGTAGAAACAGTATCTTACATCATCAAACAGAAACTAATTGTAAAG
The DNA here is from genome assembly GCF_041929135.1 of Floridaenema fluviatile BLCC-F154. Taxonomy (NCBI): domain Bacteria; kingdom Bacillati; phylum Cyanobacteriota; class Cyanophyceae; order Aerosakkonematales; family Aerosakkonemataceae; genus Floridanema; species Floridanema fluviatile. The sequence goes on along the minus strand of NZ_JBHFNS010000057.1, from coordinate 33,348 downwards.
ATTCGACTTTACCAGATGTTGCTTTGTCCTCTGATTTAGCCGAACATGAAGTAAATAGTTGCGTTTTAGTAGTTGTAGAAGATTATCTCAAAGGAATAGTTACCGAAAGAGACATTGTGAAATTAGTGGCAACAGGGCAAAACTTAAATGTGCCTGTTTCCGCAATTATGACACAAAAACTTACCACTTTATCTTTATCTGAATTTAAAGATGTTTTTGACGCTTTAACACTATTGCGGCAACATCGAATTCGCCATTTACCAATTGTAGATAACCAGGAAAAATTAATTGGTATTGTCACGCCAGGAACGATTCGTCGCCTTTTACAACCTGCCAGTTTATTGGCAATGCGCCGCGTTGGTGATGTGATGACAAAAAAAGTGATTCATGCTGCTGCTAGCACTTCAATTTTGCATTTAGCTCAGTTAATGAATCAGCATCAAGTAAGTTCAATAGTTATTACCTCTCAACAAAATTATCACCAGTTTATTCCTGTGGGAATAGTCACTGAAAGAGACATTGTACAATTGCAAATTCTCGGTGGCGATTTAGCGGAGACATGGGCGGAAACTGTGATGAGTCAGCCTTTATTTTGTCTGCATCCAGAAGATTCTTTGTGGTTAGCACATCAACAAATGCAACAACGGTTAGTGCGCCGTTTAGTAGTTGTTGATACTGCTGGGGAACTGTTGGGAATTCTCACTCAAAGTAATATTTTGCGATCGCTCGACCCGATCGAATTATACAACGTTGTTGAAACCCTACAACAAGTAGTAGAAAATCAAACAACCGAATTAGTTCAAGCTAATCAACAACTACGTCAGCAAACAGAAGAAATGTATCATGCTTTAGAAAAAGAACAAGAACTTAACAAGCTAAAATCACAATTTATTTCAATGGTTTTCCATGAATTTCGTAACCCGCTAAGTGCGATTATTATGTCGGCGCAAACTATACAAATTCATGACGATCGACTTTCAGAAGCGAGAAAAAGTAAGTTTTTGGAACAAATCCAAGATTCGGCTCAACAAATGCTCAGACTAATTGAAGATCTTTTAGTAATAGGCAGAACTGAGCCAGGGAAAGTGCAAGCTAATCCTGTACCGATAAATCTAGCATATTTTTGTCAACAATTATTAGCCGAGTTACAAATTTCTGATGAAAGGGGACACGATTTCAGTTTTACTTGTCAAGGCAAACAAGATTCATTTTTTAATTTTGACGAACAATGGTTGCGTTATATTCTCTCCAACTTATTATCTAATGCCCTGAAATATTCTCCCCCAGGTACTACTGTAAAATTGCGCCTTTCTATTGATACAGACCAGGCGATTTTTCAAATTATCGATCGGGGAATTGGTATTCTCCCCCAAGATCAATTAAATTTATTTGAACCGTTTTATCGAGGGCAAAATGCCCATAAAATTTCCGGTTCTGGCTTAGGATTAGCTATTGTCAAAAATTATGTAAACTTACTCAAAGGTCAAATTAGTTTCACCAGTGAAATTGGTGTAGGCACAACTTTTACTCTAATTTTGCCATTAAATGCTTGAAAAAACATAGCTATTTTTAGATGTAACTACTAAAATATGAATTAGTTAGAAGGAGTTAAATATGACTACAAATATTGATATTGGAACTCTCATTATCCGCACGCCAGAAACCTGTGGAAATCGTCCCAGAATTGCCGGAACTAGAATTTCTGTGGCGCAAATAGCTGTTTTAACGAAACAAGGACTGACTCCAAAAGAAATAGTTCAAGAATATGGCTTTATAAATTTAGCTCAAGTTTAGGCTGCCTTAGCTTATTATCATGCAAATACTGATGAAATAGAGGCATATTTAGCAGCAGAAAAAGCCGAGTATGAACGATTGGAAGCAGAATATATTGCGAGTCAGCAGAAATGAGCCAAATTCGTTTGTATCTGGATGAAGACACACTCAGAGGAGCATTAGATTTCAGAAAATAAACCTTTATTTGACACTCACTAAATCAGTATCTCGCAAAAAGTCTAAAATTGCCTCGTTCACAACTTCTGGGCAACTGGCGGAAGGATCGTGTCCACAATCTGGTAAAATTTTTAATTGAGAACCGGGTAAACGTAGTTGTAATTTTTTTCCATTACTAACATCAAACCAGCGGTCTTGTTCTCCCCACAAAATCAAAGTTGGACAATGAATTTTGGGTAAGTTTTCTTGAATTTTGCTGATAATATTTGGTTCTTTATTTAGTAAACGATCGATCTCTCTGGCAGAGTTTCGCAATTCTTCGGCATATTTGGCGATCGCATTGGTAAAGTTGATATAGGGGTAAGAAATCCAGTAAACTTCTTCGGAAGTGATGGATTCTGGATTAACTACTACTTCCCGTCGTTCAATTTCAATGATTCTTTGTACCATTGGCGCAAAGAGTTTAGTTAGTCTTAAGTTATCTACAGTTCGCACTAAGTCCATTGGTAAATAAGATAGCAATCTCATGGCGCGGTTGGGTAATCTTTCGGGAAAAATGGGTACATTTATGACTACTAAACCAGCGAATAATTCCGGGTATGAAGTTGCTGCACCTAATGTGACTAATGCGCCTAAAGAAATGGCGACAACGATCGCAGGTTCATCGCTTAAAGCTTCAATAATTCGCTTGATTTCAATGATTTGATGTCCTACTTGTTCTGTGTATAATGGTCGATCGGAAAATCCATGACCTTTGGCATCAAAACAAATCACGCGAAAGTGTTGGGAAAGGCGATCGATATTATGTCGCCAACCATAACTCCAGCTACCAATTCCATGTACTAAAAATAAAGGTTTGCCTTTACCTTTTTCCCCATAAGCAATTTTCACGGGATAACCATTAGCGTCGGTAATTGTAACAGTTTGCCGACCTTTGGGAAAGGTTTTTGACCACCAATCTTGCATTTCCTCACTCCTCACTATTTATCTGTTACCTGTAATCAGGCTAAAAAAGAAACTAACTATTAAAATGCTAATCGTACCGACAACTGCAACGAACAAAATTAACCCAATTAGCAAGAGAAACAAAAACCATTTATCTGGTTTTTCATTTGACTCTGGTAATTTTAAGTACTCTTCTAGCAATGCAACATTTTTGGCATTAGCTTTCCAAGCAACATCAAATAAATCTCCAGCTACGGGTACGCTTCCCGCAAAGGTATCAAAGAGAATGTTAGAAAACATTCGCATTAAAATTTGTTTTGGTAATCCTAACATTGCTGATTCCCAAACAATGTAAGCGGCAAAGAATGCTGATACTGTGTCGCCTCCACCAGGAATTAATCCTAAAATTGGATCGATACCAAAACGAAATTTTGTTCCGGGAATGGGAATGGCGTTATCTAATACATGACTAATCCTCCGTAGGCGTTTGAGGGTGGATGCTTGACGTTGGGATTTTGTAATCATAGCGACAGTAAAATAAGAGAAGGTTAAATTTAATAAGTTTTAGTTTGGGAAAATCCAGTATATTTAAAGCTAAATGGGCATTGTGTCTTTAATATAAGCAGCTGCTAATAAGAAAAAAATAAAGATATGAGTCAAGAGGTTAGTCAGTGGATAGCGGAAATTCAGGCTTTGCGGGAACAGGTGGCGCAAGCACAACGCGATCGCGACACAGCTTTAGAAACTGCGACTAAGTGGAGTGAGCTTTACAACACGGAAGCAGAACAACGCCGCACGGAAGCCAAGCTATCACAGGAAATGATAAAGACGCTGAAGGCAGAAATCCAGCAACTAAAGACTGGTATTACCTTAGAAACGGATGATTCTCTGGATGTAACGGCTATTTCTCAAGAGGTAGAACAGCTACAAGGTGTAGGGGAGTTGCAGCGAAAATTGCTGGAAGTGGCGATCGAACGCGAGAAATTAATTAAAGCCTTAAAAACCGAACAAGAAAACCACGCCAACACTCGTCAAAGTCTAACTACGGCTTTAAGCGATATGGTAGATCTCCTCACTAAGCATGGTGGCGAAACTAAAGAAGCTACACCAAAACTTAAAAGTGAGGAGAAGCAACCGGAACCTGCCAAGTTGCCCGCATCAACTAAACAACCTGTACAATTACCAATTAAAACTAAAAGCCCATCACTTCAGCTACCGCCGACAAGACCGGCTCCACCCCGTTCTTAAATTGGTTTTCACAGTGTTTAATCGCTGTATCTGGGTCTTTTAGTCCATTTCCCGTGAGGACACAAACTACTGTTGCACCGTTGGGAATTTGATCTTGAACTTTCAGCATTCCGGCAACCGAAGCAGCACTAGCTGGTTCACAGAAAATTCCTTCTTCGGAAGCCAGTAACCGATAAGCGGCTAAAATTTCCTCGTCGGTAACGGCATTGAATGCGCCTTGGCTAGCTTGTTGTGCGGCTATGGCTTTTTCCCAACTCGCTGGGTTGCCAATGCGAATGGCGGTGGCTAGGGTGTCGGGATGAGCGACTGGTTTACCTGTAACGATGGGTGCGGCTCCCGCTGCTTGAAATCCCATCATTTTCGGTAGGCGATCGCATTTTCCTTCCTGATGGTATTGACAAAAACCCATCCAATATGCTGTGATATTTCCCGCATTTCCCACAGGGATACACAACCAATCAGGCGCATTACCTAAAGCATCGACTACTTCAAAAGCCCCAGTTTTTTGCCCTTCTAACCGAAAAGGGTTAACCGAGTTAACCAAGGTGACGGGATAGCTTTGGGCCATATCCCGAACGATTTTCAGTGCGTCATCAAAGTTACCTTTAATTGCCAGCACTTCTGCGCCATACAGTAAAGCTTGGGCTAATTTACCCAAAGCAACGTAACCATCGGGAATTAATACAAAAGCTCGCATCCCACCCCGTCGCGCATAAGCAGCAGCAGCAGCGGAGGTGTTACCAGTGCTAGCACAAATAACGGCTTTAGCACCAGCTTCTTTGGCTTTCGAGATTGCCAAAGTCATGCCGCGGTCTTTGAAACTTCCCGTGGGATTGAGTCCGTCATACTTTACGAACACGCGGACTTGTCTGCCGATGCGAGAAGCGATCGCCGGAACCGGAATCAGCGGCGTATTGCCTTCTAACAAAGTCACTACAGGCGTGTCCGATGTCACTGGCAAATAAGGACGATAAGCTTCTATCAGACCAGGCCAGCTTTTTAGCTTAGAGTCAGCAAGGGAAAGACTAACACTCACAGATACAACATAACTCCGAAATATACACTCAGTTTACCCTGTAAGGTTCCTTCTGGGCAGGGGGGCAGGGGGGCAGGGGGGCAGGGGGGCAGAGGGGCAGAGGGGCAGGGGGCAGGGGGGCAGAGGGGACAAGGGGCAGAGGGGACAAGGGGCAGAGGGGACAAGGGGCAGAGGGGACAAGGGGCAGAGGGGACAAGGGGCAGAGGGGACAAGGGGCAGAGGGGAATTTTTAGCTCAAAACTCAAAACTCAAAACTTTCTCCCCACCTCCCCAGTCCCCAGTCCCTAATCCCCAATCCCCAGTCCCCAGTCCCCGATCGCCAATTTTAGAAAAATTTAATATTTCAAAAACTTAACTTTGCTTAACGTTACAGGGTAGAATTTACGAGATGGTGTGAGTAAGCAAATATAACTAAGCAACGAAAATGTCAACTGGTTTATCTGCATCAACTATTCAACGTCCAGCGATCGCTGTTCAAGAAGTGAGCAATATGTCTGTAGCTCTAAGCAATCAAGTCCGCATGATGGAAAAAATGAAGTCGGTGTATCAAGCCGATCAGCAACTTAAGCTGTTAAATCTGCAAGCGGAAGTAGAAACTTTGTTGCAACAGCTACAAAATCTCAAGCAACAGCGTTTGACAGAAGAAGATTCTGAAATCAGCGATCAGGATCATCAAGGATAGTAAAAATCAGTACTGTCATTCCTCTGCGATACATAGATGAACACTCTGGCTCTGATTTTGGCTCAGGCTAATTTTTCATAACTAGCCAGCGGGTTTAACTCATGGTATAAACAGAAAAGTTTCGCTACGGGCAACTCTGTATTTTCTTCGGAAAAACCAGTATTGTTCCTCAGCCTGACTACTAGTTAGAGTTAGCAAAAAGGAAACGATTTTCCTCTATTGCCTATTACTCATTTATTTCTACTAGGCTAATTTTCTGTGTCTATTTTGCTACGCACTGTACGGTTACGCAAAAAGTTGAAGTTAAATAATTCATGACTCTATCATTTGTCAAACCTGAAGATTTAGAATCTACCCTTGAAGTTTCTCCTAATCTCCGCCTCAGAGATATTTTGCAGACTTTACCAAAAGAAGTTTTCCTGAAAAATCGCCGCAAAGCTTGGACTTCGGTGATAATTAATGTGTTGCTGGTTGGTTTAGGCTATGCCAGCATTGTGTTTTCTCCTGGGTTTTTGTTACCATTCGCCTGGATTTTTACGGGGACGGCGCTGACTGGTTTTTTTGTTATTGGTCATGACTGTGGACATCGTTCATTTGCTAACCGTCGTTGGGTGAACGATCTGCTGGGTCATGTCATGATGTTGCCTTTGATTTATCCTTTTCATAGTTGGCGGATTCTCCACAATTACCACCACACTCATACAAATAAGTTAGATGTGGATAATGCTTGGCAACCTTTTAAACCAGAGTATTACGATAGTTTGGATACATTAAAAAAATCGGGTTATCGAGCGATCCGAGGTCGTTTTTGGTGGGTAGGATCGATCGCGCACTGGGCAGTTTTACACTTTGATTGGAACCAATTTGAAGGTAAACAGCGGGAACAGGTAAGATTTTCTGTATTATTGGTTTTGGGGTTTGGGGCGATCGCATTTCCCACATTAATCGCTACAACTGGGATTTGGGGTTTTGTCAAATTTTGGTTAATGCCTTGGTTGGTTTACCATTTCTGGATGAGTACCTTTACTTTGGTACACCACACATATTCTGATATTCCTTTTAAACCAGAAGCAGAATGGAACGAAGCAATGGCGCAGTTAGCCGGAAGCGTTCATTGTGACTATCCTCGCTGGGTGGAATTTCTCTGTCACGATATCAACGTTCATATTCCCCACCATGTTTGTACTGCTATTCCTGCTTATAATTTGCGTTTAGCGCATCGCAGTTTAAAGGAAAATTGGGGAGAGTATGTCCGAGAATATCGTTTTTCTTGGTCATTAATGAAACAAATCACCGACGAATGTCACTTGTACGATCCTGAAAAATGCTACGAATCATTTCAAAATCATCACGCTAAAGAAACTGATTCGTAGTAGCGACTTCAGTCGTCAAAGTTCGTAGTGGCGACTTCAGTCGTACTATCAAGCAAGGTAACGACTGAAGTCGCTACTACGAACTTGGGAGTAGCGACATTACCGCATCAATCGCTAAACTATGCGAATAAGACTTTTTAAAGGTTGAGAATCCTTAGTTGGGATGATGAATATACCAAAGCATTCGAGTAAACCAGTTCTTGAGAGCAGAAAACTTAACTACCATGATGCTTATAGTTGTCCGGTTTGTCGCTATGGTCATATTTCGGTTTTGACTCTCACGGAAGCTTTTGCTTGTGATTTTTGTCGCCATATTTTTACGGCTAACATTGAAGAACAAGTTTTGATTATGGCAGATAGTACACCACCAATGGCTTGGCGGTGGACTGGTAGAAATTGGAAAATAGCAAATCAAAAAGATTCGGAGTTATCTTTTGTGGTGTGGCTGTTGGGAATGGCTTTAGTAATTTTCCCAACTTTAATTGTGGGAGTTTCTACTTATATTTTCCCACCGGAAGAAGGAAGTAGTCAATCTGCTTTTCCTTTAGTTTGGCTGGGTTTGACTTTTTTATCTCATTTAATTTTGGTACTTTGGCTGTTAGCAGAAAGTTACCAATTGCCATTTTATACTTATGTAAAAGTCAAAATTCGCAATTGGCTTAATCGGTGATTACTTGTTCGTAAAGTTTTCCGGCGCGTTGCCAGGTGTATTCGGTTTCTACTAAATCTCGCCCGTTTTTCGATAACTCTTGCCGCAATTCTGGATTTTCAAATAAGCGAGTGATGGCGTTAATATATTCTGGGATGCTGTTAGCTCTTAATGCTCTTAATGGTACATTGGGAGTGTCAACGGCTAATCCTTCTAATCCGCGATCGCTACCGACAACCGGAGATCCCGCTGCCATTGCTTCTAAGGTTTTATTTTTAATCCCATAACCTGCACGCAAAGGTACTACACAAATTGCACTTTCGTGGAGATATTCTACCATTGATGGCACTTTTCCCGTAACAATAACTCCTTTGGTTTCTGCGAGTGCTAAAACTTCGGGGGTGGGACGTGCGCCGACAATACTAAAAGTAGTTTCGGGGTAATTTTTTTGCAATTCTGGTAACACTTCTAAGGCGAAAAATCGCACTGCGTCGATGTTGTGTGATGCGTCCATTGCGCCGACAAATGCTAGTTTATATCCTCCGGGATCGCTATTTCGATAAGGGAATAATTCTAAGTCTACACCGTTGGGAATTACGGGAATTTTGGCATCGGAACGGTATTTAAGAAATTGTTGTTTGTCGTCTTCGGTGGTGACAACTAAGTAATTAAATTTGCTGGAATAGCGTTTTTCGTAGCGTTCTAAAAGTAGGTTGAGGTAAAGGCGATCGCGCACCGCATTCGGTGAAGCACCCATATCCAAATGATCGCGTATCCAACCATAAACCGAACTATGAATATCAACAATAGTTTTAACTGAATTTTTAAATTCAGGACGGACATAAATTTCATTAACGCTATGTTCGCAGGTGATGACATCGCATTTTTCCGCCTTCACAAAGCCATCTACCCAAGCTTGAATTTCGGGAGAATAACGATATAAAACATTTGGCGGTGTTGCTTTAATTAAAGATTCCGAAAAGCGAGAAACTTTACCAATTAATCCTTTAATTCCACTTAGCTGTTTTGGTTCAGGTGGTAGGGGAAAAATCACTAATTCTTTCACCCATTCTCGGAGTTCTGCTACTTCGGTGTCAGTGACTCCTGAGTGACGCTGAGTAACGAGGGTGATTTGATGACGTTGTTGTAGATACTTAAGTAAATTAAAGGTTCTAATTTCGGTTCCCCCGCGAGTTGGTGGGTAGGGGAAGGTGGAGGAAAGCATGAGGATGTTCATAGAGATTAATTTTAATTAATTTTACAGATTCGCATTTTGACGATCGCAATTACCATTAGAATTGTAGCCTTGAGTAAGCTGATGGGAAAAATTTCCAGCTTACTGATTAACAAAAAATTATCTATGGATTCTAATGAGCTAAAGTTCCTTTTGAAGTTGCTAGGTTGTCAAAATTACCGATCGCCATTAGCTGCTGCTAGCTGGAAAAGCTTTAAGGGGAAAGATAAGATTTGTCGGGTGTTAGGCGATCGGGAACTGATAGACTACTCTCGCGAAATTGCCTCTGTAAAGATTTTACCCCCCGGTCGTGCATTGTTGAAAATGGACGCTTCTCAATTGCCGATCGGGGAAATAGAACTAAAAGTCTTAGAAAAAATTAGCAAAACCTCTGGAAAAGTTAAACTGAGTGAAATCACCCTAGTTAAAGCCGCTGAACGTGAAGAGATACTGCAAAATTTAGCGAAACGGGGACTAGTGGAAGTAGAAACTCAACTGCAAAAAAAGAAAGCAGAAGTTTGGTTAACCCAGCGAGGACAAGAATATTTGCGCGACGAATTTACTGCCAAGGGTACTCATCCAATTATTAGTTTAGATTTATTAACTAATTATTTGCGTTTTTTGCGGAAATCACGATTAGTTGAAACAGATAAGGTAGCAACAACAGATAAAGTTGAAACTCAGCTAAGTGATGCAGACATTTTACAAGTTATTCAGCAATTAGACCAAGAATTAGGGACAGAAAATTATTTGCCAATTTTTCATTTACGGCAGAAGTTACAACCGCCTTTAATTAGGGAAGAATTAGATCGGGTACTTTATCGCTTACAACGTGACGACCAAATTGAGTTAAGTTCTTTAGTAGATACAATGCCTTATACTTCAGAACAAATTGATAGTGGAATTCCTCAAGGTATTGGTGGTGTACTGTTTTTTATCTCTGTTATTTAGTACGGAAAATTTATCATGGCATCTATCGACGATATTATTAAACGTGAAGTTAATCCTTTCGATCCGACAACTTTTAAGCAGGGACACTTTTGGCGCGAAAAGCAAGTTTCCGCTTTTAAAGTTGAGTCAATTCATCAAGAAGCATTATTAGAAGTTGAAGAGACTGTTGATAAAATCACTCAAGATCATTGTAGTCGAACTGTGATGTTAGCGGGCGATTCGGGATCGGGAAAAACTTATTTTTTGGGTCGCTTGAAAGCCGATCTAAATGCCAAAGCTTTTTTTGCTTATATTAGTCCTTGGCCCGATAGTGATGGGATTTGGCGGCATATTTTGCGCTATACAGTTGATAGTTTAATGTATGTGCCGGAGGGTCAAAAAGAATCGCAATTAATGTTATGGTTAAAAAGTTTATCAGCTTTTACAAAGCGGAGTTTAAAACAGCGAATTTTTGATGATAATGTTTGGGATTTGTTACGTAGCGATCGGCAAAATTTTATCAGACATTTCAAGCAAACTTATAGAGAAACGGGGATTTATAATGCTGATAGTTTTTTTGGGGTGTTGCATGATTTAATCGATCCAGAACTTTATGCTTTAGCTTGTGAATGGTTACGAGGAGAGGATTTAAGTGATGAATCTTTGCAAGTTTTAAAGGTGAAAAGGTCGATCGAAACTGAAGAAGCAGCTTGTGAGATTTTATCGAATTTTGGCAGAATTTCCACGGAAACTCAACCAATTGTATTATGTTTCGATCAATTAGAGGCGATCGCCCGTTTACCCGATGGAACTTTAGATTTACAAGCATTATTCAGCGTTAATTCAAAAATTCAAAATGAAAAATGGAACAACTTTTTAATAATTATTAGTATCACCACTGACATTTGGCGACAAAATTCTAATCGCATTCATCAGTCAGACAAAGCAGGAATTTACAAAATAATCCTGTTAAAACGGATTAGTTTAGAACAAGCCGAAGCTTTATGGGGTTTTCGATTACATCCGATTCATATTCAAGCCAATCCCCGCCCAAATTCTCCAATTTTCCCCTTAACCAAAAAAGACTTAGAACAAAAATTTCCCGGTGGTAAAACCGACCCTAGAAATGTTCTTGATTTAGGTCGGAGACTGTTTCAAAGCTACAAAGAACAAATCATTGATAGTAATAAGAAACCCAGCTTAGAAACTAACTTATTAGCAGCTTTTCAACTATTATGGCAAGATGAATTCCAAAAAATCCAGGCAAGAATTCATAAAATCACTTTATTATCTGCACCGGAATTAATTCAAATGTTAGCAGAAAGCGTAAAAGCTTTACAAGTAAATGCGGTCAAAACTAAATTGTTAACAGGTCATTTTGCTAGTTATTCCTTGAGTTATCAAGCACAAAATCAAAAAGGGAAAGTAGGAGTAATTTGGACAGAAGACTCGAATATGAGAAGTTTTTTCAGTGCGATGAATGCTTGCAAAAAAGCAATTGACAATAATATTTGTCAAAAGTTTTACTTAATTCGGGCGGCAGATCTAGGAGGGAAACAACTTGCAGGAAATAAAATTTATAACTCAATTTTCATCAATTCCCCTAACTTGCATATTAAACCAAATTTGTCTGCAATTCACTACATGGCTACTTATCACAGTTTACTAAATTCTGCCTTAGCTAATGAATTAGTAATTGCTGGAAAAACAATTAATAGGGAAAACTTAGAAGCTTTAATTCAGGAATCTAATGTTTTAGATGAATGTCAGGTTTTACAAGATTTAGGAATTGCCAAGAAACGGCAACTCACTTACGAAAAACCCGACGATCTCAAAGAAGTGAAAGAGTTTTTACTAAACTTAATTAAAACTCAAGGTTTAATGGGCAAAGATGTTTTAATTCAAAATACATTATCCCAATTTCCCCAAATCAATTATCAGAGAGTCGATCATTTAATTCAGCAGTTAATTTGGGAAAGAAAAGTGAAAGTTGTTAATCCCAGCGATCAACCACAAAATCACTTAGTTTGTTTTGTTCCGAAAGCATAAGTTGAAAAGTCATGTTCTATTTAACCAAAGATGATGAAATAAAAGCAGCTATTGATAGTTTAAAGACAGCTAAAATACTTTGGGCTGATACAGAAATAGCTGACTATAATACTCATTTTAAAAGGTTATCTTTAATCCAAGTATTAGCAGATGCAAATAATCGTAATGGTGATGCTGCTTATGTGTTAGATGTATTGGATAAACCGGATTTAGTTACATACTTTGTGAATCAAATTATGGTTGATTCCCAAATTGAAAAAGTTTTTCATAATGCAGGTTTTGATTTAAAGTATTTGGGAAAGAAAGAATCTAAAAATGTAACTTGTACTTGGAAGTTATCGCAAAAAATCGGTAAAGAACGTCTGAAAGTAACTAACCTAAAGTTAAAGACTTTAGCCGCAGAACTCTGCAAATTTACCAATGTAGATCAAGAAGAACAAGCAAGCGATTGGGGACAGCGACCGCTAACTGAAAAACAGTTACAATATGCCAAAATGGACACGGTTTATTTAGCTTATGTCCATCAATATTTGTTATCAATAACTAATCTAAATTACCGATCTAAAATAGATAATTCTGAACAAATAGCTTTGAATGCTACTAAAGTTAGAATTGCCTTTGAATGTCCGCGTTTATTTTATTTGTATCAAAAGTTTGGTGGTAAAACTTTGTTTTTGCCTCCAGAACTGGAAGGGGGAATTGGTAGTGCTTTTCACCATTTAGCCGAAAGTTTTATTAATTTGGCTAAACAAGAACCAAACTTTCAAGCTATATTTAAGCCTTCATTTTCTCAGCTAAAAGTAGAAACTGTAGCGGCGCAAATGCAAGAATTGTTTTATGAATTAGGCTTTTATCCTTATTTAGAAAAAGAAGATTCTAGCAAAGCAGCAGCACTTTATCAAATTTGGCAAGGATTAATTAAGCTGATTCGGAATTGGGCGGAATTATTAGTTAAAAATCGCCGTTATTTTAGCGCAGAAACCGTAGTTAGTAAGACTTTAGTTAGTGGAGAAATTGATTTAGAAGATACATTAACTTTACCAGATGGCACGCAACAAAAAATAACTGGGAGACTAGATAGCGTACTTTTTGATGCAGAAAAACGCCGCCTTTGTGTAGTTGAATATAAAACCTATATTCCTGCCGATCCTTCAGCACAATTAGCCCAAGTTGCACTTTATAGCTATATAGTAAAAGCGAAAAAAAACTTGCCTGTTGACTCGGCGGTTTACTGCGTCTTACCAAGATTTATCCAATATTATTATGATTGGGAAAAACTAGAAGAAACAGTTAATCAAGTAATTCCTCATAAACTACAACAAATGCAGGAATGGCTAAAATGGGAACCTGGAAAACCTAACATTCCGCCACTGACAACACAACCAGATTTATGTGAAATTTGCCCACAAAAAGAGAAGTGCCAAACTTATTTTAACACCTCTAATCCTGAGTCTCCGAGCGATTCAAGAACTGAAAAACCGCAAATCAAGATCGATGAAATTGCTCAAAATTTAAGAGAAATTTTGCGATCGTTCAAAATTGATGTAGACTATCAAGGGGCGGCGATCGGACCTGCATTCATTCGAGTTAAACTGAAACCAAATTTAGGCGTAAAAGTAGTTTCCATATTAAATAGATCCGACGATTTGCAAGTACAATTAGGATTAGAAAATCCGCCATTAATTGAACCGAAAGCAGGATATGTTAGCGTAGATTTGCCAAGAAGCGATCGCCAAATCGCCCACTTCACCGACTACATTCAAAGCGCAAAACTCCCCCCTACCGCAGCAGTAAAAATTGCCATTGGAGTTGACTTAGACGGAAAACTAGTCGAAGCAGACTTATCCGATCCAAATACTTGTCATTTCTTAGTGGGTGGAACAACTGGAAGTGGCAAAAGCGAATTTTTAAGAAGCTTACTTTTAAGTTTGCTTTATCGCCATTCTCCCGAACATTTAAAAATTGCCTTAGTCGATCCCAAACGGGTAACATTTCCCGAATTTGAGCAGATACCTTGGTTATATTCTCCTGTAGTGAAAGATGGGGAAAGTGCGATCGAACTAATGGCAAAATTAGTTTCACAAATGGAACATCGTTACCAATTATTTGAGAAAGCGAAATGCGGTGACATTAAAGCCTACAATCAAAGCAACAAACCATTACCTCGCTTAGTCTGCATCTTTGACGAATATGCCGACTTTATGACTGAAAAAGAAATCCGAGATACCTTAGAATTTAGCATCAAACGACTTGGCGCAATGGCAAGAGCAGCGGGCATTCATTTAATTATCGCCACTCAACGCCCCGAAGCGAAAGTTGTGACACCTTTGATTCGATCGAACTTACCAGGAAGAGTAGCATTACGCACCGCCAGCGAAGCAGATTCAGTGATTGTTTTAGGCGGCGACAGAAAAAATGCTGCTTATCTGTTGGGGAAAGGAGACTTGCTGTACCAAGTTGGCGCAAAATTGCAAAGATTACAGAGCTTATTGGCTACAATAATCCAGTTGCCTAAAAGCTAAGGTTCATGGGAAAATCATCGTTCGTTGACTCGTCTATCTTTAGGGGAAACTTTCCGCAGTTAACGCCCTTTTGCACGGCAAACATATTAAATTTATTCAAGCGTATCGATCGATGTGTTATCTAGGAGTATGGCAGAAATCACCAGTTAGTTGAAAAAAGGTAAAAAGCTAACCCAAAAGCTTTCCTTCTGCCTTCTGCCTTCTGCCTTCTTACACAGGGCGAAAATTTTGAGAGGACTAGAACGAATGGGATTAATCATTTCAACTGCAAATATGAAAGGCGGAGTGGGTAAAACAACCCTCACCGTAAATTTAGCGGCTTCATTAGTGAAAGATTTCGGCAAAAAAGTTTTGGTAGTAGATTTGGATAACCAAATTAGTGCCACCTTGAGTTTAATGTCTCCCCAAGATTTTTCTAAGCGGCGACGGGATAAACGGACATTAAGGCATTTAGTAAATAAAGCGATTAAACCGGATATTAAGCTTTCAATTCCGATCGCAGATGTAATCAATCCATATATTTGTTCAGTCAAAGGATTGGATTTATTACCAGGTGATTTGGATTTATATGATGAATTTTTAGTATCGGAAATGCTTTATGAAAAAGCAGTTCGTGCAGGTAGCAGTAACTTTGAGCAAATTTGGATTGACTTTGAAAGAGACTTGGTAAGAAATATTCTCAAACCTGTGGTTAAAGATTATGATTTCATCATTCTTGACTGCGCCCCAGGTTACAATCTTTTGACTCGTAGCGGTTTACTTGCTAGCGATTTTTACGTTTTACCAGCTAGACCCGAACCTTTATCTGTGATTGGTATTCAGCTACTAGAAAGACGCATTGCTCAACAAAAAGAAGTTCACCGAAATCATAGTGATGTGAAAATTCAAATGTTAGGAATTGTCTTTACTATGTCAACTAATTTATTAACAGGCAGATACTACAATCAAGTAATGCGAAGAGTTAATGAAGATTACAGTGCTACTAAATTGTTTAAAACTCGCATTCCCGTTGATGTGAATGTTTCCAAAGCAGTAGATACTTTTATGCCTGTAGTTTTGTGCAATCCCCAATCACCAGGAGGTAAAGCTTTTACCCAATTAACTCAAGAATTTCTCCAAAAAATTAGTGTTGTCTCTAATATGAAACAGAATCCAGCGAAGATTGATTTTGGTGAATAAGGGACTAGGGACTAGGTACTGGGTACTAGGTACTGGGGAATTTTTCACCTCTATTTGTAGGGTGATTTAGTGCTAACGTAACGCACCCTACAAATAGGAGAAGCGGTGATTTAAAGATTGGAAACCTGAAAACAGGAAAAAGGAATTTTCATCCTAAAACTATTTCCCAGTCCCCAGTCCCCAGTCCCCAATTCCCAGTCTCTAAAACTTGCCTTGTAACGCCGGAATGCAACGTTCACAAAGTAGGGGATCTGATAAAGATTTACCTACATTGATCGAGTAATTCCAACACCGATCGCACTTTTCCCCATCAGCATTCACAATCCCAATTCCCAACTTATCAGTTTGCAACTTATATTGCAAATCAGCTAAAGCATCAGGTGAATCCAACAATTCCACTTGAGAAGAAATGAACAAATAGCGCAATTCATCCACACCTTTAATCATTCCTGAATTTTCAGGAAGACTTTCCACTTCTAAAGTAATTGCTTCAGGTTCACTCGCTTCTGGGAGCAGTTTTTGCTCAACAATTTCCGCAGTTTTACCCACAATTTCGGACTTGTAACTGCTAATTTGTTCTACCCATTTTTCCCGGTCTTTCGCAAATAGTAAATAGCTTCGCGCATACCACAGCGAGTAAAGAACTCCCACAGTTGTAAAAAATGGTTCTAACAGCGGAACTCGGTTAATTACCCCTAAAGTTCCCCCAATTACATAGATAGAGATCGCTGTTGCCAAAATTAAACCAACCGTGATTAAAGGTTGATTGTAATTGCGGATAAATTCTCCAAAATTCACATTTAATTCTTGCAGAACCGGGTACTTTTTAGTACTAACAATTTCCCCAGGTGTCGTGTAAGGTTCAGCATCAATTACCTTTGTTTCCTCTGGTTTTTCTGCTAATAACTCAACAATTTCCGGGTTTAATTCCGCCAATTGTTCCCGCAGGTTTTCATCAGCAACATAAAGTAAAACTTTCGCTTCTAAAGAAGAACCGATCGTCTTTTCACTCCGCGCCTGTTCCATCACTTTATTAACTTCTTGGCGCAGTTGTCTTAATTGTTGCCATTTCGTTGCCAACTTCGGATCTTTCCACTTTTCATCTACCTTAATCCAACCTGCTTCAAACACAGATTTGTAAGGAGTTGCATAAGGGATAAATTGCCAGATATCTTCGGCAGTGTGGCATAATACGGGAGCGATCGCTTTTGCTAAATTTTCTAGGGCGATCGCTAAAACCGTTTGACAGCTGCGACGACGGAAAGCATCAGGCGCACTAATATACAACCGATCCTTCGCCACATCCAAATAGAAATTAGACAAATCAACCACACAGAAATTTTGCACCGTTTGGAAAAATCGGAAAAATTGGAAACTCTCAAAAGCAGCTTCCACTTCAGAAAAAACTTCCGTCATTCGATGCAACATATAACGATCCAACTCCGGCAATTCGTTATATGGAATCGCATCCTTTTGCGGGTCAAAATCATGCAAATTCCCCAACAAAAACCGCGCCGTATTGCGGATTTTATTGCGGATATCACCCATTTGTTTCAGCAGATTTTTTCCCAAAGGCACATCAGTCGAATAATCTACCGACGACACCCACAACCGCAAAACATCAGCACCATAAGGCGGTTCTTCCTTCTGATTTTTTCCACCTTCAATCACAATACTTGGATCGACAACATTCCCCAAAGACTTACTCATTTTCCGGTTCTGTTCATCCAAAACAAAACCATGAGTCAAAACCGTTTTATAAGGGGAAATACCATTACTTGCCACACTAGTTAATAAACTAGATTGAAACCAACCCCGATGTTGATCGGACCCTTCCAAATAAATGTCCGCTGGATAACATAATTCCGGGCGTTGTTTTGCCACAGCTGCCCAAGAAGAACCAGAATCAAACCACACATCCATCGTGTCAGTTCCCTTCCGATACTTCTTCGCATCCTTGCGATATTTTTTCGGCAAAAGTTCCTCAACTGGAAGTTCCCACCAAGCATTAGAACCCTTTTCAGCAACAATAGTTTGAACGTGAGAAATCGTCTCTTCAGTTAACAGCGGTTCCCCAGTTTTTTCATCATAAAAAACCGGAATTGGTACACCCCAACTACGCTGACGAGAAATACACCAATCAGAACGTTCCGCTACCATTGGCGTAATCCGATTTTCCCCTTGGGCGGGAATCCATTTTACTTCCGAAATTGCTTCTAAAGCAGCTTCGCGGAAACCAGCAACCGAAGCAAACCATTGTTCAGTCGCCCGATAAATTGTCGGTTTTTTCGTCCGCCAATCATAAGGATATTTATGTCGATAAGGTTCTTCCTTCAGCAACACATTTTCCTTCGCCAACGCCTCAACAACAGCGGCGTTACCCTTATCCAGAACATTCAAACCTGCAAATTGACCTGCTTCTTCGGTGAAATTCCCATCAGCATCAACCGGAGAAAATGCAGGTAAATTGTAACGTTTGCCGACTTGAAAATCCTCATCCCCATGTCCCGGTGCAGTATGTACCAAACCCGTACCGGAATCAGTAGTAATGTAGTCACCACCGATGACTATGGGACTGGTGCGATCGTAAAGTGGATGCTTGTAAGTACAATTTTCAAAAGACTTACCAGTGCCCACCGCACGAACCGTCAAATTTACGCCCAAAGTAGTAGATAAACGTTCCACCAAATCAGCAGCAACAATTAAATACTTAAACTTGCAGAGTTTTTCCCCTTTTTGGTCAAGTTCTACCACAGCGTAAAGTAACTCAGGATTTACCGCTACCGCCATATTCGCCGGAATAGTCCAAGGCGTAGTAGTCCAAACCGCAACACCCAACTCTGGCAAATAAGGTTCTAAAGCTTCCTTTAAATCATCTGCAACGCTGACCACCGGGAAAGCAGCGTAAAGACTCCGCGAAACATGAGTCGGGTTGCCCTTATCATCTTCAGGATATTCCAACTCCGCCTCTGCCAAAGCAGTTTTAGAACTCGGACTCCAGTGAACAGGTTTTACACCTCGGTAGATGTAACCCTTCAAAACCATTTGCCCGAAAACCCCAATTTGCGCCGCTTCGTACTCCGGTTTTAAAGTCAGATAAGGATTTTCCCAATCTCCCCAAACACCGTAACGCATAAAGCTGCGACGTTGTTCGTCCACAGTTTTCAAAGCAAAATCCTGCGCTTTTTGGCGAAGTTCCAAAGGCGTGAGATTTTTCCGTTCCTCCGGTTTCATTTGCTGCAAAACCTTCAGTTCAATGGGCAAACCGTGGCAATCCCAACCAGGAACATAGCGCACCTTGCGCCCTTTGAGCAACTGGTAACGATTAATAATATCCTTGAGAATCTTATTTAGGGCATGACCAATGTGTAGCGAACCATTGGCATAAGGTGGCCCATCGTGCAACACAAATATATCGCCCGGATTGTTTTGGGACAATCTTTCGTAAATCTGATTTTCTGCCCAAAACTTTTGGATTTCTGGTTCTCGCTTGATTGCATTCGCACGCATATCAAACTTAGTTTTGGGCAAATTAACGGTGTCTTTGTAGCTTTTAGTTTCTGTCACGGTCGGAATGCCGGAAAAACAATTATGAGTATGAGGCAATTTTTGGAATTACGTTTTTCCAATGTATCAAAATTAGGGAAAAATCATTGGTCATTGGGAAAAGGGTAAAGGTCAAAGGGCAAATATATTTATCTCCTCTGCCCCTCTGCCCCTCTGCCCCTCTGCCCTCAACTCCCTGACTTTTCAATTTTGTTAAACGGACTTTCTGGGGGTGAACTGGGCAGATTTTTGTCTTCTGCGTCTGCAACTGCTTCTTCCACCAGTTTAGAATCTGGAGGATTGGGGGGAGTTGCGTCGGTAGTTTCTTTTGGGGGAACTACTTCAACATTTAAAGTTACTTCCACTTCTGACGATTTTTCTGCTGTCGCTTCTGGGGTTTCGGTTTCTAATGCCAGTTGTTCGGGAAAGTCTTCATCGAAAGAAGTTGCTGAGACAATAGTTGTGTCGCCAGTTGTCTCGGTTATTACGGGAGGAGTTACAGTTTCCGCTGGTTTAGCAACTGTTGGTGGAACTTTGGACGCTTTTGCAGTTTTCGCTTTTGCACCTGCTTTCCCTTTGAGGTTAGTAAATAACCCTGTGAGTTTTTGGGGTAGTTGGGCAACTCCTCCTGGTAAGGATACCTTGGAAGCTTGAGATTTCAGGTTTTCGGTGAGGTCTTTTGCTTGAGTTAAAACTTTTTCGGTTGCTTCTTCGGTACTGGGTAACTCAGTTTGTTGTGCTTTGGGGATGAGTTCTCGGCGTAATGTCAGGGTTTGCCAACCAAACCAACCTAAAAGGGCGACGCTGGCAACTTGTCCTAGCAAAACTCCACCTGTAATTCTGCCAGCACAAATCCACAAAACTAAAGCGTAAAACAGTCCAACTCCACTCCAATAAAAATCACTCTTGCGGTGGATTTCTGGTAAGAAAAATGCGGCAAGGTAAATACCAAGACTACCTGTACCGACAACTAATGCCAAAATGTATGCGAGCATAAGCTCTTCTCCCGTCTAGTTTAACGGCTTCTACCCGCTAATTTTACCTTTTCGATCGCAGTCTTAATTTCTTCTTCCAGGACAACATAGAAAGTTACCGCTAACCTGAAGGAGAAAACTTTCGCAAGCATAGCAGAATTAAGTAATAAGTCCTATGGCACTACAGAGTTTTGGTGTAATCGGTTTAGCAGTAATGGGTGAAAACCTAGCTTTAAACGTAGAACGTAATGGTTTTCCCATTTCTGTGTATAACCGCACCTCCGAAAAAACAGATGCGTTTATGCAGACACGCGCCCAAGGTAAAAATGTCGTAGCAACCTACACCATTAAAGACTTTGTTGCGTCCTTGGAACGTCCCCGCCGAATCTTGATTATGGTGAAAGCTGGTGCGCCTGTGGATGCAGTAATTCAAGAATTGAAACCTTTCTTGGAAGAAGGAGATATCATCATCGATGGTGGTAACTCTTTGTATGAAGATACCGCACGTCGCACCCGTGAGTTAGAACCTGAAGGTTTTCGCTTCATTGGTATGGGTGTTAGCGGTGGTGAAGAAGGGGCATTAAATGGCCCCAGTTTAATGCCTGGTGGGACTACTAGTTCCTACGAATATCTCGAACCAATTTTTACCAAAATTGCGGCCCAGGTAGATGATGGTGCTTGTGTAACTTATATTGGCCCCGGTGGTGCTGGTCACTATGTAAAAATGGTTCACAATGGCATTGAGTATGGTGATATGCAGCTGATTGCGGAAGCTTATGACCTACTCAAAAATGCGGCAGGTTTAAATAGTCAACAGCTGCAAGAAGTATTTACGGAATGGAATACTACTGACGAACTCAATTCTTATTTGATTGAGATTACCGCTGATATTTTCAAATACATTGACCCAGATACAGATAAAGCTTTGGTGGAAATGATTTTGGATGCGGCGGGACAAAAAGGTACTGGTCGCTGGACTGTGCAAAGTGCTTTAGAATTGGGTGTTTGTATTCCCACAATTACGGCAGCGGTGAATGCCCGGATTATGTCATCTTACAAGCAGGAAAGGGTTGCTGCTTCGGAAGTTTTGACTGGTCCAACTGCTAAATTTACCGGGGATGTTAGCACTTTTGTGACGCAAATTCGGGATGCGCTTTACTGTTCCAAAATTTGCTCTTATGCTCAAGGTATGGCGCTTTTGAGTTCGGCATCGAAGGCTTATTCTTACGAGTTGAATTTGAGTGAAATCTCGCGGATTTGGAAAGGTGGCTGTATTATTCGGGCGGGATTTTTGAATAAGATTAAGTCAGCGTTTAATGATAATCCTGAGTTACCGAATTTGCTGTTAGCTCCTGAGTTTAAACAGACAATTTTGGATCGTCAAGGTGCGTGGCGAGAGGTGTTGTCTCAGGCGGCGCTGTTGGGTATTCCGGTTCCGGCGTTTAGTGCTTCTTTGGATTATTTTGACAGCTATCGGCGCGATCGTCTACCCCAAAACCTCACTCAAGCACAACGCGACTATTTCGGCGCACACACTTACGAAAGAGTCGATAAATCAGGCTTCTTCCACACAGAATGGACTAAGTTTTCTGAAGAGTCGGTACAAACTTCTACACCCCGACCTTTACAAGCACAAGAACCCGAAAAAGTTGCCCACACTTCCGCAGGCGCAGCAGAATAATTAATCATGGGTGGGTGATTCCCACCCTGATTTTTTATTATTGCAACGGATAATCATCATAAAGTCCTTCGTCTTCTGGTGCGTAACCATTTAAAAATGCTGTATGTTCCCTAATTGGTGTAACTTTTTGTTGGCATTTGAATGTAAGCATCAGGTTCTTCATTCTGCTGATGAATAGCGAAAAAATGTTGCTCGATTTCTTTAAGAACTGCTGCATCGTAATAAACCATTCCGCAATCAATACAAATTTCTACTGGAGTATTAGGAACTAATAAATATTTGCCTTGATGACTGTAAAGATAGTTAATTCGGCGTTTTTCATACTCATGACTACCACAAGTATTACATTGAATTTCTCTCATTAGTTTATCCTCTGGTTCTAGGGTCAATAAAATTTGGTGGACTGGGAATGTAAAGTAGAAGAATGACCTTCGAGAGAGTCTACAAAGATTAAGTCTTGCATGGTTAACTTTAAAGTAAATTGAACGACATTTTTAGTGTTCCCCAAAAATGGTTGATACTAACAGATAACCCCTTCGCTTTCTTCCTTTGCGTCCTTCGCGTCTTCGCGGTTCAAATCCCTTGCCAAAACTTAATACTTTTATCATGAGAACCACTAACTAAAAACTCTCCATCAAGACTAAAAGCTAAACAGGAAACTAACTGTAAATGATGGGGAAAAGAAGCAATTAATCTCTCATTTTGCCAATCCCAAATTTTAATTGTCGTGTCTTCTCCACCACTAGCAAGAGTTTGTCCATCTGGGCTAAAACAAAGCGATCGCACCGAGTACAAATTACTTTTCAAACTATTAACTAATTCCCCAGTTTCCCAATTCCAAATCCGAATTGTTCTCCCATAACCACCAACAGCTAAAATTTTACCATCTGGACTAAAAGCCAAATCATAAACTGCACCAGAAGACCATCCTAAACTTTGAATTAACTTCCCAGTTCTTAAACTCCATAATTTAATTTCTTGGCTTTCCCCAGCACTAGCAATTATCGGACACTTGGGGCAAAAAGCGATCGCATTCATATTGCTCTTTTCCCCAAAACTGTAAACTAATTCTTGATTAGTAAACTGCCAAATTTTAACATTTTTATCCTCACCCGTACTAGCAAGAAAATAACCATCATCACTGATTTTAATCAGCTTAACCGCCGCCGAATGTCCGCAAAAACTATTATTTAACTCCCCAGTTTCTAAATTCCAAAATTCAATTCTACCCCCTCGATCGCCACTAATCAGAAACCTGCCATCGGGAGTAAAAGCGATCGTATTAATTGCACCCGTCCCCCCAAAAAAAGTTTGCGATGGCACAGAAATTGACCCAGCTTGAATTTTTCCCGCATCCAAAGACCACCGCTTAATCCTACCATTTTCGCTGCTACTAGCCAGAGTTTTCCCATCAGGACTAAACGCCAGAGAAAGCACCCTTGTAGAATGCCCAAATATAGTACCAATATATTTCCAATTTCGACTTAAAGATGGAGAATTCGGCAGCAAACTAATAGTGGGAACTAAAAATTTTGTATCGGCGGCAAATAGATGAGAATTTAAATCTTTAAGGACTTCTTCAGCAAATTGATAACGTTTTGCCGTCGCCGTTTCCAATAACTTATCTAAAACTTTGCCTAACTCATCACTAATCGGATTTTTAAGATAGTTCCGCCAAACCCAAACCGCCTCACCAGTATCGTACAATTGCAGCGGATGAACTTGCGTTAGCAGATGAAGACAAGTCACACCTAAACTATATAAATCGCTAGCAAAAATCGCCCTACCTAAAACTTGTTCTGGCGCAATATAACCAGCACTACCAATTACAGTCCCCGTTAATTCTAAAGCTAAACCAGTCATTAACTTAGCCGCCCCAAAATCGACTAGAACTAATTGGCGATCGCGACTACAACGAATAATATTAGCAGGTTTAATATCTCGGTGAATTACCTGGCGATCGTGAACAAACCGCAACACCAACAACAGATCGTTGAGTAATTCCCAAATTTGCCTTTCAGTAAAAACCCCATTTTCAGCTAATTCCTGCTCAAGATTTTTTCCCTCAATAAACTCTTGCACCAAATACTGATGATTATCTTGGTCAAAATACGCCAACAATTCCGCTATTTGGGGATGATTGCCCAATTCCTCCAAATGTCTAGCTTCATTGTGAAACATCTGGGCCGCTTTCTGAGCAGTTTCCGCATTTTGGGATTGCGGAAAAAACTGTTTAATCACACAATAAGGTCGAGAAGGCTTAAACTCATCTACAGCCAAAAAAGTTCTGCCAAAACCACCATGACTTAAAGGCTTTATCGCCCGATAGCGATCGCCCAAAAGCAGCCTCGAACCACAGGAAAGACAAAATTTTGTCTCAGCAGGATTAACCAAGTGCTGGCACTGAGGATTAAGACAATAGCTCATACTAGAAACAGGGGAATAAAAAATTAGGACAAAATAGATCCGGAAAATTGATCTCGATCGTTAAATAATTCCTCCTAATTCCCAATTCTGATTCCTTAATTATCTTCTAATTCTGCTGCCAAAGCTTATGTTCAAATCCCCGGTTGACAAAACTCTACAAACACCTCACAGTGGCTATCATTGGGACGGAAGCGAAAGGCGTTTTTTTGAAGGCTGGTATTATCGAGTTACCCTACCCCAACATCGCCAAACATTCGCCTTCATGTATTCGATCGAAGATCCCAAGGGAGGTAAACTGCACAGTGGAGGTAGCGCCCAAATCCTCGGCCCCAACGACCAATACATTTGCCGCAGTTTCCCCAACATGAACAAATTTTGGGCATGGCGAGACAGCTTAGGACTAGGACATTGGGGAAAAACGAACTTTGAAAAGGGACAAGAGGGAGATCTCTTAAAACCCCGCCTTCTCCCACCAGAAGACTTTACACGCCACATCCAGCAAGGATACCAAGGAACAGCAAAATTCCACCAAGGAAGCCTTCACGACCCCGGCACAGGTCACACAGCCCATTGGCAATACGAGATCCAACCCATTTACGGTTGGGGAAACCCCGGACAACCG
Source organism: Floridaenema fluviatile BLCC-F154 (assembly GCF_041929135.1). Lineage (NCBI taxonomy): Bacteria > Bacillati > Cyanobacteriota > Cyanophyceae > Aerosakkonematales > Aerosakkonemataceae > Floridanema > Floridanema fluviatile. The sequence goes on along the minus strand of NZ_JBHFNS010000057.1, from coordinate 8,301 downwards.
CAACAATCAACCGCAGGCTTCTTCTCCTTCCTGCAAATATTTGAACCCGGATGGCAAATCTTAATGGCACACGGTTTAGCCACAGGCTGGATAGAGTGGAATAGCAAACGCTACCAATTCACCAACGCCCCAGCTTACGCCGAAAAAAACTGGGGTGGCGCATTTCCCCAAAAATGGTTTTGGCTAAATTGTAATTGCTTCGACGACCAACCCGACCTCGCCTTAACAGCCGGAGGCGGTAGACGTGGCATTCTCTGGTGGATGGAGTCAGTCGCAATGGTAGGAATTCATTACCAAGGCAAATTTTACGAATTCGTTCCCTGGAACTCCCAAGTCAGTTGGCAAATCGAACCTTGGGGAAAATGGCAAATGCAAGCCAAAAACTCCCAATACGAAGTCGAATTAATCGGAACTACCGACTTACCCGGAACACCCTTGCGTGCCCCAACACTTGACGGAATGCAATTTGTTTGTCGAGATACCATGCTGGGAAATCTCACCTTAGAATTGCGCGAAAAATCCCAAACAATCTTAAAAGCTAGCAGTTCCCTTTGTGGATTAGAAATTGGCGGTAGTCCTTGGGAACAACCCTGGATGTCTAAATCCGATTAATTTTTGCTATCATGGCTTTGTGTTTGGGGCTGTGGCTCAGCTGGATAGAGCGAGCGCCTCCTGAAATATCGGGCACCATAGCAGGAAACTCTATGCGTGAATGTGGTCAAAGTCGGTGAAACCTAAAAAGTGAAAAGAAGCTTATCGAATTGTTTAATCTTTTTACACTTCATGGCAATACCGAGCCAAGCCTGACTCCCTCCGACAAACTATAAAAAAGAGGTTCGAGTCAGGAAGGTGTAGAGACAAGACGGCCACCACCTAATAGCTTTTAGCTGATGGTGAAGGTATAGTCCAGAGAGTGGGGAAACTCACACAAATCTGAAGCGCTAGGTCATGGGTTCAAATCCCATCAGTCCCGTTTTCAATTTTAGATTTTCTAGATTTAGATACCCGACTTCTTCAAGAAGTCAGGTATCTAGAAAACGTCCCATGTCTGATACTCTCGAATCATACTTTTTCAGCAGATTGCATCTAGGGTTGAAGCTAAACCTTGAGTGGGGTATCATCTGCTGCGTGATTGCGAAAACTTAGCATATTATTGTATCGATTCATGGTTCTAAAGATTCAACCCACCAGCCGCAGAAAGAAATTACGAGGTAAATCTTCTCGTAATTTCAACACCAGCTTAAAGTTACTGACGTTAATTTCTCCCTTATTATTTTGGTTTAGCTACAAACAAATTAGAAGTTGGGAAACACCTCAAGCAGTTTTAATGTTAGGTGGTTCAACCTCTGCCTTGGAACGCGAAAAGTTTACTGCAAAATTCGTCAGTGAACACCCGGATTTAGAGAATTTAGATATTTGGATTTCTTCCGGTGGTTCGGGAAAATATAATAATTATGTTAGGAGAATTTTTATTAAAGCGGGTATTAACTTAGAAAAAATTCATTTTGATGAGCAAGCTGTAGATACAGTAACAAATTTTACAACTTTAGTAGATGAATTAAAGGCTAGAGGCGTGACTAGTGTTTATTTAATTACCTCTGATTATCATATTCGTCGGGCGCAAGTTATCGGGGAAATAGTTTTAGGAAGTCGAGGGATTGTGTTTAAAACTGTTGCAGTTCCTTCTCGAAAATCACCCGAACCAGTTGAAAAAGCAATCCGCGATGGAGCTAGAGCTATACTATGGGTAATTACTGGGAGTACCGGGGAAAGTTTCAGCCGCTATTTTTCTCGATAGCTATTCTCGATTTAATCCCAATTGATTCTTTTTTTGTTCTCAATGCCAAACCAACTTAGGACTACTCCTGCAATCGGAGTTGCCAGAAAAATCCCCAGTAACCCAGCTATGCGATAACCAACTAATAGGGCAAAAAAGCCGATTACTGGGTTAATATTTAGCGAATTTTGCATGATTCTTGGAGCTAATAAATTGTCCTTAATTTGCTGAAGTATAATACAAGTTACCAAGACATTAAATGCTAAAGCCACACTTTTAGGTAATAAAATTAAACAAACTAAACCAATGCCTAAAGTTGCTCCAATTCCGGGAATTAACTGAAGCAATCCCACAATTACGGCTAAGATTAAAGCTAATGGTACTTGCAGTACTAAAAATGCGATAAAAGCGGCAATGGTAAAAAATAAACTTAGCAATAGTTGTCCACGGAAAAATCCCAAAAAATTGCGTTTAACTATAGTTGTGAACCTTGTCCTTGAATGCTTAGGAATAACTCGCAAAACAAAAGACCAAAGTTGTTCGCCATCTAATAACATGAAAAAAGCGACAACTTCAATTAAAATCAACTTTATAAAGTAGTCTAAAACGATTTGCGAAGTGGTAAAACTAGCATTAATAAAGGTGGGTAATTGATCTCGCAACGATTCTTCCACTCTACTAAAATCAACTTGCAAATGCCGAGAACGTAGATAACTTTCTAATTGTCCTACTATAGGAGTGAAGGAGTTAACAAAATCAGGTAAAGTATCCAGAAGTTGTTGTCCTTGAGAAACAATTGCTAATCCGACAGTAACAGTAAACCATCCAAAAATTACTAAACTCGACAAAAAAACTAAACTAACAGCTACTCCATGAGGTAAGAAACGTTTGAGCCAGTTTACCGGATAGCTGAGGAGAAAAGCGACAACTGCGGCTAAACTAAAAATAACGATGATTGCTTCAAAGTATGCTAAACATTGTACTAAAGCCCAGCCGGAAGCAAACAGTAATAAAAAGCGAACTAAAACTAAATTATTAAGTCGCTCCCAGAAATTATGTGCAGGTGGTTCACTCATATTTTTTCAAGTTAGATGCCCATTGGGAGCAGGGGAGCAGGGGAGCAGGGGAGGAGGGGGTCAAGGAATTAGGAATAAAGTTTTTTCAGAATTTTTCCCTATATGCTAGTTAAATGCCCACCAGCTTTTAAACTAAATATTTTCTATCTCTGCAAGTATTTTTTTCCCTGACTTAAGGAGAATTTTGGTTAGTTGTTGCTGGTTCTTGGATTAATACAAAGGGCTGAACTATTAGCGCCTGGAATTTTTTGTTCAGGTTGTTTTGCCAGTCTGCCATTTGATTTAAAGAGGGTTTATGAATCAGTTCTTGACTAATCCAGTTTTGGACTAAAGGAACGTTATTATTTGCGATCGCTACTCCCACATCGACTATATTAAGTTCAGGAGTAACAACAATCAAAGAATCACGGCTCAGATGAGGCAATAACCATTGCCATTCTGCTTCATCTAAGGATGCTGTTAATTCTGCTTTTAAATCCTGCATCTGTTAAAAGTATTGCTTGATTGATTTGTCATTTGTCATTTGTCATTTGTCATTGGTCTAAATAATAAATGACCCATGACTGTTGACCAATGACTAGTACAGTTAATTATGGTTTATTCTAACTCGCTATTCCCGAAAGAAAACTCTCTCTGACTACATACTTGGAATGGGGAGGTTGGAGAGATGTTGAGAAATTTACCTTTTACCCAATATTTCCTTCTGCCTTGGAGCTTTCCCCTAATTTAGCGACCTAAATCATGTAATTCATTAATGACAGTAGCGCATTTTTGGGTGACAGCTACCAATTCATCTTTACTGCTAGAACTGGGAGGGGCAATTAATTCACCTATTCGCACGCTGACAGGCACAGTTTGCGGGAATTTTGCGCCTTTTTGCTCAATTTTTTCCGTGCCCCACAAACTGACTGGCAATAGAGGTGCTTTTGCTTTGGCAGCAATTAAAGCTGCACCTAATTTTGGTTCAGTAATCTTGCCATCGAGAGTGCGAGTACCCTGCAAAAATAAGCCTGTCGCCCATCCTTGTTCTAAATATTCTAGGGCAGAACGAATGGCACTGCGATCGGCAGATAACCGATTCACCGGATAAGCACCATACCATCGAATTGCTTGACCCAAAACTGGTACAGCAAACAACTCTTCTTTCGCCATAAAAGCTACCGGACGGCGCACAGAACAAGAAACAATCGGTGGGTCAAAATTACTCGCATGATTGCTCACTACTAATAATGGCCCTTCCTTCGGCACCTGTTCCGCACCATAAATTTTCCCCCGAAAATAGAGGTGTAACATCGGACTCACCACTGACCATTTAAAGGCGTGGTAAAGCATTAAACTAACCAAAGGTTCCCGGTTTCTCGGCATAATATCTTAATTTTAAGGTCGCAGGGGGGCAGGGGGGCAGAGGGGCAGAGGGGCAGGGGGGCAGAGGGGCAGAGGGGCAGGGGGGCAGGGGGAATAAGTAGGGGCAGGGGGGCAGGGGGAATAAGTAGGGGCAGGGGGGCAGGGGGAATAAGTAGGGGCGGGTTTTGTTGTTAGTTTTTCTGCTGTGATTACTAAATTGTCTACTAAACCCGCCCCTACAACTCAAAACTCTCTGCCTCTACCTTACTAGGTTGGCAAATCGGCGGCGCTAGTAATATTTTCTAAGTTTAAATTAGGACAGGTACGTTTAATTAAACCTGTGAGAACTTTTCCGGGACCAATTTCTACTACTTTTTCTACGCCTGTTTCTGGTAAAGCTAAACAAATTTCTCGCCAACGTACTGAACCTGTCATTTGTTGGGCAAGGCGTTGTTTTAAAACCGCTGCTTCTGTTGTTGGTGTTGGGTCAACATTTGACATTACTGGAACTTGGGCATCGTTGAAAGTAACAGCATCTAAAATTTCTTGAAACTCTGCTGCTGCTGATGCCATTAATGGGGAGTGAAAAGCACCAGAAACGTTTAATTTAACTGACTTCTTTGCTTTAATTTGAGATAATGCACTTTCTACTGCTTCGGGAGTTCCAGAAATTACTACTTGGGCAGAACTATTGTCATTTGCCAATACTAAGTCTGGGGTTTTTTCAATTACTTCTCTTAACTGTTTTTCGTCAAACCCAATTAATGCTGCCATCATTCCTCCGGCGGCGCTATCCATTAATTCTGCCCGTTTTTTGACTAGGCGCAAACCTGTTTCAAAGTCAAATACGCCAGCAGCTTGCAGGGCGACATATTCGCCTAAACTATGTCCTGCAACTAAGTTTGGTTGATGTCCTTTTTCTCGAACTAATTCAGCCAAAATGCTTTCAACTACGTATAAACAAGGCTGAGTGTAAAGGGTGTGCGAAAGTTGTTCTTCTTGACTTTGGCAAATTTCTAGAACTGACCAACCTAAAATTTGTTCGGCTTGAAAAAATTTATTTTTGGCATGAAGAAAGTCTAATAAGTCGCCTCCCATCCCAATTTTTTGTGAACCTTGTCCGGGAAACACCCATGCAGTTTTTGTCATTGTTTGTTTGTCTTTTGTCATTGATTATTGATCGTTGGTCATTTGTAACTATTCTCTCAATAAATGAGTCCAAAAAGCATAATTTAGTTTAATCAAATATGGGAGGCCATAATTCATTTATGGACAATTCCCAGTCAGGAAATAATTCTGGAATAGTTAGGGTTTGGTGATTGTTTAAAACGGTTGGTTCGCTACCAGAACGATAAATTGTTATTGTTTGTTCATCTGGGTCGATTAATATTCCTACTCTGGCTCCCATTTCTAAAAACATTTGAATTTTGTCTTGGAGTTTTTTGATTCTGTCTGTCTTGGATTTAATTTCTACTACTAAATCAGGGACTAATTCGCCGAAGGCTCTTACAGGTTCTCTGAGTCTTTCTCGCGAAACGAAGGAAACATCTGGCGCTCTGAGGTCGGTATTTGGCATAATAAACCCACCACTAGAATCGAAAATTTGTCCTAGTTTTCGCGGTTTTATCCAGTTACCTAAAAGCCGAATAAACTCAGCGCCAATTTCACTGGATTCGATATCTGATGGTCTCATGACGACGATGTTTCCTTCTTGCAACTCTAGTTGGTAATCCTCAAATTCTGGGGAGAGTTGCGCTTGGAATTTTTCTAAATCCCGGACAGTGAAAGTCATAGTAAAACTCCTGGGATGAGTAGCTTTTTTTGAGCTTATTTACCCCATTGAAAGATTGCTGCACCCCATGTTAATCCTGCGCCAAAACCAGCGGTGGCGATGATGTCACCTGGTTTAATTTTACCTGCTCTGACTGCTTCATCTAAGGCGATCGCAATTGATGCCGCAGAAGTGTTGCCATAATTAGCCAGGTTACTGATTACTTTTTCCGGGGGAATTTTCAATCTTTGCGCTACTGCATCAAGTATTCTTTGGTTGGCTTGATGCAAGATTAACCAATCTACTTGGTCTACTGTTAAATTAGCACGATAAAGGGCTTTTTCGATGACTTCTGGGACTCGTTTGACGGCGAAGCGATATACTTCTTGTCCGTTCATGGTAATTGGTTGAAAAGTGCCTTGATTAATGGAAACTCCTGCAACTAATTCTTTAGCTTCGCCTTTGTAACTGAGGTTGAGATAATGATTGAGTGTGCCATCGCTGCGGATTTCAAATCCTAATAAGCGATCGCAATCAGCTATATCTGACTCCACTGCTTGCATTACTACCGCCCCAGCACCATCGCCAAACAAAATACAAGTACGTCTATCTGACCAATCTACCCAACGAGAGAGGATATCTCCGCCAATTAACAGTACGTTACGATAAACCCCATTGCGGATGAACTGGGCACCTGTGACCAAAGCAAACACAAATCCCGAACAAGCAGCTGTGAGATCGAATGCTACAGCTTTAGTTGCGCCGATTTTGGCTTGAATTTGACTAGCAGTGCCAAACAAATCATCTGCGGTAGAAGTCGCCAGGATAATCAAATCGATATCTTCAGGAGCAATCCCAGCCATTGCGATCGCCCTTTCTCCTGCCATACTAGCCAAGTCACACAGAGATTGACCCGGAACCGCCAAACGGCGTTCCCGAATCCCTGTGCGGCTAGCAATCCATTCGTCAGAGGTATCGACAATCTGACTGAGATCCTGATTAGTTAAAGAAACCGTTGGTGTGGCAGCACCACTTCCGGTAATAACAACACCTTTTCCTAATTGCTGCAACATTATGACTCGACCTCAGCCGCTGGTGCAGCAGGTTGGTTATAGTTTGATGTAATTCTTTCTAGTACTTGGTGATCGATCGCTTCCTTAGCTAACCGAATTGCATTAAAAATCGAGGGAGCTTGCGACGATCCATGACTAATAATACAAATTCCGGCGACACCTAAAAGCAACCCACCGCCATGCTCGGCATGATCTACCCGTTGCTTAATCCGGTTTAAATTAGGTTTGAGCAAAGCAACACCCAATAAACCATGCAAACCTTGGGGTAACTCTTCCTTGAGGATTTGTAACATCACTTCGCCCACAGCCTCAGCAAATTTCAGCAAGACATTTCCGACGAAGCCATCACAAACCACCACATCAAAGTTACCAGAAAGGACATCTCGACCTTCCGCATTGCCCACAAAAGAAATTTTGTTATTCTCTTCGAGCATTTGGTGAGTGCGAATTGCCAAATCGTTACCTTTCCCAGGTTCTTCACCGATATTGAGTAAACCGACTTTCGGTTTTTCCACACCGAGAACATACTGGCTATAAATCGATCCCATGACAGCGAACTGTTCCAAGAACTTGGGACGACAATCGACATTTGCCCCAACATCCAGAAGTAACACTGATTTATCAGCCATGATTGTGGGTAAAACCGCGCCGATGGCTGGTCGATCGATTCCTTTGAGCCTTCCCAGACGCAACAAAGCTGCTGCCATTGCTGCGCCCGAATGCCCTGCGGAAACCACTGCATCAGCCCGTTTTTGCTTCACCAAATCCATCGCCACATTGATGGAAGCTTTCGGCTTGCGTTTTAAACCGCTTAGTGGTTCTTCGTGCATTTCGATCGTGCCTTCCGAAGGCACAATTTCCACTGGAAATGTATTTGCGCGTTCACCTAGAGCCGCCTGAATTTGAGAAGCATCACCTACCAGTAGAATTTCTACGTCTAATTCTTCTCTTGCTCTAAGTGCGCCAGCGACGATTTCGGCGGGAGCGTGATCCCCACCCATCGCGTCTATTGCAATTCGTGCCCTAGCTGATCCCATTGATCAATGTAATAGAAACATCAAAAATTTTACCAGATGCTTTCCCTAGAAAAATCAACCTTTACGGAAGAAAGTTCTCAGTTTTAGAGAATGGGTAGGTGGGGGGCAGGGGGGCAGAGGGGCAGGGGGGGCGGGGGGGGGGGGGGGGGGGGGGGGGGGGGGGGGGGGGGGGGGGGGGGGGGGGGGGGGGGGGGGGGGGGGGGGGGGGGGGGGGGGGGGGGGG
>NZ_JBHFNS010000025.1:0-22927 GCF_041929135.1 Floridaenema fluviatile BLCC-F154 | reverse complement strand
GTTGCGCTTCAGCGCGAAAGAAAGGCGCTGAAGCGCAACTACGTACCTTTACATTCTCGGAAATCGATAATAAGTATTGCCGTCATTATCTACTTCGGGAAATGCGGCAAATATTTTCACTTGTTCATCTAAATATTGTTTAGCTAACTGCGGTTCAACTCTAGCGGTTGCTGATAATTGAATCAAGGAAACACAACTATCCTTATCTTCCAATAACCGATAAAAAGCATTAGTTAATCTTTGTTGTTTACTCTTAGATTCTGCCGCTTTAAAGATGACAAAACCTGTGATTCCCATCAGAGACATTACCAGGAAATATTCGAGAACTGCCATAATTTAAGCACCTGTGTTTTCAGTAGATAAAAGGAATGATTTTTTTAGTTTTTCGTTGATATGCTTGATAGCGATCGCCAAACTTCTCCACCAACATTTTTTCTTCTATATTAATTCTATTTCCTAACCAAATTGTACAACTAACTACAGTCAACACTAGGCTAACAAAGCTTTGCAGAATCGTGCAATATCCAATTAGGAGTAAAACATAGCTAAGATATACGGGATGTCGCACTTGACGGTAAATACCAGTAGTGATTAATTGATGATTTGGTTTAATGGTAATGCGATCGAACAAACCCTTCAGCGTGCGAATCGCCAACTGATTTATAATTATCGCTAATACCACAATTATCATACCAATCACCTGCAAAAAAGTTTCAGTTTTTGACAACCGAGAAAAATTATAAATTGCCCACCAATGGATCGCAAGAAAAGCAATAAATTGTCCTGCCAAAATTACCAAACCCGCAGACTCTTTAAACTGAGCATCTTCCTGAGTTTTACTTAATTTACCATAGCGCCAAACCCGCCAAACATTCCCGGAAAAAAACAGCAAATAACCGCACAATAAAAAAATAACTTGCCATTTTTGAATTACGCCAAACACAACTGCTGGTAACGCAATTAAAATGGCAAGAAAGACAAAGACTACGAACAATAACTTTATAGCTGAGTCAAGATTGCTCATAGCAAAACAGATGATAATTGGTCAAAAGTTGAAAATTTTAAAGGATAAAAGCTTACCCTTTTTGTTTGGTGATTACCAACTATCTTAACTAGGTTGAACTAAATTTTCCGCCCCTTTAATCACTGTTGCCGATTCAATTTTGTCACCTTGTTTCAGCTTTCCTAAAACATCTTTACCTTCAGTAACAAAACCGAAAATGCTATAGCGACCATCTAACAAATTTAAACCAGCAGGTGTTAATTCAGGTTCAAATAAGAAGAAGAAAAACTGAGAAGAACCGCCATTAACTTCTGATTCTGGTCTAGCCATTGCCACAGCACCGTAAGCGGAGAAAGGTAGCACAGGCAAATCGCGATAACGTCCAGCTTGTTCTAGAGTAATGCCATAAGTGGGAGCTTCATCACCCTGGACTAAAATTTCTAGGGGAATAGCTCGATATTCGTTGGTTTTAGGGTCAATAAAACCTTGTTCTTTACCCGGTGGATCTCCAGTTTGCAAAACGTAAGATTCTTCAGCGCGAGTAAATGGTAAACCGTTGTAAAAACCACGTTGTACTAAATCGACAAAATTACCAGCGGTAACAGGAGCACTGTAGCCGTCAAGTACTAAGATAAGATCGCCTTTTTCCGTGGTCATTTTTACGGTAGCACGACCTTTGAGTTGAGGTAAATTGCTGTATTGAGCAGGCACTTCAAAGGGAAATTCCCCTACCATGTACTCTTCTAATTCCCCAACTAAATTTAGGACATTAGAACTTTGGTCCAACAATTCTGGCTTACTTTTAGCTTCAGCGGCAGCTTTGAGGGAATCTAGACTTTCGCTAATTTGACTAATCAAAGCTTCAGCTTGGGGTTTTTGGTCATCTGGGACACTAGCTAAAAGATCGGATTGACGATCGCCAACGATTCTAGCAGCCTTCTTGAGATCGCCATTAATCGCACCCCAACGCTTCCGGCGCAACTGTTGGGAAATATCTTCCAAACTTTCTTGCAAATCTCTCACTTGCTGATTATCGATCGGCAAAGAATACCGCAACAGCGCCTTACCATCAGTAATAGCATTACCCTGCGGTAAGCGACTCACGCCAGCAGCACAAAGACCAACAGACAGGGTAACTAACAGTAACGCCAAGAAGCCAGTTTTTAGCCAGCCTTTCAGCACATTCAGAACCCGAAGACTCAAACCAGACATAATTATATTTCTGATATCGTCACAATTTTAGATTTTCCCACAATGGGGGACTAATGATAGGGGATTGGGTACTGGGTACTGGGTACTGGGTAAGTTTTGAGTTAAGAAAAAGTTTAAGTTAAAGAATTTCCCCCAGTCCCCCAGTCCCCCAGTCCCCAGTACCTAGTCCCCAGTCCCCTAGTCCCCAGTACCTAGTCCCCAGTCCCCTAGTCCCCAGTACCTAGTCCCCAGTACCTAGTCCCCAGTACCCAATCACCCGTCCCCCAAGAGAGGTACAATTAATAGTCCCGATTGTTCTGCCCAGGAAAAAAGGTTCATGATTTCGAGTAACGACTTTCGACCCGGTGTATCAATTGAATTAGATGGAGGCGTATGGAAGGTTGTAGAATTCCTTCATGTTAAACCGGGAAAAGGTTCAGCTTTTGTGCGGACAAAGCTGAAAAATGTCCAAACTGGTGGCGTGGTGGAACGGACTTTCCGTGCTGGGGAAACTGTGCCCCAAGCTAATTTGGAAAAGAGTACCATGCAGCATACCTATAAAGAAGGTGAAGACTACGTTTTTATGGATATGGAAAGTTACGAAGAGTCTCGGCTTTCAGCTGCACAAATTGGCGATCGCGTAAAATACCTGAAAGAAGGTATGGAAGTGAACGTCATTCGTTGGAATACTCAGGTAATCGATGTAGAATTACCGAATACAGTTGTGTTGGAAGTAACACAAACCGATCCCGGTGTCAAGGGAGATACGGCGACAGGTGGTACTAAACCTGCAATTGTCGAAACTGGTGCTCAGGTAATGGTTCCTCTGTTTATTTCGATCGGGGAACGGATTAAAATTGACACCCGTAACGATTCTTACTTAGGTCGAGAAAATTAAGTCGAGTAAGTCGAGAATAATTAGTTTGGGAGTTTGGATTTTTTCGTTAATCCAAAATCCGAATTGATTTACCCAAAACAAACTTAACGGGGCTAAATAAACTGTGGAATTGGATTTTAATGAACTCCGTGAGCTATTGACAGTTTTTAGTCAAACCGATATTGCGGAGTTGACGCTGAAAAGTGCTGATTTTGAGCTAACGATGCGGAAAAGCATCGGTATCAGCGTTTCTCAGGTGTCTGAGCCGAATCAGGTGCTAGCATCCCCGCAAATGATGCCAACCGTCACCACCGGGATGCCAAGCCCAACTCAAGAAACGGCAAGTGGTGGGGCGAGTGAGGCGGCAACAGCTGTGCCAGCCTCACCAGCTGCTTCTGTACCAATGGATGCTAAATGGGTGACAGTAAATTCACCGATGGTGGGGACGTTCTACCGTTCTCCGGCTCCAGGGGAAGCAGCTTTTGTGGAAGTTGGCGATCGGATTCGGACTGGGCAAACAGTCTGTATTATTGAAGCAATGAAGTTGATGAATGAGATTGAAGCGGAAGTTTCCGGGCAGGTGATGCAAATTTTGGTAGAAAACGGAGAACCTGTAGAATATGGTCAACCACTAATTCGGATTAATCCTGATGGTTGAAGCATTGTCCATTTTTTAAGAGACTAGCAATACCCTTTCTGGGTAGCAATGTCAACGGTTTTAGAGATTCGATTTAGGTTTAACCCCTGTAATTTAAAATCAGCAATCCCAAATCCAAAATCGGCAATCTAAAATCTAAAATGGGTCAATGTATTGTCATAAAAAAAAGAACTGGTAAAATCTGGGGATCAGTCCCTCCCATGTAGTTCAATGAAACAAGCGCAACCTGTATCACAAGAAGTTGTGCAACAAGTAGCTGAATACTTCAGCATTTTAAGTGAGCCCATGCGTCTGCGGCTCTTAAATTTACTTCGCGACGGCGAAAAGTGTGTCCAAGAGTTGGTGGAAGCAACCCAAACTAGTCAGGCTAATGTCTCGAAGCATCTGAAAGTGATGCTCCAAGCTGGCATTTTGAGCCGTCGCAGTGAGGGAACTTCCGCTTATTACAAGGTTGAAGATGAGTTAATTTTCGATCTGTGTAACTTAGTGTGCGATCGCTTAGCAACTCGGATCGAACAACAAGCTCGTCACTTCCGCGACTTTAGCTTAGCTAGTAAAGAATGAGGAACAGGAGAATTTTTGATTGGGGGTTTTAGATTTTTCGATTGTCAATTCAATTTGTAATTTCAAATCTTGAATCGGAAATTCTCCCCTGTTTCCTTGTTAACTGAAAATTTGGCACTTTGAGCAAGTAATTGTCAGCCTTTTTAGAGAGGAAAGTCTTTCTGAAAACTTTCTCTAGTCATCGGTTGAGTAATTTCTAAACCTTCTCCACCTAAAATTTCTAAGGGTTTTCCATCGACGGAGAGGAAAACTTTTGCTTGGGGATTTAAACTAGTAGCAGTGTAAATCACTTGCCCTAAGCGCCCAGTCATCGAAGCCGTACCACCACCGGAAGTAAATTCTGAGGATAAATCAACGGTAATTGCGTCTTTGTCTACTTTAATACTTCGCAGTGTGGTTCCTTGAGGAATAGTAGAAGTGGGTTGGTTTGCCGCAGTATTACTATTTGATTGAGCTAACAAACGGTTAAAAGTTTGTTCTAAAACAGCTTGTTCGTTTGTCGCTTTTTGCTCAATAGTAATTGGACGAGCTACTAGCTGGAATTTACCGTTTCTATCTTCTAATAAGTAAATTTCGGCTTTGGTTGTTGCGGTTTCAGCTTTGGTTGTTGGGGTTTGTGCTTCTGGTTTTGGGGTGACGACAGCGGTGTTAGGTTGCGTAGGTTGTGTAGGTTGCGTAGGTTGCGTAGTCGGAACGGTAGTTTCGGTAGGGTTAGGATTACAACTGGTTAAAACTATTCCGCTACTCACAGTTAAAAGTAGAATTGCGATCGCTCCCTTCGCGCCCAGAGAAAGCCGAAAAATTGCTTGGCGCTGTTTCATAAATTTAGTTTACTCCTTTGGTTCTACTTGCACAAAAGCAGCTATTTCCAATTGCTCTTGATTCAATTCAAGATTTAATATTCTGGCAGTAATTCCCGAATCTTGCAATTTTTTCAAATCCAACTCATCTATAAAGTTTTGCGCTAATGCACCAATCAGAAATTCAGGAATAGTATTTTCATTAATGGAAACTTTGGGGGAAATTAATTCCAACTGATGTCCATTGACTATTCTTAATCCTGATTCAGCAATTACTGCTAATTTTTGGTCTGTGTTAGGTTGTTCGGTTCCAGTTCCTTCTTTTTGCCGTAATTCCACTTGGAAACGCAAGCGATTTTCTGCTAAAAATTCAATGCGAGGATTAATAATTTCGTAACTTTCTATTTGTTGTCCGCCCGCACTTCCCAAAAAGCGACTACTTAATTGCTGTAATTGTTGGGAAATTTTCGGTGATTGCAAAAGGTTATTTACATCTTTTTCAGTTAAGACTAATCGAAATGCGGCTTTTGCTGGTTGGCGCAAAGCTGCTAATGGCGGTACTTTTCCTCCTCTAATTCCTTGCAAGTCTACATTTAAAGGGTCTGTATCTAATTCTAAAACAGCAATTCGGGCTTCTTTTGTTAACCAAAGTCCTCTTCCGGCAACTCTTACTCTTTGTACTTTACCGCCAACTAATTGATAATTGGGAGCGTTATCAATCCGAACTTGTAATTGTTCTACTTTTTCAAATCTTTGGCGAATGGCATTTTCAGCAAAGCGATCGACAAACACGCCCACTGATTCCAATACGCCTAGCAATGTGGATAGAAATATGACAAGAAATAGCATAAAGTTAAAAGAGTTTATGTGTTAATTGTTCGTTGTAAGCACTTTAGTGCTATGCGCCCAAGCGCCTACAACAAACATTCAAGCATTTAAATTGCTGTAACTCAACCGATCGCACTCAAATTTTCACTATTTCTGGATTTTCTCATCTATCCACTGTTTCAAGGTTGTTACTACTCGATCGATCTCTATTTCTTGAGATTGATGAGTCGCCCGTTCGACGATTTCGACTTTACCATCTTTGAGCGATCGCCCGGTGACAATTCGATAAGGAATGCCAATTAAATCGGCATCTTTGAATTTTACCCCAGCCCGTTCGTTGCGGTCATCTAAAATTGTTTCAATTCCCGCTTGATTCAGTTGATTGTAAAGTTTTTCTCCTACTTCCATTTGTTGACTATCTGCGACATTGGGAATAGAAATAATGGCGTGATAAGGTGCGATCGCTACAGGCCAAATTATCCCATCTTTATCGTAAGATTGTTCTACTGCTGCTTGCGCTAATCTCGATACACCCACGCCATAACAACCCATAATTAAAGGTATTTCTTCTCCTTGTTCATTAGTATAGGTTGCGCCCATTGCTTGAGAATATTTTGCTCCTAATTGGAAGATGTGTCCAACTTCAATTCCTCTAGCACTTTTTAAGGTTTCTTTGGGGTTGTGGATTGCGCGATCGCCCGGTCTAGCTTTCCGTACATCAACTACTAATTCTGGTAATTTAAACTCAGAATTCCAGTTAGCCCCAACAACGTGATAACCCGCTTCATTAGACCCAGTAACAAAGTTTTTCAACTCAACAACCGTTCGATCAACTAAGCGCAAAAACTTAGAACTTACCTGTTTATTCGCCGCAATATACTCATCACCAATATCAGGCGAAATATAACCCAAAGGTAAAGTTTTCGCCGCCCATTTCTCTTGAGTTTCGCCATCAGGAACAGTCAGCGATAAAATAGTTTTACCACCATATTTTCCCGCCAATTTAGTCAATTCATTCAATAATTTGACTTCATTAACTTCTCGATCGCCCCGAATATTGACTAATACCAAAACCGTCATTCCATTATCATAAACAGCTTGGTAAAGTACATTTTTTACCACTTGAGTTGGCGAACATTTCAGGAATTTACACAGTTTTTCAATGGTATCAGTTCCCGGAGTTGCCCGTTTTTCAAAACTCGTAAAAGCAGAAGGTTCCGCATCCGCAGGTAAAGAAACAGCTTTTTCTACGTTAGCAGCATACTTGCCATCTTCCGTATATAAAACCTCATCTTCTCCCGCTTCTGCTAATACCATAAACTCTTGAGAACCGGAACCACCAATTGCCCCAGAATCAGCTTGCACTGCGCGAAAACTTAAACCACTTCTTCGCAACATATTGCTGTAAGCTTGGTGCATATCTTGGTAAGTTTTCTGCAAACTTTCCTCATCAGCGTGGAAAGAATAACCATCTTTCATGATGAATTCTCTACCGCGCATTAAACCAAATCTAGGGCGAATTTCATCGCGGAATTTAGTTTGAATTTGGTACAAATGTAGCGGTAATTGTCGATATGAACGAATCATATCTTTAGCAACTGTAGTAATTACTTCTTCATGAGTTGGGCCTAAACCTAATTCGCGCTTTTGCCGATCGACAAGCGCAAACATGATACCCTCAGCTTTAGTATAAGTATCCCATCGACCAGATTCTTTCCACAATTCTGAAGGTTGTAATTGTGGTAATAAACATTCTTGTGCGCCTGTAGCATTCATTTCTTCGCGGACAATTTGCGAAACCTTTTGCAACACGCGCCACATTAAGGGAAGATAAGCATAAATCCCGCTACCGATGCGACGAATATAACCTGCGCGGAGTAATAATTTATGGCTGGGAATTTCTGCTTCGGCTGGATCTTCCCGCAAGGTGACAAATAACATTTGAGAAAGTCGCATCGTCATGTTTCCTTTTCTGACTGAGATGATTGCTTTATAAGTCTAGAACATCACTGGCAAACTGATAGATCTTTTTATGAACCGCAGAGACACAGAGGACACAGAGAGAAGAGATAGAGGAGTTAAGCATAGTTACATTAATTCTGATGTCTAATTTTAGGGAAAACTTTAAACAAATCGAGGCTTAATTCAGGAAAAAAAGGCAAATTAACTGATTCATTTGGCAAACAAATCACTTTTCGTCGATAACCGAAGTTACGTTTTTGATCTTGATATGGTTCACTATAAGATTCTAGATAATTTGCTACTAAGTTAAATATCCAGTAATTAGAAATACCTGCTTCAGCGTAGAGAGTTAATTTCACATCTTGATCGTACTTTAAAGAAGAATCAGCGATTTCGATTAATAGTAATATATCATTGGGACTAGGATGTGCTTCTAAATAATCATCATCTTGATTTCGCGCAATTACTAAATCTGGTTCGGGTTCGTTATTATTAGATATAATAATTGGTTCTTGTCCTCTAATTATTGCCTGTTCTTGAATTAAGTTGAATAACTCTCGATACAAGCGAGTGTTACAAACAGAGTGAGTTGTATTTTTTGCTGCCATTTGTATGATTTCTCCGCGAACTAATTCTACTCGGTCATTCTCACTAAAAAATCCGAGTTCGGTTAAGCGGTGATATTCTTCAATTGTGAATTTTTTGGCTTTAGTTGCAGTCATTTTCTTTTAGATTTTAAAACAGATAAGTTTGCTTACTCAAATATTTTAGTACACTTGTGTTTAGATTTTAAGCTGTTAATTGCGATCGCACTCCTCCACCAATTCCAGAAATGCGATCGCCAACTTAACAAACTTTACCAAATAAACGGAATAAGTCTGGGGGTCGATCGCTTATACTCTTCATATTCTGGATACTTCACTACCATTTGCTGTTCTTTTTGCAGCATTCTTTGGATGTAAAGAATTGCGATCGATAACGGAACCAAATAAGCCCAAATTGCACCAGCAACCACACTAAAACTGAGATATCTGAGCAGATCTCCAAAGTAATTAATATTGCGGGAAAATCGCCAAATATTATCCTTCACTAATCCCGCTTCAAATTGCTTCGCCGTCATTTTTTGCACGTCAGCACTAGCATTAATCAAACTGCCAAAAATGTACAAAGGCAAAGCTATAGCTACTGTTGTCAATGCGATCGGCGTTGGATTTGTGAAAGCAAAATACCCCGGCATTGCATAAAAAACTCCCACAATTGCAGTAATCGAAATAAATCCTATGGCATTAACTGGTTCATTAAAAAACAGCCGTCTTTGTGGAAAAAACCACTGTTCTAATAGCCACCAAGTACAATAACTAATATGCAAACATAAATAAATTACTTGGCGGAAATCATGCACTCCAAAAACCACAGCACAACCAATCAAACAAAGACTAGTTAACACTTTGGCTGTGTTAATTGCGGTCATTTGTGTTACTTTAGAGGTAACTAATTTCTCTGTATTTTCCATTGTTTCTGATATTAAATGAGGATTATTTTCCTAATTTAGTTGATTTTTCAAGAGTAACTAAACTCAACTTTTCTCTGTCCCACTACCTCTGGTGAATTGGCAACTAAACGCAAGTCATCACAATAAACTGTTAACCAAGGTTGACCTAAGTTTAAGCTAGCAAAAGGACTTTCTGTAGGTATTTGCAATTTACCACTAACTAATCCCATCCGAGAGGCAAATTCACCTTTAAATAACAAAAGATCGGAAACAGAAGAACTGAAACTTGGTAAAGCTAAAGAAAGGGGTAACGCCAAACTAGGTTTAGTGTAAGTAAGACTACAAAGTTCTTGATTTCCTTGTCTTACCGTTACACTAGACTCTTTTCCTGATAACCAAGTAAATTCTGCTAATTCTTTTGGTAATCCCCAAATTTCTCTTCCACCAGCTACAGAGTCAGAATTATCTACATAAATGTGGGAAATCCACGCACCAAATTTCCCTGCATAACTTACCATTCCAGCAACTACGATTAACTCGCTATATTCCAAAACTGAACCGAATTTATAAGAGGATAAATAAACACCTCCAATGGTTTTTCCGGGCCAAATTGAAACTATTTCTAATTCTTGAGGAATTAAGGGACGCGATCGCTCAATATCCACCAACTGAACAGTTTGCACGGCAAAACCTTTTAATGTCCAAGGTGCATTCGGATAACTCATCTCTGTTGCTCCTTCTAATCGATTTTTTCACTCAATCTATCTTCAGAAATTGTTAGTCAGAAGTATCTTTAGAAGTAATTTCCTAAAGTGAGTAAATTGCTGGCATAATTTTCAACCTGAAACTAAAAAAGCATTGGGAAAACGAGTTTTAATCCTCGATAAATACCTTTGTGCGGTTGCTCGATCGCTAGCATTACCAGCTTGCACAAAAGTTCCCGTTTGTCCATTAATATTTACAGAACAGCGAATTGCATCACCTAATTGCGATCGCACAAAATTAAAACTCCCCACACCTGACACTCGTACTACAAAATGACCCGGTAACGGACTAGGACAAATCGGTAAGCTATTTTGTGCTTTCGCTTCCTGAAATGGCGCAAGAGAAAGCAAGCTAAATCCCAGCATCATGAGAATTTTTTTCATTCTTCATCATTTAACTAATGTTTTACTTTCTAACTTAAGACAGAGCCTAATTACTTCAATTATTTTTACATTATGTAATAGCTCTTTACATAAATTCATAGTTTTTGGGAGTTTTCAAGATGCAAGACACCACCCAAGTCACACCAATCGCCGATCCTCAAGAACGCAATGCCTGGAAAACAGGTTTTACTCCCCAAGCAGAAATTTGGAATGGCCGTTTAGCAATGCTGGGCTTCGCAGCCGCAGTATTAATTGAACTGTTTTCCCACAGAGGAGTTCTCCATTTTTGGGGCTTGATGTAAGGGCAGAAGGCAGAAAGCAGAAGGCAGAAGGGGAAAAGTTTTGAGTTGTAGGGGCGGGGCGGGTTTAGCAGACAATTTAGTAATCACAGCAGAAAAATTAACAACAAAACCCGCCCCTACTATTCCCCTTGTCCTCCCTGCCCCCCATCTCCCCACCTCCCCAATGCCGATCGTTGCTTTTTTGCCCAGCATCAGTTACATTAATTTACAGGACTTAATAAAACTTCATTTACGGAGTTGAGACTATGCAAGGTGAAAATCGCAACGATGTCAAACTCGGCTTTACACCCCAAGCTGAAAATTGGAATGGTCGGTTAGCAATGATTGGTTTTATTGCTGCCTTAATTACTGAGCTAGTTTCCGGTCAAGGTGTTCTGCACTTCTTAGGTTTAATGTAATTTGTCTATTCTTTTACCTCTGACAATCTGAAACGAACAGTTTATAGGGAGTTGAACAAGCTCCCTATTTTTTTGGCATAAACAAAAGCTCCAATAGCGATCGCCACTGGAACCTAATAAAAGTATGGGTAGCTTTTTGCTAACGAATATATTCTTTAAGAATGCTATTGCGATTAGGATGACGTAGCTTCCGCAAAGCCTTAGCTTCAATTTGGCGAATTCTTTCGCGAGTTACGTTGAAAATTTGCCCAATTTCTTCAAGAGTTTTCATTCTGCCATCATCCAAACCATAACGCAGACGTAAAACATCCCGTTCTCTGGGACTGAGAGTATCTAAAACACTTTCCAAATCTTCACGAAGTAAATTCTTAGAAACTTGGTCTTCGGGAGTTTCGCCATCCGACTCAATAAAATCTCCCAGTCGAGAATCTTCTTCTTTACCAATGGGAGTTTCTAGAGAAATTGGCAACTGAGCAGATTTAGCAATGAATCGCAGCTTCTCGATGGTCATTTCCATGCGAGTAGCAATCTCCTCTTCTGTAGGTTTGCGACCCATTTCTTGCGACAGCAGTTTGGTGGTTTTCTTAATTCGAGAAATCGTTTCGTACAAATGAACAGGTAAACGAATGGTACGAGATTGATCGGCAATCGCTCTAGTTATTGCCTGACGAATCCACCAAGTCGCATAAGTAGAAAACTTATAACCTTTTTCGTGATCGAATTTTTCCGCTGCCCGGATTAAACCTAAGCTACCTTCCTGAATTAAATCTTGGAAAGACAGCCCGCGATTCATGTATTTTTTGGCGATCGAAACTACTAAACGGAGGTTGGACTGCACCATTTTGTCCTTCGCACGTCGCCCCAAATGGAGGCGATGACGGAACGCAGGCAACTGCATATCTACCGCTGCCGCCCATTCTCGATCGTGGGGGTCGCGTTCTAACTGGTCACAAAGACTCTCTCGAATCCGCTCCAATTCCAACAAATCAGCAATTTTTCTTGCCAATTCAATTTCTTCATCCGCCCGTAACAGTCTAATTCGACCAATCTCTTGCAAATACAGGCGAATTGAGTCTTCTGTATAATGCTTTTTCTTAGTTTGCGCTCGACGACGGTTAGAGCGTACCTTACCAGGCTTTCCATCGTCTTCTTCAGGGGACACATCTTCAAAATCGTCTTGATCCGCTTCTTCCACTTCTTCCGCGAAGAATGCAAGTTCTTCAAGTGAGGGGGGTTGCAGGTTTTCAAGTACGTTGTTAGCCTGGGTCATGCCGCGTTCCTCATGCTCCTTTGGGTTAACAAAATCAACAACTAGACATCATGATGCAATTAATCTCCCAACATATTAACCAGTAAAAGAGCAAATAAGCATTAAAAGCTTAATTCTTAAAGTAACTGGTTGTGGGAAAAACACTGTGCTTCGCAATTAGAACTTAAAAGTTAAATGGAAGCATAAGTGACTGAATTTCTGGTTGGGTCTTGTCAAGATCTTTACGATTGTAGCCTTTCTCACAAAAATTGCCAGCAGTTTTTGTATTTATCTATGCAGTTTTTCGATGTCTCCATTCAACTGGAAAATTACTGAGAATTTATTGCTGCATCGGCTTTTGCCCAAAGATGCTTCTCATCGAAAATATTCTGCAAGTTAGGAGATAATTTGACCTGCTTTCTTGCTGGAAAGAGAGTTCAGGTGAACTTTCCCCACAAAATTTTAGACAATAGGCTAGAGGATAACCAATCGGTTTTTGTCCTCAGAGTTGCGAATAAGCCTACGTAAAGTATTGCACCCATTTTCAGCTAGTTTAATTGAACTAATTTGCTAGTTACTGTTGCCATTGGTCATGTTAGACGATTTTGCTGAATCTTGTGGTTTTTCGGATTATTTGGTCGCTGATGATTCCTGATTTTAAGTGGAATCTGGTTTAACGAGTTTTTCGTCTTACCTTAGTTTAGCGACCAAATATAGTACTCACAAAAGCTTAGTACCGCAGTAGTGACTCTAGATGTACTGGCATCGTTAAATTTGAGTCACTCCGAACTCTGTTGATATTCAAAGTACTAAGTTTCAGCCGTAGTAGTCTTGACAAATGGCTAAACTATATACTCTGTCATTCTAATGAACTCAGATGTCAAATGACAGCTAGTAGGGTAGATAAATTTACCAGAACTTTACATTTCGACCATCGTACCCGCTCCCTTTGTAAATATTCCTTAACAAAGGAACTGAGTTAAACTGCTTGACTTAGTTGCCAAAGCTGCTCCACTGTAACAAAGTTAAAGCCTCGCTGAAGCAAATTTTTCACAATTAGGTCTGTAGTTTGAGCCACATCAGCGCCGCCAAACATTCCATCATGTAACACAATCAGGGAACCATTGCGAACTTGAGATAATACTCTTTGTGCTACAACAGCTATCCCAGGCAGTAACCAATCTTCTGGTACTACACTCCACATTACCGGGCGATAACTCCAACTTTGTAAAGATTTCAAAATCTGTGGTGTAAAAACTCCATTGGGAGGGCGAACATCTCTAACATGAGTTTGTACGTAGTCCAAATCTAACTTACAAGCTTGCGCGATCGCTAACTGCGTCTTTACCAAATTCTGCTTTAAAATTGGCGCAGTAAAACTAGTAAACATCTGGTGATTATATCCATGTAAACCTACCCAGTGTCCTCGCTGATAAACCGCCTTCGCTACCTCTGGCGACCTTTCCACACAAACACCCAACCAGAAAAAACTAGCAGGAATATCATATTTATCTAAAACTTTCAATAGCTGAGGCGTATGTTGAGGATGAGGACCATCATCAAAAGTTAAAGCCACAATCGGTTCTTTAACCCTTGCCGACCACAGACAATAGGGAAAAGTAGGTTGGAGAATGCGATATAAAATCGGATAAACGGGAGCTAGCTGCATTAAACAAGATGAAATAACACCTAAGCTTAAATTAGCAAGAAAAATTATAGTTTTGGAGACTGGGGATTAGGGACTGGGGACTGGGGAGATGGGGGAAGTTCCTTAATTTACATCAACAACTCTCCCCTGCCCCTCTCCCCCTCTGCACCTCTGCCTTTACCTGATGGCGTTTCACATTCACTGGCATTGAGAAAGGATTGGTAGCTTCACCCAAGCTGGGATGATTTTCTAATAATCTTAAACCGTCGAGAATGGCATCGCGAACTATTGTTTCTTCTTCTCGATGCAACATCAGGCGAAAGTAATCAGCAACCCAGATTTTATGGGTAGAATCAAATCGGTTGACGGAACTGGTTAAATAGCGAACGGCGATTAAACGTTTTAGCGGGTCAGCATCAGTTAAGTCTGCTAGCATTTGGTCAAGCTTGGATTGATTGGGTATATTTTGCTTGTCGAGAATTTGCCAAACCAGCAATCCTAAGATTGCTAAAGTTGCTAGAGATTGCAGCAGTATACCAAGTGTAATCCAAGAACTTTGGGTATCAGTACCGATCGCGATCGCCAAATAACTACACAGCGTAGCAAATCCACCACTAACTACCGCTACTGCCAACTGACGATTCGCACCTGTAACTAATTGGCGCAAATTTGACCAATAAGATTGCCAATTGCCCGATTGTAGCCGATAAACTGACCACATCGTTACCACGCCGATGCTAGTCGCCAGGAACAAATTCCTGTTACTAAATATAATCGTCATCGCCGCAATCGAACCTAACAGCCAGTATCTCGAACTCCGGGACTGTTTCCTAGATAAAGATTTAAACGTTCTACTTTGGAACTCCAGAAGCGAGGAGTTCGGGAGTTGATTAACTACTTCTTGCCACCAAGAGGAAGCCTGTGCCACCTTGCTTACCTGCTAGATAATAAATTTCTGCTGATGTGGAGAATCAGTTCACACCAATAATAGAAACAATACCATCTATTAGGAAATTTTCACCTACAGCTGAAACTTAAAGTCATCGAGGATAAACTGACCGTCGAAAGCACAGTAGGTAACGCGATAGATGTCTGCTCCGGTAACAGTAAGTAAAATATTTGGTGAAAGTGTAGAATCAGAACCAGCTAAATTGGGTTCAGAAATCTCCACTTCTTTAACCGTTTGATTATCTTGGTTATAAGCCGTTAATACCAACTTCTGAGAAGTAGTGACAAAAGCACTCACAGACTTAACCGGGTGGTGAAATACAGCTTCTAACCAGCCATTCTTGGGTGCTCCCATTAATACTGTATTACCAGAG
This sequence comes from Floridaenema fluviatile BLCC-F154, assembly GCF_041929135.1. Classification (NCBI taxonomy): domain Bacteria; kingdom Bacillati; phylum Cyanobacteriota; class Cyanophyceae; order Aerosakkonematales; family Aerosakkonemataceae; genus Floridanema; species Floridanema fluviatile. Next base: position 7,485 of record NZ_JBHFNS010000025.1, on the reverse strand, counting down.
TGCGGTGGAAAAGCTGGATTAGAGGGACGAATAGCTATACAATTATTAAATGTAACTCCCCATTTCTGGAATTGGCGATCGACAACCTCAAAACACACCAAATCTTCAAAATTTAGATCGACCTGAGCCGGAGTTGTCAGAATGCAATCCGGTACAAATGTTTCTTGATACCTCTCAGCATGAGCAACATGAATTGGTGTATCAGTCTTTTCATCTACAAGCAGTTCTATTGCTGCTGATATTGTCAACTCACCCCGTTCAAGATCAGATTCTTTGACCATGACGCTATTTAATGTCATTTTGTTCTACCTAACTGAGTAATGAATCAATAAGTTGAATTTGGCGCTGTTAACCCAGATGTGAGACTGTTGGGGAATTTATAAATAATTCAATTAGCACTAATTACAGTCAATAAGTTTTTTTTATTTACTGCTGATTTTAGTCGATGCTAATTTCCTTCCACTTTTGTACATAAGAATTTGAGAAAACCCTAACAAACCTACACATAAATTATTTCTTGGTTTCCCACTTCAGATTTCTGAGATCGGGCAGAGGATCTTTAATCCTTCATTGTTTAGATTATCACGAAATTAAAGTTTCACCTATTATTGCTCAATATAGGCAATAATAGGTAAATCTCTTTTGCTCCAAGCATTTAGCACCTCTGATTTCCCCTAGTTTGCCGAAATATTTTACAAAAAATTTACAGAAACTTAGTTCCCAGGCTATTTTCTTTAAAAACTTTTATCGCTAGTCAGGAATAAATATAAGCTTAGGGGTTGCTATTGCGATCGCAAAAATTCTACCATAGCAGAAAATTTCAATCATTAATGTTTGTAGTAGTGACTTCAGTCTTTTCTGGCTTTAGCAGAAGGACTGAAGTCCTGATGACAAACTAACTTAACTGAGAGCTTTTTCTAAAATTAGTTTGGAACGTTTTACTGGTTCGGGAACGGTGACTGGATAATCCCCAGTAAAGCAAGCAGAACAGAAATTATTGGGGTTTTCTCCGGTAGCTTTGAGCATTCCTTGCCAGCTAAGATAAGCTAACGAATCAACCTCAATTTGTTTAGCAATTTCTGCCACTGATTTAGTAGCAGCAATCAATTGGTCTTGATTGTCTGTATCAATGCCATAAAAGCAAGGGTGAGTTACTGGAGGCGAAGAAATTCTCATGTGAACTTCAGTTGCGCCAGCATCTCTTAAAGCTTTAACTATTTTCCGGCTAGTAGTTCCACGAACAATGGAATCATCAACAATGATTACTCGCTTACCAAACAAAACATCTTTCAGGGGATTGAGTTTCATCCGAATTCCTGTTTCCCGCATTTTTTGGGTTGGTTGAATGAAGGTGCGACCTACGTAGCGATTTTTAATCAAACCTTCCGCATAAGGAATTCCTGAAGCTTGGGAAAAACCAATAGCAGCGGGAACGCCAGAGTCTGGTACTCCAATGACAATATCTGCATCTACGGTTGATTCTGCTGCCAAAATTCTACCAATCCGCATCCGATAGCTGTACAATGTTTCACCGGACATGATGCTATCTGGTCGGGCAAAGTAAATCATTTCAAAGATACAAAGCTTTGGTTGAGGTTGTTTTGTCCAGTGGAAGGATGCCAAACCTGCTTCTGTAATCCAAACTAATTCTCCTGGTTCTACGTCGCGCAAATATTCTGCGCCAATAATGTCTAATCCGCAGGTTTCTGAGGAAAGAACGTAGCGAACTGGGTCAGTTGGCAAAGTGCCAATTACTAAGGGGCGAATGCCGTTAGGGTCGCGGACTCCCATGATTCCGTCTGGGGTACCCACTACTAAGCTAAATGCTCCTTGGCAACTATGAAAAGCCCGGATTGCAGCTTCTAACCAATCGTGTCCTTCGTTGACTTCTTCAGCGATCGCATGAGCGATCATTTCCGAGTCAGTTGTGGTAAGTAAGTTACAGTCCCGTTTTAGTAATTCTTCCCGTAAGACTGTTGTATTGACAAGATTACCATTATGTGCTAAAGCCAGCTTTCCTAAACGAGTATCCACTAATGCTGGTTGAGCATTGACAACCCGACTAGAACCTGTAGTAGAGTAGCGAGTGTGACCGACGGCTAAAGTACCAGTCAGTTCGTGCAAAATTGTTTCACTGAAGACTTGAGAAACCAACCCCATCTCTTTATGTAGATGTACTTTTTCGCCATCAAAAGTGGCAATTCCTGCTGACTCTTGTCCTCGGTGTTGTAAAGCGTACAGCCCGAAATATGTCAGTTTGGCAACATCTTCTTCTGGGGCGTAAATCCCAAAAACGCCACAAGCTTCTTCGGGCTTATCCGGGCGAGTTTGATTGATGTCAGCAGCATACTCTTCAGAGTCTAGGGAATGGTTGGGAATCATGCTAAGGTTTGGCTCCTAAGTTTGAGATACAGAATCAGATAGAGGTTATGAAAGCGAAAAAATTAACGAGAATTAACCTAACTTAATATCTTCTTAACAATAGCATTGTTAAATAGTATTGTTAAAAGGCGATCGCGTTAGTGCAAAAAGGCTCGAAGGCAGAAGGCAGAAGGCAGAAGGCAGAAGGCAGAAGGCAGAAGGCAGAAGGCAGAAGGCAGAAGGCAGAAGGCAGAAGGCAGAAGGCAGAAGAGGCAAAAAAACTTATTAACTCAAAACTCAAAACTTCCCCTTGCCCACCATTTCCCCATCTCCCCAGATACTAAGGGCAATTCTGCCGGAAATTTCCCCGTTAATTTGGTTAACACATAGTTTTTTTGGTAGTTTCACACTTGTAAGAATCAGACAAGAAAAGACTTGTGCGAGTTTAGTAGAACTAGCGAACAGTGAACTAAACTGCTAAACGACGTTCAATTGCGTGGGAATAGCGATCGCCTGCCACTGTCATGCTAACGTCGATTAATAGTGCATTGTCAGCCGTGAAAACCCGTAAATTAGAATTGGTATTTCCGACGTTGCCGATTTTCTGCCAATAGTTAGCTAGTTGCTCCTGTAAATAGGATTCCCAAACTTCTGCTTGATCTTGCACTACCGAGACTAAAATTCTCGCGCCACCTTCACCAAACAAGAGATTATCCCAACGCTGAGTTGGCGTTGCAGAAACACCTAAATTAATTTGGGCACCCAACTTACCGCTGATGCAAGCTTCCGCCAAAGCAACAGCTAAACCTCCCTCAGCACAATCATGAGCCGAACGAACCCAACCTCGACGAATACCTTCTCGACAAGCAGCTTGCACAATACGTTCTAAATCATAATCTATTTCCGGTGGTTTTCCCGCAACAATCCCGTGAATCGTCGCTAAATATTCCGAAGCACCCAGAACGATTTGCGATTTTGGATTTGCGATTTTCGATTCTATTGGTAAACCCAAAAGATAGATAACATCGCCTTCACTTTGCCAACTTTGACCGCAAACTTTAGTAAGATCGGGAATTATTCCCACCATGCCAATCACCGGAGTTGGGTAAATTGGTTGAGGATTTCCTTCACTGTCGAGAGTTTCATTATAAAGAGAAACATTTCCCCCAGTCACAGGCGTATTAAACTCTCCGCAAGCTTCCGAAATTCCTCGACAAGCTTCTGCTAATTGCCAATAACCCACAGGTTTTTCAGGACTACCAAAATTCAGATTATCAGTAACAGCAACAGGTTCTGCACCAACGCAACTTAAATTTCTCGCAGCTTCCGCAACAACTGCTTTTGCACCTTCATAAGGATTAAGGTAAACATAACGGGAATTACAATCAACTGTTGCCGCCACACCTTTATTTAAAACCGCCGGATTTACCTCACCTTCCAAAGGACGAACCCTAACAACTGCGGCATCTGCACCACCAGGGAACAAAACAGTATTATTCTGAACTTGATGATCGTATTGACGATAAACCCAACGTTTTGAAGCAATAGAAGGAGTATCCAACAAAGTCAGAAGGATGTCATTCCAAGTTTGCAACTTGCCGGAAACTTCAATTCCTTGACTTGTACAAACAGGGAGAGAATCTGGACTCCATTCCCAAGCTTTTCTGACATATTCTGGTGGTTCAGGTAACAATTCCCGGTGATAAATTGGCGTATTATCTGCCAAAGCTGTCGCCGGAATTTCCGCAGCAACTTTTCCTTGAAACAGAATTCTCACAATAGATTCTGCGATAACTGTTCCAGCAACAACTGCTTGTAAACCCCAACGATGGAAGATATCGATTAATTCTTGTTCCCTACCTTTGTGAGCAACAAATAACATTCTTTCTTGGGATTCAGATAATAGATATTCGTAGGGAACCATACCAGTTTCGCGGACGGGAATTTTATCTAAATCTAATTCAATTCCTACTCCACCTTTAGCTGCCATTTCGGAAGTTGAACAAGTAATCCCTGCTGCACCCATATCTTGTGCGGCGACAACTGCGCCTGTTTTGAATGCTTCTAAACAAGCTTCAATTAAAGATTTTTCCATAAATGGGTCGCCTACTTGCACGGCTGGTCTGTCATCCATTGAAGCGTCACTCAGTTCCGCACTAGCAAAACTCGCGCCACCCATGCCATCCCGTCCAGTGGTAGAACCAACATATAACACGGGATTGCCAATGCCGTTTGCACCAGATTTAACAATTTCGGGAGTTTCCATTAATCCCATTGCCATTGCATTAACTAAGGGATTTCCCGAATAAGCAGGGTCAAAATAAACTTCGCCACCGATGGTGGGTACTCCCACCGAGTTCCCGTAGTTTGCTATTCCTGCGACTACGCCGCTAAATATTCTCCGAGTTCTGGCATCTTCCAAGGAACCGAAGCGGAGGGAGTTTAACACAGCAATGGGACGCGCACCCATTGTAAAGATATCACGGAGAATGCCGCCAACGCCTGTGGCTGCGCCTTGGAATGGTTCGACGGCGGAGGGGTGGTTGTGGGATTCGATTTTAAAGGCTAGTCTTTGTCCGTCGCCTAAGTCTACTACTCCGGCGTTTTCTCCGGGGCCAACTAGGATGCGATCGCCACTTGTGGGAAACTGTTTAAGTAGGGGTCGAGAATTTTTGTAACAACAATGTTCTGACCACATGACACCAAACATTCCTAACTCTGCTTTGTTAGGATGGCGACCAAGACGGTTAACGATTTCTTGGTATTCTTCGGGTTTTAGACCTTCGGCGGCGATTTCTTCGGGAGAAAAGGGAGTGTTAATAGACATGGAATCTTGCACAGTAGGCACAGGAGTTAATTTTAGCGATTGATTGCCGGAATTAGTCGTTTGAATCAGAAAGTTTTTAGCATTTTTTGACTTATCTTTAGAGAATTTTGCTATTTAAGTCAGTTTATCTTTTTTTATGCAACATTTTGAAAATTTTAGTAAAAAATTCCGATAATCGTAAGTTTATTCTGTAGAATAGTCTAGGTTTTTCTGGCCTAAGTGTGATGTTTACTCTTCGCAATCTGATTAATCGTAGAGTTCTTGCTGGCATCGTGGCATCAGTGCTAACGGTATCTGTAGGATTGATTGTCAAGTCTAATTTGCCAACAGAAGCGCGTTCTAGGGTTTATAATACTGAACGAATAAGTCAGCGATCGTTAACTAAGCAGAAACACCGCAAAAATTATCGCGTTTCTGCTACTAAAAGGACTAATGCAGGAGTAAAGAAAGCGCAGTTAAAGAAGAAACCTGTAATTGCGAATAATCGATTAAAAAATCGATCGGCAAATCCACGAACACAAACCGCTAATAGAAGAAGAAGTAGAATAGGTAGCAATTATTCAACTCCGGTAACTAATAGATTTGGTGCAACAGGAAGAAGACCTTCATCTACAAGATGGCGAGCGGAAATTAAAAGAAGATATGGAATTGGTAATCATCCAACTCCTGTGACTAATAGATTTAACAGATTTGCTAGTTCTGGACGCAAATTTGCCAGTGAACCTTGGCGTGCGGCAATTAAAAGAAACTACGATATTCCAAGTTCTTCAACTCCAGTAACTAATAGATTTGGTGCAACTGGAAGAAGACCTTCAAGCGAGTTATGGAGAGCAGAAATTAAACGAAGATATGGAATTGGAAATGCGCTTAGACAACCTGTAAATGAGCAAAGATAAATTTAGGTTGGGTGATGTTTGTTGGTTATTCGTTGGCGATCGCTAAAACTTCTTTGTATAGTGCTTGACTAATGCGTTTACCTTGCATTATCAAGGCATCTAATACATCCTTCACGTTAGGAATTAAACCTTGTTGTTTGGCAAGTATAAGTGTACCTACTGTTCCTGTTACAGGCAGATTTCGAGATTCTGCTACTCGTCTGGCTGGGAAATCATCTAATAATAAACGATCTGCATTTAACTCTTGAGCCAAAATTATAGCAGCACATTCTCCTAAACCAAGTTTTGTAGTGATTCTGAGTTCTAAAAGCTTTTGGCTATCGCTAATTGAACGTACCTGAATCCACTTAGCTAATGGTACTTCTATTGCTGCTGGATGAGTTCCTGTAGTTACTTCTTGGTACACCTCTTCAGGAAGAATAACTTGTCCGAATACATCGCGCAGTAAATTCATTTGTCCCACTTTTGCCAGTTCACTTAAGGGTGTGGTGTCTGCAATAACAATCACTTCTTATATTTCTCCAACATCAGAAGAGTTTCCGCTACCTCACGTTCTAACTCTTCTCTAGTTTGATCTGGAAATGGTGAGATGTCATACTTGCTCATTAAGTCGATCAGTTCCACGCGAGGAATACTTAGCATTTCTGCTGCGCGTCCGCTGCTGATCTCATGATGCCGTAATAATGTCATTATGTAGGCTTCTTTTGCTTTTTTTTCTGCTTCTAATCTGACTGCTTCAGGTATTTGTGAAATCTCTAAATTGAATTTTACTTCTGTTTCCATTGTTTTCTCGTTAGTTAGGTTTCTTGTAAGACGTTGTGTATTAGTTCTGCTGCTAGTTCTAGCTTATCGCGATCGGTCAAAGCTTCCAGGTCAATGGTAACGACTGACTTGCGTTTGGGGATAGGTGCAGATGGCAGTGCTGTAGGTAATTGTAAGCTTTCGTAGAAATAATCAATTGTTTTGCCGTATATCCCTGCAAATGCAGTTAACGAACCCTTTCTGCGTCTACTTTGCGTTTCCCGTAATCAGGAAATGTCAAAGCGATCGCATTTGAATTTATTACTCGATGAAAAGTGCGATCGCGTCAGCGTGCCGTAGGCATATCGCTCACTTATAAATCCTCCTAATCATCCTTCTTGAAAATTCCCAGAAGATGCTTGTGCTACTCGCCTCACTGCTTCAACATCCAAGCTTAATCTTTCTGCTATTTCTGAAACACTCAAACCTAACTGCAATAATAGGGGAACTGTCTCTAACTTGCCTTCTTCTTTACCTTCTTCCTTTGCTTCTTGATAAAACCTAGTTTGCTTTAAATCGCTTAATCCAAACATAGTTTCTAACTCCTGACGACTTAACGCGGTAAACTTGTAAACTAATACGCTCTCAATCAATTCTAGA
>NZ_JBHFNS010000081.1:0-4834 GCF_041929135.1 Floridaenema fluviatile BLCC-F154 | reverse complement strand
CCCGCCCCCCCCCCCCCCCCCCCCCCCCCCCCCCCCCCCCCCCCCCCCCCCCCCCCCCCCCCCCCCCCCCCCCTGCCCCCCTGCCTACCCTTGCCAAATTGCTAAATTCGGCACATGATCCCAACAGAGCAGATAATAGTGATTGCCCAAACAGGTGATATTGTGTTGGGTTAAATACTTTAAATAGAGAAGAGTCCCCTTGTTGGGAACCTACAGCGTAGAAGCCTAACCAAAATAGACTTTAAGACTGTAGACTAAAAAACTCTCTCAATAACGACGGTGTGTGGAAGTGGTAAATAACGAGAACAAAATGCGTTTATCTCCAGTCTTGGTAGCAGCTGTTGCTTGGGTCACATTGGGTAACTCACATCCCGCTTCCGGGCAAACTAGCGCCGAAAGCGCCGCTTCGCTATCGGAAAACAACTCTTCAACAGCAATCAAACATCTAAATGAACTAGAATTGGCTACTCATTCCCCCAGTACTGAAAGCACCGCTTTGCTATCAGTCGAGAGTGCCAATATAACGAACCCTAAGCCTCACCAACCAGCGCAAGAATCAGCAACACTAATTTCTTCGACCCCCAGAAATTCACAGCCGGAAATTACTATTTCCGCCCTGTCAACTTCCCCATTTGAGGCAGAAAATTCCGCTAAAGCGCAAATCAAGCCGGAAATACTAACACACATTAATGACCAGTATTTCCAGTATTTAGGGAGAAATAGGATTAATTTACAAGCTAAAAAAATTGATCCTGCTTATCCTGTAAATCCGCAAATTTCGGCCATCAATGAACTCCCCGCAACCATTCTGCCGCCGAAACCTCTTGCCCATTATTCACCTAAAGATACAGGCTTACAGCAGAACAGTCTTTATTCCTTAAGTCATATTTCTGAGATTTCGACCAACCCAAATTACCCACATCTTAATCACTTAATTACAGCACAAGCACCACCTACTACTGACGCACCAGCTGACGCACCAGCTGACGCACCAACAACACCAGAACCGACAGCACCCTTACCAGCAGAGCCAGATACACCTCCAGAGGAAGGTCAAACCACTGAACCACAAACGCCAGAAGCACCACCAGCACCTCCCCCATTACCCACTCTGGAACAGAATGCACCTCCTTCCCTACCTACTCAACCTCAGCCTCCCGCCCAACCTGTGCCTTCCTCAGAAGGAGAACCTCGCGTATTAGTCGCAGAAGTCTTGGTAAGTGGCGTAGAAGGAAAACTGCAAGAAATTGTTTATGATGCCATCCGTACTCGTCCGGGAAGGACAACTACCAAATCACAGTTACAAGAAGACATTAACGCGATTTTTGCCACTGGTTATTTCTCCAGAGTCAGAGCCGAACCTACTGATACACCCTTGGGCGTGCGGGTAACATTTGTAGTCGAATCTAACCCAGTGTTGCGTTCCGTTCAGGTACAGAATAGCCAAGTTTTGCCAAAAGACTTAGTAGAACAAACTTTCCGGGAACAGTACAACGAAATTCTCAATTTCCGCGACTTACAAGCCGGAATTAGACAGATTGAGCAGTGGTATCGCGACAGAGGCTATGTTTTAGCACAGGTAGTAGATACCAAAGTTTCCCCAGAAGGTGTTGTAACTCTAGAAGTTGCAGAAGGGGTTGTCGAAGATATTCAAGTGCAGTTCTTGAATCGGGAAGGGGAAACAGTTGACGCTGAAGGTAGACCAATCAGGGGAAGAACAAGACCATATATTATTACCCGCGAACTAGCAACTAAGCCCGGTACAGTATTTAACCGGAATGAAATTCAACGAGATTTACAGCGGGTGTTTGGTTTAGGTTTATTTGATGATGTGAAATTATCATTAAATCCTGGGGAAAACCCCCGACAAGTAACCGTCCAAGTGAATGTGAGAGAACGAAATAGTGGTTCGATTGCAGCTGGGGCAGGTTTCAGTTCCGCAGCTGGTCTATTTGGGACGGCGAGTTATCAACAACAAAACTTATTTGGCAGAAACCAAAAAGTTGGCTTGGAAGTGCAGTTAGGTCAAAGGGAATTTCTCTTTGATGTCCGCTTTACCGATCCTTGGATTGCTGGCGACCCCTATCGGACATCTTACACGGTTAACTTGTTTAGGAGGCGATCGATCTCCCTAATTTTTGACGGTGGCGACCCAGACATCGAACTACCAAACGGCGACAGACCCAGAATTCTCCGACTAGGTGGCGGTGTCACCTTTAATCGTCCTCTGTCTCGTAATCCCTTAGCCAGTTCAGACTGGGTAGCATCTTTAGGATTACAGTATCAAAATATTTCCATTCGTGATTCCGACGGCGAACTCAGTCCTAGAGATGAACGCGGTAACGATCTCAGCTTTAGCGGCGAAGGGAAAGACGACCTAATTACAGTCCAACTTGGCGCAGTCCGCGATAAACGCAACAACCCACTTCGGACCACCCAAGGCTCCCTCTTCCGCATCGGTCTAGAACAATCCGTGCCACTCGGTCAAGGTAACATCCTGATGACCAGATTGCGCGGTAGCTACAGCTACTTTATTCCAGTCAGATTCACCAACTTTACTGAAGGGCCACAAGCACTCGCTTTTAATATCCAAGGCGGAACTATTCTCGGAGATTTACCTCCCTACGAAGCCTTCTCCTTGGGCGGTGTGAACTCGGTTCGCGGTTACGATGAAGGTGAGTTAGGCAGCGGTCGCAGTTATTTTCAAGCTACAGCTGAGTATCGCTTCCCAGTGTTCTCAGTCATTGGCGGCGTGCTATTCGTTGACTTTGGTACAGACCTGGGCACTGCCGGAGATGTCCCCGGAAGACCCGCGGAAATCCGCAATAAACCCGGTACTGGCTTCGGTTACGGTGTCGGTGTTCGCATTCAATCACCTCTAGGTCCGATTCGGATTGACTACGGTTTCAATGACGAAGGTGATAGTCGCTTTCAGTTCGGTATCGGTGAAAGATTCTAGATAAAAGAAGGTGTTAGGGGTTGGGTGCTCTTGGAAATTTCTTCTTCTTCCCTAACACCCAACCCCCAATACTGCTCGGTTAAGGGTAGGGGCGAAGCATTTGGGCGACAATTTATCGCGTCAAACCCTAGATTTTCTGTCCAAATGCTTCGCCCCTCCATGCCAAAAAATGCTTAACCGAGCAGTATTGACCCAACCCCCATCCCCAAAACACATTGACCAATGACACAAACTCTGTTCAACAGTTTTGCAGTTTCTGGCGTGGGACTCCATAGCGGAATCCTTACCAAGGTGCGGGTTTTACCAGCTTTACCCGGTCAAGGTCGCTATTTTGTTCGGGTTGATTTGCCGGAACAACCAATTATTCCCGCTAAGTTGACATCTGTTACTCAAACTCTGCTTTCTACTCAACTGGGGGAAAACTCTAGCGGAGTTCGCACTGTAGAACACCTATTAGCGGCTTTGACGGCAATGGGTGTTGATGATGCCAGAATTGAAATTGATGGGCCAGAAGTACCGCTTTTGGATGGCTCGGCTCAAGTTTGGGTAGAAGAAATTGTTCGGGTAGGCGGACTCCTGGGCCCAGGGGCTCAGGGGCAAGAAAACTTCTTAACTCAAAACTCAAACCTCAGAACTCAAAACTTTCCCAGTCCCCAGTCCCCAATCATCAGTCCCCTGTCTGTTTACCAGGGTGATGCTTTTGTTTGTGCTATGCCTGCGCCAGAATTGCGGTTTACTTATGGGATAGATTTTGCGGTTTCGCCGATCGGGAATCAATGGTACAGTTGGTGTCCAAGTCAAGAGAGTTTTGCTGTTGCGATCGCACCTGCACGCACTTTTGGTTTAGCATCTCAAGTGGAAGAGTTACGGGCTAAAGGTTTGATCAAAGGTGGTACCTTGGAAAATGCTTTGGTTTGTGACCATGAACGTTGGTTAAATCCACCTTTACGATTTGCAAATGAGCCAGTGCGTCATAAAATTTTAGACTTAGTAGGAGATTTGAGTTTATTAGGGAAAATCCCTAAAGCTCATTACTTCGCCTACAAAGCAAGTCACAACTTGCATATCCAACTCGCTAAGTTGTTACAAGCACAGGAATTAGGGACTGGGGACTAGGGATTGGGGACTGGGATAGTTTTGAGTTAAGGAGTTTTCCTGCTCCTACAAGTCTAAATTTTCCTAATCCGCGATTTCCCATTCTCCTCGTTTATTTAGTCAGATAAATCGCCAGAAAAAAAATCCAAAATCCAAAATCTAAAATTGATCTGCTCATGTCCGTAATCGAAGCAAATACATCCAATTCTCAAAGTTCGGAATCAACAGATATCGAGTCTTCTCCCGACAGCAAAAAAGTTTTTACAATTGAAGAAATCCAAAATTTGCTGCCCCATCGTTATCCTTTTTTACTAGTAGACAGAATCATTGATTATGTACCCGGAAAAAAGGCAGTAGGCATTAAAAATGTCACTGTTAACGAACCTTTTTTTCCAGGTCATTTTCCCGGAAAACCAATTATGCCGGGAGTTTTAATTGTGGAAGCAATGGCGCAAGTTGGTGGCATCGTTTTGACTCAGCTACCTGATATTGAAAGCGGTTTATTTCTGTTTGCTGGCATTGATGGAGTGCGCTTTCGTCGTCCCATCACACCAGGAGATCAACTGGTAATGACCTTGGAACTACTCAGCGTCAAACGTCGTCGCTTTGGGAAAATGCGCGGTATTGCCCAAGTAGATGGTCAACTCGCTTGTGAAGGTGAATTGATGTTTTCTTTGGTGGACTAGTAGAGGGGGCAGAGGGGCAGGGGAGCAGGGGGGCAGAGGGGCAGAGGGGCAGGGGGGCAGGGGAGATAACTTAAAACTCTCTTACTCCCCCCCG
>NZ_JBHFNS010000069.1:0-90794 GCF_041929135.1 Floridaenema fluviatile BLCC-F154 | reverse complement strand
ACTGGCAAAACTAACCAGAATCGGCGTATTGTCGTAATCATTAGGAGCAGTAGCTGTACCGTCAGTGGGATTCACATTCACGCTGACAGCGCCATCACTACCACCTGTGCGGGTAACGGTAACAGCAGCAATAGTAGTACCATCTTCATTCACACTGTAATCAGCCGCACTAAAAGCTAAACTGCCTGATGCGTTGGCAACAGAAGACTCAAAGGCACCAAGATCAACCTTACCGTTGAAAATACGCGAGAAACCAACACCCCGCTGATCGAATGGGAGAGGTTCACTGGTATTTTCATCACCATCGAGATCGGAACTATCAGGAGAAATTACAGTGTTATCTCCCGCATCTATGGCTAGACTACCTACGAGGAGTGCATGAGTTGGTGTTAGACCTGCATTATTTTGTAGAGGGCCAAGGTTAGGATCGGCATTAATAATATTGAGCCCAGTTACACTACCGTCCTCTATCAAGTTGATACCGTGAGGTCTAATTATGCCAACTGTACTGAAATCTCCACCACTATTGTTGGCAATAATACTATTTGTGATATCGAGGCTTCCGTGGTTTGAGATTCCGGCTTGAGAATTATTGCTGACGGTGCTGTTACTTAGAGTTACAAAACCGATATCGTTGTAAATACCACCACCATCACCACTATAGTAGAGACTGTTGCCGAGACTGTTGCCGCTGACGGTGCTGTTGATCAGACTCACAGTACCCTGATAAGTGTAAATACCACCACCAACATAATTGTACGCCCCGGTGTTACCGCTAACAGTAGTGTTTATCAGCGTGAGAGTTCCCCCTGAGTTATAGATCCCACCGCCATTACCATACGCTGAAACATTGCTTTGGATGGTACTGTTAAGGGCAATAATAGTACCTGTGTTAGATATACCTCCACCTGTACTGTAAGTGCCATTATTATTCCTGTTGTTGCTGATAGTGACGTTGCTTAAGGTGAGAACACCTGTGTTATAGATACCACCAGCCGATGGGTTACTAGTCGAATAAGTTATTTTGTTATCCCTAATGGTAACGTTGCTCAGTGTAAGATTTCCACTGTTAGAAATGCCACCTCCGCCGCCATAACTCTCAGAATAATTGGGTTGACCCCCAGAAATTGTTATTTCTTCGATCGCAATCAAGTTCTGAGGATTGGTAGTAGTGATATTGAAGACCCGACTTTTCCCATCGGCATCAATAGTCAGCTGATTTTCTCCCAAACCTTGAATGGTCAAACTACCACCAGAATCAACAATATCAAGTGCTTTCCCAGTCAGATAAATTCCCAGACCACTTAAGCTGGGATCAAAAGTGATAGTATCTGCGTCAGAGGTACTATTTGCTTGTTCAATAGCTTCCCGCAAAGAGAGTTTTCCGTCATTAGGATTAACGGTATCAAGAATAGTATTGACGACAAGATTGGATTGCTCAATTTTTAGGGCTTGCCCATCTAAGGTAATAGTTGCCGTATCATCTTCGGTTTTCAGTGCTGCTAACTGTTGCGGAGAAAGCACTTTCCCGCGAACTAATGCTGAAAAAATTGCTCCTTCATCTCCCGGACTATCTGATTGATTTAACCGTGCATCAATGGCATGACCAATTTCTTCTAGCAGTACACTAGCTATATTCTCAGCACTACTGGCTTTGAGAAATTCTTCTGACAGATAAACCGTATTTGTGGCGCTAGCAAAAGCACCATTTGCTCCATTTATCTCATCTCTAGAATGAATCTCAATCTTTGGTAAATCGCTAAAATCACTCTTTGCCCAATTCTGTACTAAACTTAAGGCTAACTCAGGAGCAAAACTGTTACCAAAAGCTCGCTGCATATCGGCGAGAAAATCTGGTTTGGTGACAATTTTTTTTAAGTACTCTTGCGTTACTTGTAAACTTTCTTCCAGAATCAAAGGATTGCTAACTGAATAGTTATTCATAGCCTATTTTCTCCTTTTGCTTCTATTCATAGAAACAAGTTACTAAACAGATAAATTGATTAATTTTGCGATCGAGATTGACCTTGTGAAAGCTAATGTGGTCTTTGGTTTCTTTTTGTTTCAATTTGCGATCGGAAAATTTGGGAAAATTATCCCTGTGCTTTTGATAAAAGCAGAACATCTAGAAATATTAAAACTTGAATTAACTAGCTTACAGATATCCCGACAATTAGTAGGCACTCTCCTAGATAGGGATACTCCTATTCCGGCAAATCTTTAGGCAAAAAAGGTCTTTTTACGCTGATTTTTAGGCTTAATCTCTAGAAATGTTAAACTATCTGTCTTGCGTCAATAAGGATAAATGCCCTCTAAAATTCCCAAAGGCAAGAATTCTGTAGTAATTTTTTAGATTATTACAAGTCACGAACTAAAAACTTTGAAATTACCAAAATTTTATCTTTTGTATGAAACCACCCTGCCCTAAAAAAGAGAAAACTGGGAATCTTTAAAGGCTACTTTTTGAGCCAGTTTTCCAAGTATTTACACTTCTTCGGAAACAGCCTCATCGAGGATTGTGTAATTCTATGTATTTAAGGAAAACACATCATTATTATCTGACAGCTTAGAAATATCTGTCCAGTATTTTTACTTAAATTAATAATTGCTCCTACCTGGAAAAATTAAGTATTTCTTACCTGTAGCGGTGGTATTCCACCAGAATATATACTTAATGGACAGATGAGAAATATTAATATAGCAGTTTGGGACTAGAATAAATACGTAAAAATTCGGAAAAGTTATATTTGTAAGGTGCGTTAGTAACGCACCATCCCACTACATTCCCAAAATAAAATCAACCCCTTGAACTTTATAAACTTTGATGCTAGGTTCGCCATCAACTAACTGGGGAAATTTGTCTAAAAGGTTTTTAGTGTAGTTTCTTTGCAGGTGAGAATCAAGTGCTTGTCTACTTTTCCATTCTTCAAAAAAGATAAAGGAATTTTTAGTATCTGTATCTTCATACAAGTTATAAGTAATAACTCCAGTTTCTTTAACTGTTTCCTTTAAAGCAACATTAGCTAGCTGAAGAAAGGTGGCGCGTTGTGCAGGTTTAATTTTAAATCTCGCTGCTAATACTAAAGGTAATCCGGCAAAATCTGTGTCTGTGGGATTTTGTTTAGTTCTTTGTTCGACAACAGGTTGATTTATTTGTTTGGTGTTTGTAGCATTCGCTTGTGGTAATATAGCGATGCCCAAAGTCAAAGTTACTACTAACAACAGTAAGACGGGTTTTTTCAACCACTTGATTAGATTTACTTTCAACATCACTCACCTTAGTTAAATAAAATCAATTCAATTTTACCAGGCAATTTCTGCTGTTAGCAAAATCTTAATTTAAGTTTCATAACTTAGGCAACTGGCGTAGGTTTAAGGAAGGTATGTCAGAAATTTAACCCCGGATGCTGTCGATTAGATTTATTATTTGACGCACTCTACAAAGGATTAAGTTAGCATCAGAGGTGTATTTGTGGGTGGTGTGCTTTTACCGCAGATTTCGTAGATGTCTTGTGCTTTTTGTTTACCTCTGGGTACTACTTTGTCGATCCACCGCACTTCAAAATACTGGGATTCTGTTAATAGAGAAATTACCGAATCACTGGCGATAATTCCACATTCATAATGTTTGGTTAATTCTTGTAGTCTTGCTGCTGTATTTACGACATCACCTATTACTGTAGAATCAATTCGAGAGTCAGCACCTAAAGCGCCAATAATGCCTTTACCTGTGTGAATTCCAATACCGATATTAATTGGTTGTTCTAAGTTATATTTGGTTCGATCGCTATTAAATTCCACAATCTTTCGTTGCATCATCAATGCGCCATTTACCGCATCTTGGGCGTGAGTTTCTTTTCGATCGAATACTACCATTAAAGCATCTCCCAAGTATTTGTCAATAAAACCGTAATTTGCTGTAATACAATCATTCATTTGGGTAAAAAATACATTTAACCATTGGAAAGTTTCACTGGGAGATTGGGATTCACAAATAGTAGTAAATTTACGAATATCACAAAATAAAACTGTAATTTCTTCTTCTTGAGCATTGCCTAATTGAATTGATTCTACTCCAGTGGGTGCAATGCGGCGCAAAAATTGATCGGGGACAAATAAACGTAATTTTTCCGAAAGGGCTAAATTAATATTCCAAGCTGCTGAAAATTGCCGTTTGGTTTTTTCTTTAATTTCTTGTTGCGCTTGTTGCGATCGCATTTCCTGAAGTCGTAAAATATTGGCAATTTTTCTTAAAAGTAAGCTACTCTTAAACGGCTTAGTTACAAAATCATCTCCCATCACTTCTAAACTACGCAATTTAGAATGATCGTCATCCAACGCCGTCAAAAAAATAATCGGTACAGTTTGTAAATTAGGATCTTCTCGAAGTTTTTGGCAAACCTCAAACCCATTCATTTCTGGCATCATGATATCCAGCACAATTAAGTCGGGAATTGACGTTTTAGCCATTGACAATGCTGCCATTCCAGAAGTGGCTGATACAGTATCATAGCCTTCTGCGGCTAGTAAACTTTCTAGTAAAGTAATATTTACAGGTTCGTCATCTACAAGCAAAATTGTTGGCGGGTGGTTTAGCATAGTTAAGGAAAAAAACTACTAATGTGGTCTAACCACAAACATCAGTTTTAAAGTTAGTAATAACTCCATTGTCTTTATTTTTCTACACTGTGGTAGATGAGATACACCCGCTTTATCCTTCACAGTAAGTTAGCTGCAAGTAATTTTACTCAAATGCTTGTCAAGCCTTCTTAATATATTGAAACAATTTCCCGAAAAATATTCAACTCCCAGCCTAATTACTTATTGATTTACTTCTTTGGTTTCCTTGTCTGTATACAAGCGCACGCAAGCGATTAACTCATCGACTTTTAAGGGTTTACTCAAGTAAGCATCAGCACCAGCGGCTAAACACCGATCGCGATCGCCCGACATGGCGATCGCCGTAACCGCAACCACTGGCACACTTTTCCACAAATCATGCGCCTTCAGTTGGCGGATAATCTGAATCCCATCCACTTGGGGCAATTGAATATCCATTAAAATCAAATCTGGGAGAGACTGGGGCGTAACCAAAGGAGAATAAATTGTCTGCATCATCGTTCCGCCATCATAAATCATCTCTACCTTATATCCTTCGAGTTCCAGCACTTCCGAAATAAAAGCTTGATTGTAGGGTTGATCTTCCACTACCAAAACTCGTTTAGTCTGGGATTTAGCAGGAGAAACAGCAGGTTCTTGAAGTTGTAAATTAATTTTCGACTCTGGTTGAAACTCAATTTGTGCTATCCCAGTTTGTTGCTGACGCATCTCCGTCAGCGGTATCCAAACTCGAAATTTACTACCTTGATTTACTTCCGATTCTAAAGAAACTGTACCACCATGTAATTCCGCTAATCGCTTTGTTAACACCAAACCTAAACCAGTACCTTCGTGATGGCGAGTTAGGGAAGTATCGACTTGTTGAAAAGGACGAAATAGCAAATGCCATTTATGTTTGGCAATCCCAATACCGGAGTCTTGCACTTCTAAGCAAAGGTAAGGAGTACTGGGATTGATCGGAGAACGATCGGGACGATATTCTTTTTCTAATTGGCTACCATAAGCTAAACGACTAGAAAGTTTAATTTGTCCGCCTTCTGGGGTAAACTTTACGGCATTGGAAAGCAAATTAATTAAAATCTGACAAGCGCGACGTTCATCAATGTTAACTTGTTCCAAACGATAATCTAATTCCAAAGTTAATGCCAATCGCTTTTTTACCGCCCGTAATTGAATCATTTTCAGGCATTCTGTACATAAATAATGGATCGAAATTGGCTTTAAGTTCAGTTCAACTTTGCCAGCTTCAACTTTGGAAAGATCGAGAATATCGTTAATTAGTTGTAATAAATGTTCGCCGCTTCTTTCGATCGTCTGCACATAATTGAGTTGGCGATCGCTCAAAGAACCTGCACTTTGGCGTAACAATAAATCAGAAAACCCTAAAATGCTATTTAGCGGCGTGCGTAATTCGTGAGACATTGAAGCTAAAAACTCTGATTTCATTTGGGAAGCGCGTTCTAAGTCTTCATTAATCTGCCGTAAATTTTCTTGCGCTAATACTCGTTCGATCGCTACCCCCAAAGTCCGACAAGCTGCAATCAGCATATCTTGTTGTGGTGCTTGTTGTAACTTCTGTAAACTCCGCGATTCTAAAGTTAGCACTCCGATAATCGTACCATCAGCCGCCGGAATCGGGAAAATTCCTAATTGTCCGATCGCTGGATGCTTAAATCCCGGTAAAGCTTTCGGATGTTTATAGTAATCTTCCACAAAGATGGGTTTCCCAGTTTCCACCACTTCCCAGAGTAACCCTTGATTATAAGGAATACCTTGACTTAATAAACCTTGCATTTCTGCAACAGCAATTTCTCCATGAGTAGCAATAAATTGTGCCGAAATCTGATTAGTAATCGCACTAGCATAACTCTGATTACCATTACCGATAATTACCTTCACATCTCCAAAAGCTGCACCCGTTACCTCTACCAAATAGCCAAGGGCAAATTTGCCCAGTTCTTTTAAATCAGTAGCAGGTTGCAATCGTTCGGTAAGTTGTTGGAGAAAATTTAATCTTCTGACTTCGGCATTTAAGGAAGCTTGGGTTTCGCTAGCTGAACGTAGTGCTTGTTGATATCTTGTCACATCGCGGAACGTAAATAGCCGCCCACCGTCAGATGTTAATGTAGTGTAAACTTCTAAACAAATGTTATTACTTTGTTGCAAGTAAAAACAAGTGTTGTTTGTATCTGCTGTTTGTAAATATGTTTCCAACTGTTGCTTTTGTGATTCTGACCAGTATCCTTGTTCTACAATATGATGGAAAACAACTTCATCCTTGGGCTTTTTTCCCAGAAATTCTGGAGACAATCCCCACATCTGGATCAAGTTATTGTTAAATAGGATTAGTTGGTGAGATCGATCGAAAAGTGCGATCGCATTTTCCACTTGATTAACAATTAGATCCTGTTCTTGCTTAAGTTGTTGCAGGCGCATCTCTATAGATTCTAAATTCATCTTGGGAAACACTCTTAAGAACAAACAATTCTTTTATCCAACGGTTAAGTTAACAAAAATTAACATTTGGGGTTAGTGAGTCTACTCTCTGATTAACTGTGATCTAAAACACCTGTGGCAATTAAACAAGTAGAGAAAATATACTTGAAAAACCTGTGGGTAAAATTGGTTCACTTCACCTGTCGTCAAGAAAAATATCTCTCAAAGGTAAACACTACCCATTATGGGTGAACGCTTTGAGTCAGATAGGGGGCACACTTTCGTTATAGGGAATTGAGGAGCTAGAGTCCATGTTAATAGCTGAAAAACTAACAAATGAATTGCGAAAGCAGCTGCAAATGGACTGTGAAAACATCAGCCAACAAACTCAAGAGAGTATTATTAAATGGTTATTGGGAAAAGATTTAGAGCGTTACGAAACGCTACCACCAAATCAGTTAGCAATTGCCAGACAAGCAATAGACTATCGCTACCGAATTTTACACCATCGGTACTTAGGAGTAGGGCCAGAAAGAGCATATAAAAATTTAATGACTCGCTTGGGTTCTTTGGTCATGCTTCGCAATAAAATTAAGACTTGGGTGGCTTTAAGTCGCGATCGGCAAAGAGCAGTGGTTGATGTTCTCCAAGAAGTAATTCAAGAATTATTACAATCCGATCGCTACCTCCAAGAGCAAATTGGCTGGATAAGAGAATGTACCACAGATTCCAGATTGCGAAACACGCTGTTATTAACCAGCACCGAAGAGTACTGTATGCGCCCGATTCGCAACCAACCATTACTACTGTATCGTTTTGTTAATTATTTGCGCCGTTCCCAACGAGGCGGAATCACCCAAGTACCAACCGGAGACTTAGTACGCTTAGTTTCGGAAGAAGTCGTACCCGAAGAAGCCGAAAATCCAATTAGTTTATTGGATAATCAAGCGATCGCCCAATACCAAGAAAACCAAGAATGGGAAGAAAAACAAACTGCCCGTACTGCCGTCAAAACAGAATTTGAAACCTATTTAGCGAAAAATATTGATTCGGTAGCCTCAGAATGGCTGAAGCTGTACCTACAAGGCAGATCCCAAGAAGAAATCGCCCGTGCTTTAAACAAACCAATTAAAGAAATCTATCGCCTCCGGGAAAAAATCAGCTACCATGCCATCAAAGTTTTTGCCCTGAAAGTACAACCAGAACTAGTTTCCACCTGGTTAGAAACCTCTCTAGAAGAACATCGTCTTGGCTTAACCCCAAGCCAGTGGCAAGAATATCGGAATAGTTTAACACCAGAACAACGCCGACTCTTAGACAACTTAACCACTGGGAAAACCTTAGAAGCTGTAGCCCAAGACTTAAACCTGAAAACTAATCAAGTAATGGGGGAATGGAGCAAAATTTATCTAGCCGCCCAAGAAATACGCAATGCTTAGTAAAGAAATGTAAAAATTCCCGGAAGAACTTTGATTTTGAGCTAAAGAACAAGACGAGGGAAATATTTGCGATTGTTAACTAGAGCCATACAGTATCAAAAGACAAAAGTTATAATATCTTTTAATTAGCAGGGTGTATCATCACCTGATACTTAATTAAGTATTTTTCCTGAGTAATTCAGGAAAAACTACTTTAAAGTTAACAGGTAATCTGTAATCGGCTTTTGGCAGACCTGAAACAGTTGTCATTTCTCAGCTTACCCACTCCTCTCAACTCATTTGGCAGGAGAAATTTGAAGTAATGCTCTTCTAGCATTTCTCCAAAGCTAAATTAAAAAGCTGAAGCAACAATAACAGGGAAAAGAAATGGGAACAAATTAGAAAAAATAATCCAGGTCAAAGTAAATATTTATGCTACCCGCACAAATTAACTCTGTAAAGAGCAAGCACATCAACACTCAGGGAGAGACTTTTTCATCGATGAAAGATGACCAGTTTCACACAGATGAAGCAATGTTCCGCCTGATTGATGGTATTCTTCCCTTTGAAGCTTGTTTATATCATCAAGTGGTTCCTCTTTCTCTAGAGGGAACTCGCTTAAACTTAGGCATGGTAGATACGAATGATACAGAAGCCCTGGATTATGTTCGCCGGATTTTGGCTTACATGAATTGTTCATTAATCCCACAGCCACTTTCCGCGAAAAATCACCAAGCATTGCTCTCAGCTTACTTAAGCCACACCGGACAACTAAAGCAAACAGTAACTAGCATAGAGCAGTCAGAAATCCCTACCCAAAAGTCAAATCAAGATAATAAACCAACGCTGATTTTAGATGATGAAGAATCAGCTAGCGAGTATATTCAAGAAAAAGCTCCCTCAGCAATAACTTCAGCACCAACTATTTCCCAAAATTTGACAGCGCAGAAACCGCTATCTGCCAGTCCGACAGGAAAGCGGAAAGCGCCAACTCCACCTGCTGCCCCCAGTGGAGGTTTAAGTTTACCAACTTTGGAGGTAGAAGCTCAATACTTATCTAGTCCGATCGAAGTCTTGGCGGAACTGCCACCAAAAATTTTACTCAACGAATTACTGGCTAGAGTATTGGCGGGAGGAATTGGACGGTTATATTTAGAAAATCACAGCGATAAAGGACGGATTCTCTGGAGCCAAAACGGAGTTCTTCAGTTAGTCTTAGAAGGCGTAAACACCTCAATTCTCCAGGGATTAATTCAAGAATTGAAGCGTTTAACCCACTTGCCAATGTTAGCAGTGGAAAAACCCAAGCAAGCCGAAATTGAACGGATTTACAAGCAAAACCGCTTGCTGCTACGCCTGCGAGTGATGCCAGGTACTTATGGCGAAGAAGCAACCCTACAAGTACTAAGGGGCGCAGCTTTGAAATTTTATCAACAGCAACAGCTGGAAAATTTGAGTCGGGATGCCTTGAATATTGCTCAGCAGTTGCAACAAAAAGTTAATGAAATTCGCGAAAGGACTAATCTCGATCCCAGCTTGAATACAGACAAGCTAGACGCTCTACCAGCTTTAGATGAATTACTTCAGAATGTTGAAGCACAAATTAAATATTTAAGAATTGTTCAAGCTCAAGCCAAGAAAAACAGTCACAGCTAGCAGTAGTTCCCAAGAAGGTTGCTGTTTTTTACTGTCAGTAAGAAATTCAGTATAATCGATCGAACCTAAATTACCCGTCCCTAGACTACGATGGTAATTGCCAATTGTTTCTACCAGGAAAGCAGCCCTTGTTCAACCAAGGAGAAGATTTTTATTGCTGCGATACTGGTTTAGTGATTTTAAGATCTTTCATGCAGACTGAAGATTTTAGTGAACTTTTTCCGCTTTTCAATACGGTCAATCCAGAGACCTTAGAATGGTTGCTATCGGTTGCCGACGAGCACGAATATCCCGCTGGCAGAGCAGTTCTTATGGAAGATGCTTGGGGTAATGCGGTTTACTTCGTGCTATCCGGTTGGGTGAAAGTCCGCCGGATTGTTGGCGAAGACGGGAGCTCGCTGGCAATTCTGGGACAGGGCGACTTTTTTGGAGAAATGGCGATTCTCGATGAATCTCCGCGTTCTACAGATGTGATTGCCCTGTCCTCGGTACGTCTACTTAGCGTTCACGCGCAGCGATTTATCCAAACTTTGTTTAAAGACCCGCAGCTACATCATAGAATGCTGCAACTGATGGTCAGAAGACTGCGCCAGATGAATATTCGTTTTCAACTACGTCATCAACCCCCCGCAGTTAAATTGGCTAACAGTTTGGTTTCTATGGGAGAAAACTATGGTCAAGCCACAGACAAAGGAACGGAAATTTATAATATTCCGTTTAAAGACTTGGCTGATGTGGCTGATATAGGTGTCGAGGAAACTACTAAGATTATGGAAAAGTTAGATAGTAAGGGTTGGATTAAAATCGACCCATCACGTCAAGTTATCCATTTAATCAATCTTAAGCAGTTGGCGCACCTAGCGGGAAAAATCTAGTCAACTGTCATAAGTTATGAAGGCAGTCAAGGGGTAGGGGAGAGGATTAGCGCAATTTTCTCCTCTTTCAAAATATTGATTGCCATTTTTAACTAAGTAAATAAACATTATCAATTTTCAATTACCATGACCGAAGCAACTACTATTCGCCCTAGCAATTTACCACGCTCTACACCGAAAATTCACTTTCAAGTTGCTATGCCTCAACCTAGTTCACATCTGTTTGAGGTGAGTTTACAAATTTCGGGATGGTCGGGATCGGTTTTAGATTTAAAACTCCCGGTTTGGACTCCCGGTTCTTATTTAGTGCGCGAGTATGCCAAAAATTTGCAAGATTTTTCTGTCCAAGCAGGAAACACAATTTTGCCTTGGCGAAAGTTGGCGAAAAATCATTGGCAAGTGGGAACAAATGGAGTTTACGAAGTTACGGTACAATATCGGATTTTTGCCAATGAGTTATCGGTAAGAACTAATCATTTAGATTGTTCTCATGGTTATTTTAATCCGGCGGCACTGTGTTTTTATATCCCGGATTTTACCGAGCAAGAAATTACTATTACGATTATTCCGCCTCAAGCAGATTGGCAAGTTGCAACGCCTTTACCTGTGGTTCCAGGGATAGAAAATACTTTTGTAGCGGCAGATTTTGATACTTTGGTGGATAGTCCGTTTGAAGTTGGTACTCATCAATTTTATCAATTTGAAGCTTTAGGTAAGTTCCATGAGTTAGCGATTTGGGGTAAGGGGAATGCTGAACCAGAACGGATGATTGAGGATATTAAAAAAATCATTGAGGTAGAAGCCGGAATTTTTGGTGGTTTGCCTTATGAAAGGTATTTGTTTTTGCTGCATTTGTCGCCCAGTGCGGGTGGGGGTTTGGAACATAAATATGCTTGTTCGTTAATTTATCCCCGGTTTAATTTCCGCAAACAGGAGAAGTATGAAAGTTTCATGCAGTTGGTGGCGCATGAGTTTTTTCATTTGTGGAATGTGAAAAGGTTACGTCCGAAAGGTTTGGAAAAGTTTGATTACGATCGCGAAAATTACACTCCTTCTCTTTGGTTTTCTGAAGGCACAACTAGTTATTATGATTTACAGATTCCGATGCGTGCGGGAATCTATGATGCTCAGACTTTTTTGCAGAATTTAAGCAAAGAAGTTACTTTGTTGCAGACTAAACCAGGTCGAAAAGTTCAGCCTTTGAGTGAGTCGAGTTTTGATGCTTGGATTAAGCTTTATCGCCGAGATGCGAATAGTGATAATTGTCAAATCTCCTATTATTTGAAAGGGGAATTGGTTTCATTTTTGTTGGATTTGCTGATTCGGGAGAGACAGGGGAATGAGCGATCGCTTGATGATGTAATGCGCTATATGTGGGAGAATTTTGGTAAGGGGGAAATTGGGTTTACAGGTGAACAGTTGCAAGAGGCGATCGAATTAGTAGCCGGAAAAGATTTAAGTGACTTTTTTGCCAGCTACATTGATGGTATTGAAGAGTTACCTTTTGATGAATATTTAGCACCTTTTGGGTTACGTTTACAAGCTGATATTGATGCAAATCAACCTCCCTATATTGGCTTAAAAGCCAAATTCCAAAATGGCAAACAAAAAATTGAATTTGTCGAATTTGGTTCACCTGCACAACTAGCTGGCGTTAGTACGGATGATGAATTATTAGCTATTGATGGAATGCGAGTCAATGCAGATCAACTAAACGAAAGGCTAAAAGATTATCAACCCGGAGATACAATTCATCTGTCAATTTTCCATCAAGATGAATTGCAAACTCTCCCCATTACTTTAACAGAACCGCAACCTAACAATTACAAAATTGTTGCTGTGGAAAATCCCGATCGAACCCAACAGCAAAACTTTCAAGCTTGGTTAGGAATTCCTTTAGAAAACCTAACAAATTAACATTGCGTAGGGTGCGTTATTAACGCACCTTTCTAATTCTATCAATCAAGATGGAAAGATGTGTTACTAGGATTTGTGCTAAATATATAATTTATCTGGGATTAGCTAATCGCTCTTTTTTCAAATATCCAGCGGCGATACAATCAGCAATTATTTCTTCTACTAGTTTACCGAGAATAGGCGATGCTTCTTGTACAGGAGACATTCTTTTTCTGACTAAGTTTTCGGTAATTCCGTGAGTTTGCCAAGTTCCGCCTTGATTTTGTTGATTTTGCAGGAGAGGTTGTAGGCGATCTAGGGCGATCGCAAATTTGGCAGTTTCTGTTTTTGATTCCTCAAATTCTTCCCAAAGTTTTCGTAATTCTTTAGCTTGTTCTGGAGGTAACAAACCAAAAAGTCGAGTTGCTGCTTGGAGTTCTCTTTCTGCTTTGTCTAAGTTACCTTTTACGTCGTAACAGAAAGTATCCCCAGCATCAATTTCGATTAAATCGTGAATCAAGAGCATTTTAATTGCTTTAATAATATCAACTTCTGGTTCCGCATATTCGGCTAAGATTATTGCCATAATTGCTATATGCCAAGAATGTTCGGCGCTGTTTTCTTGGCGGGAACTATCGGTTAATTTGGTTTGGCGTAGAATGTTTTTTAGTTTGTCAATTTCGATGATGAATTGGATTTGCTGGGTTAGTCGATCGCTCATATTTTATTCCTGTTTAAATCTCATTTTGTTCTAACTCAATTAATGCTTTTAAATTGCGCCAACTTGTTCAGTTTTTCAGGTGATATTCATAGTTTTTTTCCCAGATTTTTACTGCTAATTTAACAATGGTACGATTAAACTTAAACGTAAAAATATTGTCGCGATTTTAAAAAGGTGGTCAACTTGACTAATTATTGGTTGATGAAGTCGGAACCAGCGGTTTATAGTATAGCTGATTTGGAGTGCGATCGCCAAACTATTTGGGACGGTGTGCGTAACTATCAAGCGCGAAACTTCCTCCGCCAAATGAACCCAGGTGATTTAGCATTTTTTTATCATTCTAACGCCAATCCTCCGGGAATTGTTGGCTTAATGCACGTCATCAAAAATAATATTGTCGATCCAACTCAATTCGATTCTAAAAGTAAATATTATGACCCTAAATCTACTCCTGAATCTCCACGCTGGCAAACTGTAATTGTAGAATTTAAACAAATTTTCCCCGAAATTATTACTTTAGAAAAGCTCAAACAAGAGTTTAGGGGCGATGAACTTTTAGTCGTGAAACAAGGTAATCGTTTATCAGTAATGCCTGTCAGCGAAACTGTAGCAAAAAGCATTTTAAAGCTATCAATTTAAAAATAATAGGGTAGGATCTACCTACCCCAAAATTAACGCTGAAAAAGCCGAGTTTCTCTTAAGAGTCTTCAACTTTTTCAATAGCAATTGTTAGATGAGCAACTAATGCCCCAATTGCCCCAATTGCTGCTACAAGAGGGAAAATTGCCGTACCAACTACTCCTCCGACAACACCAATAGTTAGAGGAATTTCTATTAATGTATGTCCTTCTTCATTTTTGATGGTGATGCGACGAATGTTACCTTGGTGAATCAATTCTTTAATTTTACCTACTAAAGCATCACCATTAACACTAAACTCTTCTACCCTAACATTCTGTTTTGTGTCTTCGGCTTGAGGTTCCACTGTAGTTACTTCAATTTCCACAGGTTTTGCATCTTCTTGAGGTGTGTTCATGATTCATTCCTCCAATATTAAGTTACCATCAGACATCAAAGTATTTACAATTTACTCATTACCTCCTACATTAAAATCATTCTAACAGTTGATATTACTTTGCATGAACAGCCAAATTTCACTGCTAGCACAACTTTCCTGGTGGAATAATGTTATTCGCACTAATCCTCAAGATGCTAAGGCATATATTCGCCGGGGAATGACTAATTTTAAGTTGGCTAAAATTGCCGAATCTATTGAGGATTTTGACACAGGAGAAAAGTTAGACCCAAGTCTCACGCCATATCTTTGGCAACGTGGTCTCTCTTACTATTATGCCGAAAAATTTGCTGAGGGTGCAAATCAATTTGAAATAGATTTAACTGTGAATTCTCACGATGTTGAGGAAACGGTGTGGCGATATGTTTGTATTGCTAGGTTTCAAGGAGTAAAGGAAGCGAAAAATACTTTATTAGAGGTGCGAAACGATCCGCGAAAAGTTATGCGGTGTATTTATGATTTATTCGCGGGAAATTGTTCGATCGAAGATGTGTTAATTGCTGGAGATTCGGAAGGTAAGCAAGGAAAATTTTATAGCAATCTTTACTTGGGTTTGTATTACGAAGCTGAGGGAGATCTGCCAAAATCTCAAGATTATATTGGTCAAGCAGTTAGTTATGAGTTAGAAGATTATATGTGGTATTTAGCTTGCGTACATCAGAAATTAAGAGGTTGGAGTAGGGGCAAAACATTCGGCTGAATGCTTTGCTGTTTCCCTTCACTAATTGCGCTTTTTGCGATAAAAAGCTGCTAGTTTTTCTGGAGAAATTCCCAGGTAATAACCGAGAATCATTAATTGGTTAATTAGAGTGGTTTTTACTATGCCAAGTTGTTGCCAACGGCGACCTGATGTGATAACTGGTGTGGGGATAATGGCAATTTTTCCGAGTTTTCTGAGTTGGCGGATAAAGACGAAATCTTCCATAATTGGTTGGATGGGAAAACCGCCTATTTTGCGGAATATTTCTGTTTTAATAAAGATAGCTTGATCGCCGTAAGGTAGGGAGAAAAAGTGCGATCGCCAATTCACCATTTTCTCTACTAACCTAATCCCTTTAACTTTAGCATCGATCGCTAATTCAAAAGCACCCCCAACTATTCCCGGTTTTTGTATTGCTGCTAAAATCATCGAGGGAAAATTAGCAGGTAAAATTGTATCGCCATGCAAAAATAGGAGAATATTTCCTGTTGCAACTGTAGCACCTGCATTCATTTGGATCGATCGTCCGCGAGGAGAAGTTAAAACTTTGTAACCAAAACCTTTCACAATAGCAATAGTTTCATCTTCGCTTCCCCCATCCACCACAATAACTTCTAATTCAGGATAAGTTTGTAAATTAAGCAACACATTTTTAATTGCTTCCGCTTCATTCAATACTGGAATGATTACCGAAATTTTTATTCGATCGTTGACCATTAATCAACTAAAAAATAGATCCTTTTCTTATATTAACCACAGATGCAGCAATTTAAAATCCCCGATCGAAAATCTAAAATCGCAAATCTAAAATTGCTAGGTCTTCTGGGCGATCGATATCCGAAAGAGTGGTAAGATAACTAACTGCTAACTTCAGATTTTTGGCAATTTCCACAGTTTGCTGCAATACCTCCGAAGTTCCCCAATTAATTCCGGTAAACAATTCGGGAATTAATCGCTTTAACCCAATTAAATAATAACCGCCATCTGCTGCACGACCAAGAACTAATTCATCTTGAGAAAGTTCTGTAAATGCTGATTCTATTAGTTGGCAAGTTAACGCCGGACAGTCCGAACCAATAATTACCGCTTTCTCCATTCCATTGTTGAAAGCTGTTTGAAAAGCTGTCGCCATTCGTTGACCTAAATCACCTTCAGTTTGTGGTTGATAAGTAAAATTTTCTCCTAACCATGCTTGCATTAACTGTTGGTTTCCGCCAGTAAAATGCACTTCAATTCTAACGTTTTGAAGTTCTTTAACTTGAGTAATTACAGTTTCCGTTAATTGTCGATGCAAATTTGCTGCACCTTCAGCACCAAGAACCGGAATTAATCGCGTTTTGGTTTTTCCTGCTTCGGGGTAGCGAGTGAAAATTATTAAACAGTTTTTTGGGTTTTTGTTAGTCATTAGTCATTCGTATGAAATTTTTAACCACAGATGTTCAGCAGGTTTTTTTGTGGGATGCGAGAGTTTGTTTTTTAACCACAGATATCCACAGATAAACACAGATGAACACAGATGTTCGTTAAGATTTATTGTAGGATGCAAATGACCAATGACAAACGATCGCTAACTCATTTCTAGCATTCTTTGCATGGGTCGTAATGCGGCAATTCTCAAATGTTCTGGTAAGGTGAGTTCTGGGGTGCGATTTTTCATTGCTAAGTATAACTTTTCTAAGGTATTTAATCGCATGAATGGACATTCATTGCAAGCACAATTGTTTATTGGTGGTGCGGGAATGAAATGTTTTTCCGGTTCTTGTTTTTGCATTTGGTGAATAATTCCCGGTTCAGTTGCGACGATGAATTCTTGACCGGGATTTTCGTGGGAATATTTCAATAAAGCACTGGTAGAACCGATAAAATCAGCGTGGCGTAAAACTGGCGGTTCGCATTCGGGATGTGCTAAAACTTCGGCATGGGGATGAGCAATTTTTAACTCGATTATCTTCTTTTCGGAAAAGTTTTCATGGACAATACAAGCACCTTGCCATAGTAACATTTCTCTTCCGGTTTGCTGCATTACGTAGCGTCCGAGATTGCGATCGGGCCCAAAAATAATCGGCTGATCTGCGGCAATTTGATTAACTATTTTCACCGCATTGGAACTAGTGCAAATAATATCGCTCATTGCTTTAATTTCCGCCGAACAATTAATGTAAGAAATTACTAAATGTTCGGGGTGTGCAGCTTTAAAAGCAGCGAATCGATCGGGAGGACAACTATCCGCCAACGAACACCCAGCATTCACATCTGGTAAAAGTACCAATTTATCGGGGTTGAGAATTTTGGCAGTTTCTGCCATAAAGTGAACCCCAGCAAAAACGATTACGTCAGCATTTGTACTGGCGGCTCGGCGGGACAGTTCCAAGGAATCACCTATATAATCGGCTACATCTTGAATTTCCGAGTCTTGATAGTAGTGCGCCAGAACAACTGCGTTCAGTTCTTTTTTCAGAGCTTCGATCGCTCCTACTAAGTCATAGGGGATAGCTGAACTTTGCGTATTTTCTTTGAGAGGTAATGTAGTAATAAACACAGCTATTTTCTAATTAAACTAAGAAGACATTATGGTTACTGTTCATTAATTATAGTTGATTTTACTAAAAATGGGGGTGTAGAGTATCAGTAAGAATTACGGAAACTCTGACAAAAGCGCAACTACGTACTGGGGAGATCGTTTGATCTCTCCAACAAAGAATCTCAAAGGCAGGCAGGATGCCTACCCTACAAGAGTTTAATGATTATGCTGATGGGTGTTTGGCATGGGTTGGGGTAATTCTTGTGCTGGGGGGGAGTGGCGCATTAATCCCATTGCGTGTGTGCCAAAACTTGCTAATCCCATTGTTACCAGTCCGGCACTGAGTATGCCCATTGAAACTAATCCTGCGGAAAAAATTCCCATTGAAATTATACCGATCGACACAATTCCATGAGTCGAAACGCCGATCGCCACAATCCCATGCGCTGAAACACCAATGGCTACAGTACCATGAGCCACAGTTCCTACAGACAACCATTTCCTTTTCATCTTAAACCTGCTTGCCGGGAGCTTAGATTGGGCAATACTTTAGGCAGTTTTATCTAGCTTGTCAAAAGACAGGTTGTAATAATGCTTGATTTGCCGATCGCTCTTGCTTGCCTATATTGTAGGGTGCGTCAGACCAGAGATTCGATCGAGAATATCACAGTTTGAACTTCTGACGCACCTTAACAATAGTGCCTTGTAATCATGCAGGAAATTTTTACTTCAGTTAGTAAGCTGCCAAAATTGCTCTTGCTTGAATATGCTAAGAAAAGACAGAAAAATACATTAAGGCATGGGCATCTTGGGGAATCAAAATCAACTGGTTAAAATTGCAGTGGTCGGAGATGTTCACGACCAATGGGAAACGGCGGATGGAGAGGCTTTGCGCCGTTTGGGTGTGGACTTGGTGCTATTTGTCGGGGATTTTGGGAATGAGTCGGTGGGGGTGGTGGAGGCGATCGCATCTCTCGATATCCCCAAAGCGGCAATTTTCGGCAATCATGATGCGTGGTACACTGCTACCGAGTGGGGTCGTCAGCGTTGTCCTTACGATCGCGAACAGGAAGATTGGGTTCAAGATCAGTTAGACTTACTGGGCGAAACTCATGTGGGATACAGCAAACTCGATTTTCCTGAGTTTAACTTAACTGTGGTGGGCGGTCGTCCTTTTAGTTGGGGCGGCGAGGTTTGGAAAAATGCCGATTTTTACGCTCAACGCTATGGTGTGACTAGTTTTGCTGATTCTACTAAGCGAATTGTGGCAGCAGTGAATCAAGCTGCTTATAATACGATTATCTTTCTCGGACATAATGGGCCTTTGGGGTTGGGCGATCGACCGGAAGATGCTTGTGGGAGAGACTGGGAACCTTTGGGGGGAGATTTTGGGGATGTGGATTTGGCGAATGCGATCGACCAAGCGAAAAACCTGGGAAAATCAATTCCCTTAGTTACTTTTGGTCACATGCACCATCACCTCCGTCATCGCAAAGACCGCTTACGCACTCAGATTTCCATCAGTGACGATGGTACAGTGTATTTAAACTCTGCGAGTGTACCGAGAATTATCCACAAAGGCGATCGCACCAAGCGCAACTTCTCTTTAGTAACTTTGCAAGCTGGTGTTGTAACTCAAGCATCCTTAGTTTGGGTTGACAAAGACTATAACGTAATTTCCGAGGAAATACTGTATCAAGTTTCCCCAACGGAAACTCAAACTGCCTGTAGTCAGTTGTAATTATTTCTGATAAGATAAACAAATGTGCCTGGAGAGGTGGCAGAGTGGTCGATTGCGCTTGACTTGAAATCAAGTGTGGCAGCAATGTCACCGTGGGTTCAAATCCCACCCTCTCCGTTGAATTTTTAGTTGGTGATAATACTGCAAGTCAGATACCCGACTTCTTGAAGAAGTTGGGTATCTGTGTACAATTTAGAGCAATTTGGCAATTCCAGCCGACATATATCACAATAATTTTCAAACCCCACTCGCTCAATTAATGCTTCAAACAGCCCAAATCAACCTATTGATTTTTGATCCAATTCAAGAGGTGATTCGACAATGGATAAACTCAACCACTACCGAAGCTTAATCCAGAAAATTTTAGAAGAATATCACAAACTCGGTTCAGGTAACTCTGATATTGAATCTACTCTACTATTTGACCCAATTCGCGATCAATATCTTCTCCTGAAAATGGGGTGGCATCAAGATAACCGCATCAAACGCAATGTCATTCACCTTCGTTTGAAAGACCAAAAAATCTGGATTGAAGAAGACTCGACGGAAGACGGCGTTGCAACTGATTTGCTACAAGCAGGAGTGCCTCGTGAAGATATTGTCTTAGCTTTTCATCCACCCCGTTTACGTCAGTTTACCGAATTTGCAGCCGTATAAGTGATTGCCTTCCAGAAAATTAATTGTCATTGGTGACAATATTGAAATAACAGATTTATTCTGGGAAAAATTCAGGTGATAAAATATCTGTTAAGGTGTAAGGACAAGTTTCAGGAAATAAAGATAAACCAGTTTCTCTTTCGGCGCTTAGAGTAGCTAAAGGATAAATATCTTCTATAATTTCAGTCAAATTAGGTTGAAGACTAGGGTTTTTTTGCAGGAGTTTTTCTAGACGGAGGCGTTGTTCTTTAATGGTTAATTCCCAACTTCGAGAACGTAAGTTAGGCTGAAATTGCCATTTTAATAGGTGCATGATTAAAACTTCTAATCTGCTTTCTAATTGTCGTTTTTCAAAGCATCCCATATCTTCTAGTTCTTCGGCTATATTTTGCCGATCGATCTGCTGGAGTTGTCCAGTTTTTAACAAATGTGCTTGTTCCTGTGTCCAAGCATAAAAATCATTTTCATGGGTGCTTGACTTCATCATTTTTTCCTGTATTATTCAGGTTGAAAGTGGAAGAAAAATATATTTTAGCTAAAGTCGTCGATCGCCTAATGTGCCTATTTACTCAACTGTAATATTTTCGTCAACAAGCAATTAATAAAACTATCGCAAAATAAGTACAAATGCCGACATTGATGAATTAATTGTAATTAACTCATCCATATCTCACAGTTTGGCAAAATTTTAGATTTTCTTTTGAATTGTAACTTTCTGTAATTGCTCAAATCTATAAATATTAAGGGTTTGAGCAATCCTAAATTAATTCTTTTTTGTAACAGTAGCTACTAAAAAACCAGCGACAATAAAAGTAACCAGTACTCAGCACTCAGCAGTCGGCTTAAACAGGTCGTCCAGAAGGGGTGAGCTATTTATTAAGCTATTGGCTGATAGCTGACAGCTTAATAAATAACTAGTGTTGCCAGCGGAAACCAACCATTAAAAATCGTTGAATAGCGGATTTTTTAGGTTCTTTTAATTTTTTAATTTTAAATTCCGTCTAGTGGTACTAGATTTCCAGTGAGCGTTGGCATAATCTGCCGTAGGTATATCGCACCCTCGATTAAACAGGAAAAACTTATGAAAATCTTATTAGTCGAAGATGACTCTTTGACCAGTTCAGCCCTAGCT
The DNA here is from genome assembly GCF_041929135.1 of Floridaenema fluviatile BLCC-F154. Lineage (NCBI taxonomy): Bacteria > Bacillati > Cyanobacteriota > Cyanophyceae > Aerosakkonematales > Aerosakkonemataceae > Floridanema > Floridanema fluviatile. The sequence continues at coordinate 69,346 of NZ_JBHFNS010000069.1, read as the reverse complement.
GAAACTTTAACAACACATCATTATACTGTTAACTTAGCTACCGATGGAGTAGTAGCTAAGGATTTGGCTTTAGAGTTTGAGTATGACTTAATTTTGTTAGATATTGTCATTCCTAAACTCGATGGCATCAGTGTTTGTCAGCAACTTCGCGCTAGTGGATACCAAAACCCAATTCTACTTTTAACTGCCAAAGATAGCAGTACCGATCGAGTTATGGGCTTAGATGCGGGAGCAGATGATTATGTCGTTAAGCCCTTTGATTTTGAAGAATTAATGGCAAGAATTCGGGCTTTACTGCGTCGAGGAAAAGTAGTTTCTTCGGCTTTAATTACTTGGGAAAATGTCTGCTTTGATTCAGTTAATAATGAAGTTAAATGTGGGAAAAATATCTTACATTTAACACCGAAAGAATATTGTTTGTTGGAACTGTTTTTACTCAATCCCAAACAGATTTTTAGTCGTCGGGCTATTTTAGATCGCCTCTGGGATTTTGCCGAAGCACCCGGAGAAGAAACAGTGAGTACTCATGTTAAATGTTTGCGGCAAAAACTGAAAGCAGCAGGAGCAACCGATATGATTGAAACAGTTCATGGTTTAGGTTATCGACTGCGAATTCCTGCTTATCAACCAGAAACAACTATTTCTCATAACTTGGAAATTCCCGAACCAAAAACTGGTGCTGATTATCGTCAGCGAGTCGAAGCAGCAACTTCTAAAGTCTGGGAAAAGTTTCAAGGCAAAATGTTAGGACAAATCGCTACACTCGGAGAAGCGGCAGCTGCTTTAACAGATGGAACTTTGACAGATGAATTACAGCAACAGGCTAAACACGAGGCGCACAAATTAGCTGGATCTTTGGGGATTTTTGGGTTTATGGAAGGCTCAAGATTAGCTAAGGAGTTGGAAGAGTTATTACAACTAGATTATTTGCAACTAGAGGCAGAACAAGTCAGGCGAATTTCTGAGTTAGCTACAGCAATATATCAAGAAGTGCAACCAAAATCTACTTCTCCTGCATCATCCACAGGGAATTCTTATGCACCGTTAATTTTAATTGTGGATGATGATTTGGTGTTAGCAGAACGGGTGCGAATTGAAGCGATCGCCTGGGGATTACGAGTAGAAATTGCTACCGACTTATCTGTAGCCCGAAAATTAATTTCCCAAAAACCACCTGATGTTGTTCTCTTAGATTTAAACTTTCCTAGCGATCGAGAAAATGGCACTACCTTACTAAAAGAAATCACTGAGCGTGTTCCTGCAATTCCGGCAATTGCTTTAACTGGTAGAGAAACTTTGAGCGATCGATTAGCCGTTGCTCGCTTAGGAGCCAGTGCTTTTTTACACAAACCATTACCTGCTCATCAAATTCTAAAAGTAGTTAGCGAAGTACTTGCTCAACACCAAAAAACTTTCAAAAATCGGATCATGATTGTCGATGACGATCAAATCGCCTTAGCCCATCTCTCTAACCTCTTAAAAACTTGGGGTGTAGAAGTGACAACATTACAAAATCCCCAAAAATTCTGGCAAATTCTCACTGCTTGCACGCCCGATTTACTGATTCTCGATCTAGAAATGCCTGATTTTAATGGTGTAGAATTGTGTCAAGTAGTTCGCAACGATCCGCAATGGCATCATCTACCAATTTTGTTTGTTTCTTCACATACTGGCAGCGAACAAATAGAAAGAGCTTTTGCTGCTGGCGCAGATGATTACATTAACAAATCAGTAGTGGGAACTGAAATAGCAACGCGAATTATTCGCCGCCTAAAACGCAATCCTAGTTAATTAACTATGATGTTTAATTAATAGGAAAGTAATAAATACATCTAGTGTATTAAATTATGAATAAAAAAATCCTCGTAGTTGACGACGACGAAGCAATTCAAGAAGTGATTAAGAGTTGTTTGCAAGAGTTAGCCGGATGGCAAGTGTTGCTAGCAGGTTCAGGCTTAGAAGGACTTCGTATTGCTAACTCCGAACCATTGGACGCAATTTTGCTAGATATTTCCATGCCAGAAATGAACGGAATTCAAATGTTACGGAAATTACAAGAGAATCTGACAACGAAGACAATCCCTGTCTTTTTACTAACTGCGAGGAATTTTTCTCCTGAAAGAGAGCAGTTTCTTCAGTTACCCCAAGTTGCTGGCATAATTATTAAACCTTTTAACGCTATAAAATTAGTTGAGCAGGTGGCCCAAAGTTTAGGCTGGAAATTTGAATTTTTGTAAATTTTAGATTTTCTTCAAATTTTCTTCAAACTTTCTCTTTAATCTGGCAGTAGTCATCCACAAAACTTTGACGGGTGTTTTCTGAGACTGTAGAGGCAGTTTATCCATTAATATATCTAAGATTATTAGTCAGAAACCCCTGGTAAAAATTTTGAGCCTAAGTAAGACTGTAACGCCGTTGAGATCCCAGGAGAGGAAGAGTGACTACGATTTTAATTATTGAAGATAATTACTCCAGCAGTTTAGAGTTTGGCACAAATATCGCCAAGATTCTAGATGTAGATGGATTTAACATCACATTAATCAGTAACATTGCTGTTGGTTTGGATTTAGCTGTTAACTTAAAATTCGATCTAATTATTTTTGAATTAAATTTTTACTCCCTACACCGAGAAGATCTCCTGAAACGAATCAAATCCAGTTTACATAATTTGCAAAAACCAAGTCTTTTAATCACTGCTAATTACGAATTTGAAGCTATTTCTTTGATTAAAGAACTAGGGATTACTAATTATTTAATCGCTCCTTTTACCAAGCATGATTTATTAGCAGTAGTGACTGATTGTTTTTTGACTATTTAAAGTTACTGGGGACTGGGGACTGGGGACTGGGGACTGGGGACTGGGGACTGGGGATTGGGGATTGGGGACTGGGGATTGGGGATTGGGGACTGGGGATTGGGGATTGGGGACTGGGGGAATTTAATTAACTCAAAACTGCACCCCTGCTCGGCTGCCCATGTAAACAATTGTGTAGTTTTATAACTTTCTCGTTATTTTTAGCTCATCTTCAAAAAATCTTCAAATCTTCTTCTTACTCTCAAAATCGTTACTGGTAAATCAATTGTCATCCTTCCTCGTTAGTTTTTGAGGTCTAAGAAAATGGCAAGTTGTCCCTGTTGTTCTCATACTTTATTGCGGCATATCCGTCATAACCAAATTTTTTGGTACTGTCGCCATTGTTGGCAAGAAATGCCTAATTTCAATTCTCCTCCTTCCTTGTCAAAATATAGTCAATCTTTGGAAAGTCTCCTTCAGAAAAAAGTTTTGCTCTCATCTGAAAAACTTCGCCAAAGTGTATCTTAATTTAAGTTACTGAAGCGATGAGTATTTTACTATTGTTTCAGAGAATTTAAGTAGTAATTATAGCGTTCTTGTAGTTGTGGTAGGGTCAGGTTTTTTGTCCAAAATTCGACTAAGGTATGTCCAAATGCCCAAGCGTCGCGATCGGGCGCTGCTGAATTTTCTAGTAACAATAACCAAAGTGGTCTTAAGTCAAAATCAAGCGGTTTCGATTTGTCATTTAACAGCGAGTAAATATCATAAGCCATTTGCAATTTACCAATAACAACAGGTAATTGTTCGACGGGAATTTGTTGAGCTAAAACAAAGGCTAAGGATGGCGATCCAGTAGACATGGTAGAGATAAATTGCAGAATTGGACTTTTCAAAAATGCCGCTAATCCTTGGGTTGTTGTCATCTGGAAAGTGTAGCGATCGATAATTTTTGCAGCGGCGAGAGTTCGCGCTTCTAAGTTACGTAAAAATCTGGCTAAACGTAGTTGTTTGGCGGGAGAAATGGCATTTACTAAAGCCAAAGATAACTGCTCAATATTCCAAGCTTGGCGGCTAGTTTGGCTATCTGAAGTAACCACAGGTAAAACTAGTTTGCTGAATTCTCCTAATTGTTTTACTCGATATTCAGTCGCTTCTCGAATTGCTATTTCTTTTGGTTTTTCGCCCCATTGCCAATCATAAGGGGGTTGCCATTCGCGAATCGGACGTAAGCGATCGACCTGAGTAACAATTGTAATTACTGGAATGTCTGCAACTTCTCCTTTAATATCTTTGAGAAAGTCTACATCCATTTGCAAAGCTGGATCTAAAGCGGGAGTAACTAATAACAAAAGGTCGCCATTTGTCGCATAATCAATTACTAAATCGCGGAACTCTCCCCGTTTCACTTGTTCATAACCGGGAGTATCCCAAAGGGTTAAACTTTCTCCGGTTTGAGTTTGCCATTGATAGCTTTGAATTTGATCTGTACTAGGTAAAACATCAACTTCCGCTAAATCTGCTTGAAACAAAGTATTAATTAAACTGCTTTTTCCCGATCCAGTTCTTCCCGCTAATAAAATATTTACGGGTTTTTGTTCTACTTTTTCTACAGGTTCGGCTTGAGTTAAAATATCTCGTAAAGTTTGGGTTTTTGCTTGGGGAAGTGTGGGTGTAACAATCGCAGTTTCGGAAAGATTTGCTGCAATTCCACTATAAAGTTGAATTGCTTGGCGAGCTAAATTTCGCAAAGCAGCTTCTCGCATCAGTTGACCTAAATTTATCAACAATTGCTGAGTTGCTTGATTATTGGAACGCTGACTAGCTACTCTTGCTAAGGCTGCTGCTGGGTTAATTATCCATTGTGCCCAATTCCAAATTTGCCAAAGTTTTCGCGCCGAAGGTTCTAATCTTTGATAAACTTCATAAGCTTCTACTGCTTGTCCTACGGTAACTTGATTTAACACTGGTGACAATTTTTGCATCCAGCGATCCATATCATCTACTGTGCCGCGAATTAAGGAGTAAGCTTGGGGAATGTAGATGTTAAGTAAGGGATATTTTACTTCGGGATTGTAGGAATGTGCGATCGCAATTACCAAATCCTGACAGCGTTGCCAAAAAGTACCCCAATCTTCCCAAACTGGGCGATCGTTCTGTGCAGTTTTTAATACTTCTTGTAACGCTGCTTCGGTTTTAATTACAGCATCATTTCCCGCGGGTAAACTGACAGCATCTTCAGAAGCTGCTGCCAATTCTTTGTTCACTTCTGCAACCACAGTTTCTATCTGCGCTACCACAGGTTGCGTCCATTTTACCAACAACCAACGCCAACCAAGCAAAATTAAAGTGAAGATTGCCCAAATCCAATTAATGCCCCAAGCGTGAATTTGTTGCCCTGCTGCTATCATCAGGAAAGCAATAATAGTGGCGATCGGCGTTGCTAATAAAACGATTTTCCAAGGTTTTAGTCTTACCATTGTCCTTAACCTACCTAATTTAGACGCAAAAGATAACCTGTACTATCAATGCTAGTCCATCAGAATTAGTATAAAGGAGGAATTTTTTATGGTATTGCGATCGAGCCAGTCAGATAAAAAATTACCCTCGATAGAAATTTTACCTGACTTTCTAAAAGTTTTTTAGAAACCACTGAATTTAACACACTGATGTAGAGTAGATGCAAATATAATTGCCTGATGGTAAAGAGTACATCAGTGGCTATATCTATTCTCAAACAAAGAGTATTATTGTTTTTGCCCTGCTGCACTAGAAGGTATTATTTTAATTTATTGCTGTCTGCAAAGCCCTTTATAAACTACATCAGGATCGACTGCTATGAGCCGGGGATTCTTAGAAACATAAATTGCCGATCCATCTTTAAATACCATTACAGGGGGTTGGGTGGCGTTTGGGTTGTAAGCAGAGGTACTGCTGGTGCGATCGCCATAAGGTGAAGATCTATTCCAAATGGAAGGAGTTGACGACTTTGAACTATTAGCCCTTGGTGAATTGCAGATACTATCCGCTAAAGATTTGTCACTCGATACTAGTCCCAAATCTTTACCACCTAAGCCAACTAATCTTGCTTTCCCGTCTATATTGAGTAGGAATATAAACATATTAGGACGCTGTTGAGCTTTAGCAACTGTAGCAGTCAAACCGATTAAAGCAGTAATAGTAACTAATCCGAGTCTAATTTTCATCCGACTAAATCCGACTAAAAGTATCTACCTACTTTTAGTATTGCCCATCAAATATCATTGCTAACGGTCATTATTGGTTCTTCATAAAAACTTCATAGTATTTCCAGATTTAGCTTTATCGGTAAGTGCGATCGCCAGCATTTAGTAATTCTCCCAACTCGACAAAACTAACTCCTTTCAGGAACCGACTGAAGTTAACTGATTGGCTCAACTTTAGCTAGCTTCTAGATATTAGCCGCCATATTATACTCTATTTTGTTCATTATTCAGACAATAATAAAGTTGAAATTCTCGAATGTTCATTGAACGATAACTGATTAATAAAACTAATATAAATATTTTCCGTCTTATGAAGTAAATATACGATGATTATTATAGATTACTAATTTAGCAATATTAATTGTTTCATATAAAAAACAGATGCTTTTAATTTAAATATGCTTGAGCATTTAAACTGGCGTTTTCAAGGGAATTTCGACACCAATTTGTTCACCCATCAAGCCATTTATAATCAAAAAGAAAATCAAATTGAAATGTATTTACATTGCCAAAAAAGCCATGTTGTATATTTAGAAAGTCTAGACTTTAAAGTTACCTGGAAAACAGGGGAAAGTATCCTCACCGAAATTTCTCGGAAGTTTGACTTAGAGACTGTGCAACAACAACTAGATGCTAAAGGATTAAAGACTCTAAAAGTATTTACTGATCCACAAAAATGGTTTGGTTTAATACTTTGTCAAGCAGCAAAATGAGTTATTTGCGATCGCTCAGTCTAAGATCAATTCTCCGTCCCCATTTCTATCAACACGCTGGTTTTAGAGTAGTTCAAAACTAGTAAGGTTAGTGATAGACAGGCAAAATGCTTGTCTATCATTCTCTCGACGATCGACAAAAATTAAATATTCTTTCTCCGATCGCTATTGCTGCTTTCGTGATATGATTATTTCACAAAAAAATAACAACTAACACTCTTGAATTGGGACAAAGACCTTAAAATATTATTAAGATATTACCGCAATTGGTTCCTTCCCAATTCTGAGTAGTACGTGGGATAGAGCAGGAGAAAAACTAAATCATGGAACAAGTTTGGGATACGCTAAAAAATATCGATTATTCAGGCATCCCGATCGGCAAAATCCTTTTAGTTATTGTCATCTTGACGATAACACAGGTATTGAGAAGATTTGTGACTGCTGCGATTATTAAACGCATTGAGGTTTTAACTGCTAAAACTGAAAGTACACTTGATGACGAATTAATTGCGATTGTCAAACCAGCATTAAGTTGGTTAATTCTGATTGGTGGACTGTGGATAGTCAAGGAGGTTTTAGCCGCAAATATTGGGGCTCAATTAAGTGAAACCATCACTAAAGTTCTCAACTTAATAGTTTTTTTCATAGTTGCTTATGTTATTTATCGCAGTGCTTCAATCTTCGGGCAGCTAATCGCTAATGTGATGCTGCATACTGAAACTGAACTCGATGAATTACTCAGACCTTTGATGCCGAAAATTTTTCAATCGGCAGCAATTATCGTACTCGCAATTAAAGTGAGTGAGATATTTTTAGGGCAATCAGCAGCAGCACTTGTTGGGTTGTTAGGTGGTGCTGGTATCACTTTAGGTTTGCTGTTGAAGGATATCGTTTATGATTGGTTCTGTACGATCATTATTTACTCCGATGGTCTCTATCGAGAAGGTGACTGGGTAGGAGTATCGGGATTAGAGGGTTTTGTGCAGATAATGGCGATCGGATTTAGAACCACAACCCTTCATGTGGTTAAATGGGGTTCGATCGTGAAAATGCCCAACTCTAAAATGATTTCGGGAATTGTGGAAAACTGGTCACAAAATCCTGGTACTGAGTTAAAGTGGGGGGTTAATTTAATTCTCAAAATTGACGGAATTTCCGCAACTAAAACAGCGAGAATTTGTGCTGCTATTCAAGAAATGCCGAAAAATATTAAAGGCTTTTCTCCTTCATGTATAGTTCGATTTAAACAAATTGAACAGAATGCTAGAGTAATTGAAGTTATCGCTTTTGTAAATGATGACAATCTCTACTTTGATGCTGAGAAACAATTGAATCTAGCAATATTAGAATTACTCGAACAAGAAAACATCGATTTCCTCCATGTGGAACTAAGAACCGAACCAGAAAAACGCAAATTTGCAGAGAAAGCTGCCAATAATTGACAAAATATTTCTTGTCTCTATCCCCATTCAAACAAGAAGCGGAATGGGGATAGCTCGATCCTTAACTTCTAAATCAGATCGATTTTGCCAAAAAAAAACTTAATGAAAAAATGATCAACTTATTAATTATCTTGGCTGAAGTCAGCTTGGTAATAATTATTTCTCTCTCCTTAATTCTGCTGGTTGATAGATCATCCAAGCTATTGATGAAATATTCAGTATTTAAACTGACCGATCGCCAGATCAAAAACCTACGCCGGAACATTACAGGATTATTGTTACTTGTTGGTGCGGTGTTGTGTATTTTGATTGTAGGTGTTAATGGTTTCTTGATTTATCAAGGTCAAGACCTGCAAAAATATACGCTAAACTTGATTGGGCAAATCCCGGCAGGATTTTGGGTGACACTGGGAATTGGTATTGCTCAAAGTATTGGCGCAGTAATTGTAGCAGCGATCGCTCTAAAAATACTCAAATATACTTTGAAAGTAGTAAGTAATCGCGCCAAAAACATAGAAAGAAGTACCGCAGACGATGATATTATTGAAGCTTTCTTCCATTCACTTTATCAAAGAATAAAATGGGGAATTTGGCTGTGGGTAATCATTTCTTGTGTTCTGTTTCTCCAATTTCCAGCAATAATTTCCGAATATTTGTCGATCGCACTCAGAATATACTTGATAACTGCTGTGGGATTACTCATCCTCAAAGCAGTGGCTTCGATCGTTGATATTTTTGATGCTCTCACCACCAAATACTCTAGTTCTGATAACTGGTTAAAATTCTACGATCGCCTCCAACACCTAATCCCCTTTTTGAAGCGATGTTTAGAATTTCTCATTTACGTCTGCATCGCTACATTGGTAGTTCAGCAGGTGCAGTTAATCGCCAACCTGTCCGATTTTGGTCTGCGAATAATCAAAATCATTGCCATGATTTTCTTAAGTCAGGTAATTTTTGAAGTTATCTATTTAATAGCTGAAGAAATAGTATTTAAAGAACAAAATTTGACGGATATCCAAAGAAGCAGACGCTTAACTTTGATTCCGTTGTTTCGTAGTTTATTGCAATACTTAATTTATTTCACCGTTGGGGTTTCCATCCTTTACACTCTCGATATTAATCCAACTCCCATACTAGCAGGTGCAGGTATTGTTGGTATAGCCATAGGTTTAGGGGCACAGGCATTAATAAATGATATAGTCAGCGGTTTCTTTATTCTGTTTGAAAACTACTATTTAGTCGGGGACTATATTGAAGCGGGAAAAGCTGAAGAAAAAGTAGTAGAAGGTGTTGTAGAAGCGATCGAACTAAGAACTACCCGCATCCGACATCCCAACGGTCAATTACAGATTATTCGCAATGGCGAGATGGGTTCAATTACTAATTACTCTAAAGAATACATCTTTGCTGTAGTAGAAGTTGCCGTACCATATAATTCTAATTTGGTTGATGTTTATCAAATAATTGAGTCGGTAGGACAACAATTAAACGCAAATTATCCAGATGTACTCGAAGCTACACAAATAGATGGCGTAGAAAGTCTTGGCGAATCTAACTTATTGTTACGAACTTTAACCAAAGTGAAGCCGGGAAAACATCTTCAGATCCAGCGCATTCTGCGAAAGAATTTTATGGATACCTTGTTGCGGGAAGGTATTCTGCTTCCTGCTTCTAGGGAAAGTAGCGAAGATTAATGCTGATTAGTTTGTTCTGATTTAAGACTGTTGTCGCAGCGTTTCTGATGGCAATTCACCGAACATTTGTTGGTAATCTCTGGCAAAATGCCCTGAACTCCAAAATCCCCACTTATGAGCCACCTGCATCACCATTGTTGTCTCAGGGTCAGCATTTTTTAAAGCGCGACGTACCCCATTGAGTCGTTGAATCTTGATATAGGCCATTGGACTCATGCCAAAAATGTCTTGAAATCCATAACATAAGGCGCTACTGCTAGTTTCCAATGCGTCGCACAATTGTTTAAGGGTTAAGGGTTTGTCAATATAAGATTGGGCAATTTCTTCGGCTTTTTTCACGAGCGGGTAACGGCGTAAAGTTTTTATGATCGGCTTTTTTTGTCGGATACCTGCTCCAATCGTATCCATCAGCAACGGCAAGAAATTTTCGACGATGTGGGATTGGGCTAGCGACTCCATTAATAATGATGGTTGATGAATAAACATTTGAGAGACTTGCTGATAATAAGCTCTGAGATGGCGAAATGAAGCGGGATGGAAATGGAGTGAATTTTGCTGGAGAAACTTTTGCCCTAAGTCATGGTATCCCATTTGCTCGGCTAGGGACTGGAAAACTGTCAAATTAACGTTGGCGACGACTATGTGAGCGTCTTTCCCTGCCGTCATATCAATTTCTCTCGTTGGCTCGAAACCAAATAGGTCGTGTTTTTTGATCGGACAACCATGAGACAGTACCTGTGTCTGATTGCCTTGAAGTGCGATCGTAAATGCCAGGAGATGAGGATTTTTTAACCCCTTTATTCTCATCGCTTGATTATAGGTAACGTCAGTAAACTTCACGCTCTCCAAGTCTGCCAAATTAACTCTCCCCACAAACTGACCAGAGGTTAACTGGTTGCCAGTAACATTCAAATGTTTGATGGCTTCGGCCCAAACATCAATATCGTCGAATTGGCCCGTCACGACAACAGGAGCAGAGTCAGGTTGGCTTTCACAGATCCTAGAGATCGACATGATGAGATTATCGGCGATAGTTCCCCAACTATACTCTATTTTGTCGATTATTCAGACATTAAAAAGTTGGAATTCTGGAATGTTCCTTTTGCGGAAATAGCATCATACTATTTTTAAGTCATGGGAAAATTATCGACTAGGGGTAATCAAAAATGAAATTTAACCCGATCGCATCAAAACAAGAACAACAATCAGTAATTAAATTTAATAAGAGTTTCAAAACCCCCGACCAAATTCCTCAAGCAGGTATTGAGCAAGCAATAAAATTGATGCAAAAAGGAAGACTTTATCGCTATAATTTTTCAGATGATTTGAGTAATTCTAGCCAGCCTTATGAGTTAAAAGATGGAGATGAGGAACTAGCAACTGAAGTAGCCAAACTGGAATATGAATTTAGTCTCTACACAAAACATAACTATGTTATTGCAGTTAACTCCTGTGGAAGTGCGCTCTTTTTAGCCCTGAAAGCAACAGGGGTCAAAGCTGGAAACAAAGTATTGACTAATTCTTTTACCTTCACAGCAGTTCCTAGTAGTATTGTTCATGCTGGTGGAGTTCCGATCTACGTGGAGTGTAACTCTGAATATGGAATTGATATTGAAGATTTAAAACTTAAAGTAGAAGCTCATCCAGAAGCAAAGTTCTTTGTTTTGTCTCACATGAGAGGACATATTTCCGATTTAGATGCTGTCAAGAATATTTGTGACAACGCGGGAATTTATTTAATAGAAGATTGCGCTCATAGTCTAGGTGCAAAATGGGATGGAAACTTAGTAGGACATCATGGAGAAATTGCTTGCTTTAGTACCCAAAGTTATAAATTACTCAACTCTGGTGAAGGGGGTTTAATTGCCACTGATAATCCACAATTTGCTGCCTATTGTATTCTAGGATCGGGTTCTTACGAAAAATTGTACAAGAAACATCTGGCTCGTCCTGATGATGATAATTTATTTGAAAAACTTAAGCCTCATGTTCCTAATTTTAGTTTGCGAATGAGTAACTTAACTGCTGCTGTCTTAAGACCTCAAATAGAATTTTTAGAAGACAAGATATTTCAAGGTATACAAAAGTACGATCGGTTAGCAGAAATTCTCAGTTCTGTCAGAAATATTTATATTCCCTCTCCTTTGTCAAAAGTGAAACGTGCGCCTGACAGTTTGCAATTTAATCTTTTGGGATTAACTTCAGAACAGGTAGATCAATTTGTACAACAAACTAGCGAGAGGGGTGTGGCGATCCAGATTTTTGGCAGAGACGATAATTCTCGTTATTACAAAAACTGGCAATACTCATTTACGGAAACACCCAGCCTAGAAAAAACCGAATCGATTATTTCTTCGGCTTGCGATCTGAGATTGCCATCATCTTTTAATTTCGACGACCTCAATTTAATCGGCTATATTATCAAAGATGTTCTGTATAAAATCTTGAAAAAAGATGATGAGCAAGATTATCGAAATGGATTAACAGATTACTTTGAAAACCTCGAAGAAGTGAGGGGAAAATACGATAATTGGGTATTATTTTACGACCAGGAACATTACGATAACGGCTGGACGGTTTTACTCAACCATATTGCTTACACCCTCAGATCCTATTTAAAGAAAGATGCTTTAATTTTAGATATAGGGTGTGGTACAGGATTATTAGGTCGAGAACTCAATTCTTACGGCTTTAAAAATCTCCAAGGACTGGATATTAGCCAAAAGTCTTTAGACCTATTAAAAGACCAGGGGATATACAATGCTTTGCATCTAGAAGAGTTGGGTAACACTCTTTCTTTTGCAGATAATACGTTTAACGCTTTAGTATCAACAGGCGTTTTTACTCGCAATCAAGTTCCTTTAGAAAGCTTTGAGGAACTGATTCGGATTCTTAAACCAGGTGGTATTTTTGCTGTAGTTCTCAGAGTCGAAGATAATGATTTGTATTACAATCCCATCAAAAATTATTGTGTCCTAAAGATGTGGCAAGAAGTTTTCAAGGAAAGAATGAGTGTGTTAAAAAGCTGCAACCACGAGCTACTAATTTTACGGAGGTAACGTATTTTGTCGATAGAATTAACGGGAGTTAAAACATTTTTAAGTCCCGATACTTAATTTATTTCACCGTTGGTTTAGATCAATTACCAATTACTCCAAACAATACATTTTTGCCGTAGTCGAAGTTGCCGTACCTTCTAACTCTAATTTGGTTCATATCTATCAAGTAATAGAAGAAATAGGACAACAATTAAACACAGATTATCCAGATGTACTCGAACCCACACAAATAGATGGTATAGAAAGTCTAGGCGAATCTAACTTATTGCTACGAACTCTAACCAAAGTGAAGCCAGGTAAACATCTTCAGATCCAGCGCATTCTGCGAAAGAATTTTATGGATACCTTGTTGCGGGAAGGTATTCTGCTTCCTGCTTCTAGGGAAAGTAGCGAAGATTAATTTGCCATTTTAATCTACATTAACAATTGGTAAAAATTACTCATTGACATTTTCCGATTTAACTGTAACGGTAGGCGCGATCGTCAGCAATTAGTATTTTTGAAGCGATCGGCTGTTACACATTTAAAAGTAATATTGTAGGGTGCGTCAGATTTAGATATTTTCCTTTCTATATAAGGCTTTACTGTCTGACGCACCCTACTCGTTAATCAGTGATTTAAATGCGTAACTAATAGGTGAAAACTCATGCTTCCCTATTTCTCAAGTTTATTTTATAGTTGTACAAATATTTCATGTTTTTCCTTACTTTTTTAGGAGATTTTCATGACATCATCATCAAAAAAGGCTTCGACAATTGGACTAGTAGAAGTACCTGCGCTGGGATTGTATGACGAAGAAGGACATAATTGGACGGCATTATACAGAAAGAATACTTTGCTCAGTAAGCAGGTTTTAATGGCGGATCTGCAAGCGGGTGGTTTTGATGCACAATTGGTTAATCTCAAAGATGGCGATTGTCGAGAACCTTTCGGAGAAGTAACTTGGAAAGGCATGAATCTGACGAAAGCTTATGTTGGAGGGAGAATTTTTGATTTAGATCCAGAAGCTTATGATGCTTGGGGAGTGACAGTTAACTACACCCAAGAACGCCAAGTTACTTGTATGACGATCGCACATTTAGCCAGCAAAGGCAAACCCGTTGTCGTCGGTGGTTCTGATGCCATTGCTGAACCTCAGCATTACCTAAAAGCAGGTGCAACAGCGATCGTAATTGATAAATCTGGTGCCGCTAATTGGCCCATTTTCGACTATGTGTTAGGAAAAACCCCACGCGAAAATCTCACAGGTGTAATTTTGGCAGATGGTCGTTATCATCCTACCCGCACCAAAGCCATGAGTCCAGATGAGTGGGCACTACCATCAGTAGAAGTAGCAAGACAATGTTTGGGTCAAGAATATTCCGAAGAACCTTTTGTGGAAGAACTTGTACCGATCGGCTCAGTCTATCCTGACATCGGGTGCGATCGCAAATGTGACTTTTGCCAAACCCCAACCTACACATCAGGCTATCGCCGCATGACACCAGAAACTACTCTGAAATGGATTGCGCGTCAGAAAGAAGCTGGGGCAAAATGTACGGTTATGGGGTCCGATCAATTTCTCGGTCGAGTCTTGTTTCCCAACGGACGAGAAGAAGTTCTGCAAATTACCAAAGGCGCAAGAGAAATGGGAATGCCTCTGTTGTGGCCCAATGGTTTAGAACTGAGAAAAGCCACTTTAGGCAGAGGACGCAACTACGATAGTACAGACTTGACACCTGACGAAGAATTAATCGAAGCACTTTGGGGATGGGATGGCAAAGTTGGCGGTTTTCTCGGTTATATTCCCGCCGAACGTCCGGTTTTTGGCAGAGAATCTTACGCCAAACTTCTTCCTTGGCAACAACATTGTGAGATGATGCGAGCGATCGTTCGAGTCGGACTTCCCGTAATTATCTATGGTTTTATCATTGGATTTCCTGATGACAACCACGACAGTTTACTTCGTCTTGAAGAAGCAATTTTAGAACTCCATCAACAACTCAGAGAAATTAACCCAGACTTAGAATTTCAAGTCGCATCCTATTCCATTTCTCCCATACCCGGAACACCCCAAGGCGAAACCATCCGCAAATCTGGTTTATTGCGCTTTGACGATCCCTCAATTGTTGGTGGTTTATGGACACCCTGTTGTGACACCCACCAACTCAGCTATGAAGAGATTTCTGAGTGGCAATTTCGGTTAGCTCAAATCGGCAAAGCTGAATCCAAATTAATTAACTATCATGGTGGACTAACAAAACTAGCTGTTGCCAGTTAATTATGTCTTAGATCCCCGACTTCTTGAAGAAGTCGGGGATCTGTATTTATTAAACAAATTTTAATAAATATCTGAGCCATTAACCCTTAAAATAACGAACAAAGGTTACTTACACAATCAGTAATGAAAATTGAAGTAATTAAAATAGATGATTTGGCAATTCATGAACATCATCTAGAAATTATCTATGGTGCGGATAAATTCAAATTTGCCACAAAAGTTTTTTATCATGATATCTCGTTTTCAGCACTGCAAGAAAAATATTCTCAACAATTAATAGAACGCATTGCTGCCCATATTGCCTTATTTGAAGGCATGAAACTATGTTCCTTATTTCCCAAATATTACGATATCTCAAACATTTCTCAACATCTGGAAAAACCAGTTTTAGATTTATTTGTCAAAATCTACCAAGGCGTATTTGGGCAACATTGGTACGAAAATAATGTCACAGATTACCAACAGCCCGAAATTATCTATTCCGCAGATTTAGGAGAAAGCAATCCAGAGCAAATTTTTGGAGATAATCAGACTATTCTCACAGGTTGTGGGGGTGGTAAAGATAGTATTGTAGCCATGAAAATGTTGCAAGAAGCGGATCTTCCTTTTGCTTCCATGCAATATTCTCATAGTGTTTATGGTAAAGCCGACTTGCAACACAAATTAATCAGTCAAGTACTAGAAAATGTCCAGCCAGTTAAAAAGCATAAAATCTCAATTTTTGATGATTTTATAGACTTTCCCTTTCTCCAGTTATATTTCCCAGAAAATTCAGGAATCACCGCCCCAGAAACCCCCGTTTCTATTTTTGAATCTTTATTTTTGATGTTAGCTGGAGGATACAATTATTTATGTTTGGCTCATGAAAAAAGTGCTAATACAGGTAACTTATTTTGGTCAGAAATTGGCAGAGAAGTTAATCATCAATGGGGTAAAAGTCTGGAAGCAGAACAGATTTTAGATCGATTTGTTCGAGAAAATTTGTTATCTAATTTTAAATATTTCAGCATTTTACAACCCATTTATGACTTCCGCATCTTTCAAAACTTAAGCAAATATCCCGAAGTCATTCCCCAAATTCATTCCTGTAACATCCAAAAACCTTGGTGTAAAAAATGCCCAAAATGTGCTTATGTTTGGTTAGGGTTAATGGCTTTTTGTCAACCCGATCGAGTAGATGCAGTATTTCAAACAAACTTGTTTGATGATGAAGATTTACTACCGACATTTCGAGAAATGGTAGGTTTATCAGTTCATACACCCTTTGAATGTATTGGCGAAATTGACGAAAGCCGTTTATTTATGAAAAGATGTTTGGAAAAAGGATTATCTGGTAAAGCATTGGAAATGTTTAGGCAAGAAATTCTCTCAGACAGTTCTATAGATTGGCAAAACATCGAACAAAAGTACAATTTTGTGTATTTAAAGGAACACGCAATTCCTGATGCTCTGTTTGCTCAACTCAAAGATAAGTTCTAAAAATGGATTGTTCGATCGCACTAAGCTGTTACGCATTTAAATCACTTATTAAAGAGTAGGGTGCGTCAGACGGTAAAGCCTTATATAGAAAGGAAAATATCTAAATCTGACGCACCCTACAATATGACTTTTAAATGCGTAACAGCTTACCCAAAAAAACACCAACCAACTAAAAAACTATGATGTTCCACACAAAGACTTGGCAAAGCATATTAATCATTACAGGTATAACAATTTCTGCTTTTTCTATCTATCCCTGTAATGTTCAAGCTCAAACAAAAATTGAGAGAGAAAATCTCATAATTGCTCAAAATTTAGCAGGAATAGAACGACAAATTCCCTTAGAAGAAGTACCCCTTCCGGCAATGGCTTCCGCAAAAACAGTTTCAGGTGCTACCTTTAACTTAGCCAGAACTGAACTAAAATCAGATGGTTCCCTGTTCTACAAAATCAGAGGGAAAAACCAACAAGGTTTTGAAGTTGAAGTTCAAGTTACTGCTGATGGCAATATTCTTCAAATTGACGAACAAATAGATCCTAGTGCGGTTCCTGAAACTGTCACCAAAGCTCTGAAAGTATGGGTACCAAATGCTCCCATTGCTAGTACTTGGCGGAGCGTGCGACTGGGAGAATTGTACTATCAATTTGTCATCCCGGATTTTTGGTTAGAAGTTACTCCTGATGCTAGTAAAGTCATCATTAATCGCAGACTACGTTAATAAGTTAAAAGTCAAACTACGCAGATCAGGGACAATAAGTTATGAAGAATTTGAGTATTAATGGCTGGCAGAAAAAATTAATTGCCACATTAACAATAACCACAATGTCTTTGACGAGTAATGCTGTTTGGGCGCAACTTAGAGGCGGTGGTGATTCTTTTGCCGAACCTCTTTATCAACGTTATAGCAAAGAGTACGAACAACAAACCGGAGAAAGGTTTAAATACACAACTATTGGCAGTGGTGGTGGGATTCGGTTATTTGCGAGAAAGTCGATCGATTTTGGCGGAAGTAGTTTAATTCCCACTCCTATTGAGCAAAATCAAATGGAAGATGGTTTGTTAATGGTGCCCACAGGTGGAGGTGCATTAGCTATTGTTTATAACCTGAAAAATGTGTCCAAACAAGTTAAATTATCTCGCGAACAACTGGCGCAAATCTTCACAGGTCAAATTAACAATTGGCAACAGATTGATTCTAGCTTTCCTAATCAAAGAATTCAAGTGGTAGTTTGTTCTGGCAACTGTGCTACTAGTTTTATTCTGAGTAAATATCTTCACAAAATTACTAAGGGAAAAATCCCAGCTAGTAGAAATCCAAATTGGGGATTTCAGGTATATTCTGCTTTTCCTGAAGATGGGGGAATAGCGGGAGAAGTGCGCCGAATTGATGGTGCGATCGGTTATGTTCAAAGTAGCTTTGCTATTGCCAACGATCTCTCTGTTGCTAGTATTGAAAACCGGAAAGGTCGTTACGTTCAACCAACTTTAGCAGAAACCAAGAAAGCTTTAGCAAATGTCAAAT
This sequence comes from Floridaenema fluviatile BLCC-F154, assembly GCF_041929135.1. Lineage (NCBI taxonomy): Bacteria > Bacillati > Cyanobacteriota > Cyanophyceae > Aerosakkonematales > Aerosakkonemataceae > Floridanema > Floridanema fluviatile. The sequence continues at coordinate 51,137 of NZ_JBHFNS010000069.1, read as the reverse complement.
TTAATGAGGATTTCACTACTGAAGATATCCAAGATCCAGAAGAGGGTTATCCTTTAGTGAGTTTAACTTGGTTGTTGGTGTCTAAAAAGTATCTTAACCCAGATACGATGAAGGCAACGCAAAATTTGTTGACTTGGATTTTAACTAAAGGTCAAGAGTTTAATGAGCAGTTAGAGTATACCAGAATTCCTGAAGATGTGGCGCAAAGGGCGATCGAAGCTGTAAAAACTCAAATGTCAATTCGACCTTATTAAACTTCTAGTTTTTGACAATATTCACCGCGAAGTTTCACAGCGGTTTTAGGTGTGAGGATGTATCTGTCAAAACCATCATGAAAAACTTAAATTTATCCTTCTCTCTTACCTCAGCAATTCTGGGTGGTAATTTACTAATATTATCGCCAGTTATAGGACAAACAAATCTCAATTCAAATCCGATCGAAGAAGCATCTTTAAGTAATTCAGGGGGATTACCATTAGTAACTTATAATCCTGAATCTGAAGAAGAAACTACCATTGAAAAAATTGAAAAACTATACAGTGGACCTCCTCCGGTTTTGGATGATTTGGATGAAACGATTACTAATGTGAATCAGTTATTAGATGTAACTCCCGGTCATTGGGCTTATCAAGCATTACAAAGTTTAATCGAAAAATATCGCTGTATCAGCGGTTCTCCTGGCAGAAATTTCAATGGTAATCGAGCGATGACTCGCTACGAATTTGCCGCAGGTTTAAATGCTTGCTTAACCAGTATTAGGCGTTTAATTGAAAGTTTTAACAATCAATTTCCCCAAAAAGAAGACTTGCTAGTTATCGAAAGATTGCAAGCAGAATTCGCTACAGAACTGAAGAATATTACTGCCAAAATAGACAACGTAGAACAGCGAGTAGCTTTTATTGAAGGACATCAATTTAGTCCGACTACAGTTTTACGAGGTTCAGCAAATTTTGGTTTAATTAGTACTTTTGGTGACAGAAAAGCAGTTTCTCCAGGGATTCGCTCTAGGGAAAAGTTAGATGATGAAGTCACATTATCAGGAGCAGTAGTACTGAATTTTGATACTAGTTTTACTGGCAAAGATAGATTGCGAACTCAACTGGTAGCTGGAAATACTAATAATTTTGGTCGGGGTGTTACTGGCACAGAAATGTCTCGTTTGCTGACAATAAACACTGGTAATAATATTCGTTTAGGGACGTTGTTTTATCAATTTCCATTGGGGAAAAGGGGGGTGATAGCGATCGCTCCTATTGCCGACTTTCCTACAAGGATTTTCCCAGCTTTTAATCCAGTTAGTTCCATATCAAATTTTGGCGCAGAAAGTCCGATTTATTCTTTTGCCTTTGGTGGTGGGGGAGTAATTTACTACAATTTTACTGACAAATTAGCGGGAGGTATCAGTTATTTAAGCGATTCCCTTAGCAATGTAAGCGAAGGGCTATTTAAGGGTCAGTACACTGTTTTGAGTCAAATAAGTTATACCCCAACCGAGCAATTTGGATTTGCTTTTACCTACGGTCATTATTATGCACCCGAACCTGGAATAACTAATAATATAACGGGAAGTAAAGGTAGTGTATTCGGTCAATTTCCTTTCGGTACAAGTACAGCAACTTCCTCCAATGCTTTTGGCTTACAATTTACTTACAAAATCAGTCCTAAACTGATATTAGGTGGTTGGGTTAGCTACTTTAATGCTAAAGCGGAAGCTTCTCCCAGCGTGAGTGGGTTAAATGGTTTTCGGGGTGCTCAAGCCGAGATTTGGAGTTGGGCACTGACGGCATTTTTAGCAGATTTAGGTAAAACAAGTTCGCAATTAAGTTTTGTTTTTGGTATGCCTCCGAGAGTGATAAGTAATGATGTTTTTGGACGGGAAGATCGGGATACTTCTTTGCATTTTGAATTATCTTATCGCTACCCTGTAACCGACAGAATTTTTATCATTCCGGGATTTTTGGTAGTTACAAATCCCGAACATAACGCTGCAAATCCACCGATTTGGGTTGGCTTGATCCGAACTTCGTTTTCATTTTAGGTCAGGCTAAGATTAAAGTTTTTTAGATTTCAGCCACTCACGGGCAACTTCTCCAACTGGACGAGATTGCTTATCTACTTGATAATTCATTTTTTGCATTTCTTTAGTTGTAATTAACCCAGCTAATTCATTGATTACTTCTCGCAATTCAGGATATTTTTGCAGCGTTGCTTGATTAAAAACTGGGATAGGGTAATATGGAGGGAAATACTTTTTGTCATCTTCCAAAATTACTAAATCCAGCATAGGAATCAAGCCATCTGTAGCATTTGCAGCAATAAAATCTACTTGCTTTTCTTTTAAAGCTTGATACATTAATCCTAATTCCATTTGTTTTGGAGGTTTGGTAAATTTGAAGCCATAAGTCTTAACTAACCCTTCATAACCGTCTTTTCTTTCCAGAAATTCATACCAAAATCCAGCTTGCCATTGGGGAGTATATTTGGCAGCTTCGGAAAGAGTTTTGATTTTTAAACGTCTAGCATCTTCTCCGCGAATAATCATAGCGTAGGTGCTGTTAAATCCTAAAGACTGCAAGACTTCTAAGTTGAATTTTTTGTCGTACTCTTGCTTGACTTTTTGATAGACAATTTCCGGGTTCTTGATTGGCTCTTGTTTTAAAATAGCTGTCAATGCTGTTCCTGTGTATTCCACATATCCGGCAATTTTACCTGCTTTTACAGCTTCATGAACGATGAAAGTTCCTCCTAAATTGAAGCGTCGATCGACCTTTAAATTGGTATGAGACTCAATTTGTTGAGCCAGAATTTCTCCTAAAATAAATTGTTCAGTGAAATTCTTTGCCCCGATCGCAATTGTCGGCGCTGTTGGTCGGTTGGCAAAGACAAATAAGCCCAGTATCATTAAGATTAATATGCCAGAGGCAACAGCAATTTGGCGATTAAATTTCCCTTTTTTTTGTCTGTTTTGTGTGAGTTGCTTTTCTACCCAACCTAAGAAAAAATCTGCACTTAAAGCGATAAAAGCAGCGGGTATTGCCCCTGCTAAAATTAACTGATTGTTAACTGAAGCAATACCGCGAAAAATAAATACTCCCAATCCGCCAGCACCGATCGCAGCTGCAATAGTCGCAACTCCCACAGAAATAACTGTGGCTACCCTGACTCCTGCTAAAATTACACCAAAAGCTAGAGGAATTTCTACTTGAAACAGCAATTCATTATCTGTCATTCCCATGCCTCTTCCGGCTTCTCGAATTGCCGGATCGACACTATTAATGCCAATATAAGTATTGCGAATTAGCGGAAGTAAAGCGTACAAAGTTAAAGCAACAATGGCGGGAGTTGTGCCAATTCCTCCCAGAAATGGTACAGAAATTAGGAAGCCAAAAATTGCTAAACTGGGGATGGTTTGAATGGCGTTGGCAACACCGAGAATTGGTTGGGCAATTTTTGGTTGGCGTGCGATCAGGATGCCTAAAGGAATGCCGATCGCAGTTGCTACTGTCATGGCGATCGCCACTAAAATTAAATGTTGTCCCATGCGGAGGATAATTTCTGGGGCGTATTGAGTAAAAAACATTTTGGCTCCTGATGATTTGGTTTATAATTAACAAGGTTTTCAAACTATACTCAACTATAAAGCAGGTAATAGCTAAAACCTACTATATACTTGAGTTAAAATTTTGTAACAAAAAGGTATAAAAACAGAGTGACACCACCAATTCCATCATTTTTAAGTAGCTTTTGGCAAGATGCTTTTAATTTAAAGCAGCATCTCCAGGAATTTTTACATTTGGATGTAAAAACATTAGAAAGTAAATTAGCAGCTAGTCAAAAACAGATGGCTGAGTTAGGTCACAAAGATTTTGATTGGCAACAAGCTACAGCTTTCTATCAAGACCGGGTGAAGGATGCTTATTTGTTTGAACTAGGAGCTTGGCATTTAACGAGTCATGATTATATTGGTAATACATTACTATTAATTGCTAAATATGCCCAAGGTAGGGTATTAGATTTTGGTGGAGGAATTGGTACTCATGCGATCGGCGCAGCACTTTGTCCTGATGTAAAAGAGGTGGTATTTTGCGATATTAATCCGATCAATCGTGATTTTGTAAAGTATCGAGCTAAACAACTGGGGTTAGAAAACAAAATTATCTTATGTGAAGAAATGCCCAATACAGAAAGTTTTGACACAATAGTTTGTTTTGATGTGCTGGAACATTTACCAGACCCAATACAACAGTTACTCAAGTTTCATCAAGCTTTGACTGATGAAGGAAAGATAATTCTTAATTGGTATTTCTTCAAAGGGTTTAATCAGGAATTTCCTTTTCACCATGACGATAAACAACTGATAGAAAGATTTTTTCAGACTTTACAAACTAAATTTTTAGAAATTTTTCATCCTTACCTAATTACATCTCGTTGTTATCGCAAGTGGTAACATTAGCAGATGTTATACAGTGCGATCGACCAATAGCCCAACCTCATTAAATCAGGAAATCATTCACCATGAGACCCAATCCAATACCACCAAAACCCGGTCAAGAATCAGTTTGGGATTACCCTCGTCCGGCAATCTTAGAAGATACCAATAAACATCTGAAGGTAATTTGTAATGGCATTATTTTAGCCGAAACCAGCAAAGGCAAAAGAGTCTTAGAAACAAGCCATCCTCCTACCTACTACTTCCCTCCAGAAGATATTAAACTAGAACACCTGATTGCCACATCTACAAAAGGTTTGTGTGAATGGAAAGGGTACTGGAAATATTACGATGTTAGCATTGGTGATAAGTATATAAATCATGCTGTTTGGCGAGTTTTTCAGCCTACCCCTGATTTTGAGTCAATTCAAGAATACTATGGATTTAATGCTAATTTAATGGATGCTTGCTATGTCAATGATGAGTTAGTTACGCCCCAAGCAGGTGATTTTTATGGCGGATGGATTACTGCTGATATTGTTGGGCCTTTTAAAGGTGGCCCCGGTACATGGGGTTGGTAATTTCCAGATCCCTGACTTCTTCAAGAAGTCGGGGATCTAATTGTTTTGGTGTGCTGCAAGACAGAAATCGATCGCTAATTGTGATAACCTTAAATCAACTTTGTAAACTCTTCTATTTAAATAGATATGTAGTTTGCATTTTCGTTTTGATTATTTAAAATTGTCTGGCATAGTATTTTTAAGCATTAGAAGAGAAATGTATGTATCGATTTCAAGTAAGGGCACAAACACAAAGGGGAGAATTTATTGCACTTGTCGGTTCGACTCCTGAGTTAGGAATGTGGGACATAAATAGGTGCGTACCTCTAAATACTAGTAGCGAAAGTTATCCATTATGGTGGACGGAAATTAAAATCGATATTCCTTCATCCTTAGAGTCACCCAATGAGCAAAATATTCAATATAAGTATGTGCGAATTAGCGCAAATGGTAATGTGCAATGGGAAGCTTGGGGAAATAATCGTTGGATACCGATTGAATCCAATCTACCACCAGCCACAATTATTGTAGAAGATGGCTGGTTCGGTTGGGTGCAACCTTTTCCCTACGGATATTTTCAGGAACCGATTGCCGAAAACCCAGCCGTTAAAGGAAAGAAAGGTCTAAAAATCGCTGTTATTGGCAGTTCTGTAGCTTTAGGTTGTAATTCCTGGTTGTTGCGGGGTTGGGCTTGGCATTTGTCCCAAGCATTACAGGAAAAATACGGTCACATTCTGGTAAATGTATCAGAAGTTGGTGCTAATGTCAGCACAACCATTGATAGATTTCCTTTGGTAGTTGCACCAGAACAACCGGATATCGTGATTATTGCCCTTTCTTTAGGTAACGAAGGGTTAGCTTATTGTGCGCCTCACCAAAGACGGGTGGTACAGCGCCGTTTTGAAAGAGGATTGCAGCAACTTGTAAAAATGACCAAGGAATTGGGTGCAATGCCGATTTTAGCGGGATTATACCCGAATGGGGATTACTATTCCGAGCATAATTGGCTGTTGCGAGATACGCACAATCGAATGCTAGGTTGGGGTGTACCCGTGTTAAATTGGTTGGATGCGATCGATGATGGGGCGGGGCGTTGGAAAGCTGGGATTTCTTCTGATGTGGCTCATCCTAATAGTTTAGGGCATCGATTGATGTTTGAGGCGATCGATCTCCCCATATTCGACATCGATAAAAACAAATTAACTCAACTAAAACAACGCTCTAATCAAAAGCAGGAATTACCAATTTATCGAGATAATTTAGGTTTCCATCTGTTTGCTTGTCCAGAAGAGAAGAGTTTGCGAATTATTAATACTTCAAAACATAGTTATGCGATCGCAACTTCCTGGGAAGAACTACAAGCGCATATTCAAAGTAAAGCCGAACTAATTCCGGGAATTTATATTAGCAAAAAGGTAGAAAAAGGGATAGTTCCTTACTTTTGGGTGCGGGAGGATGGGGCGATCGAAACTAGCATCAATATTCCCCCTGGTGCTGATGTAGAGTATAGCGCCGCTTTCCATTTATTTGCCCCAAAAGTCTCCCAAGTCTTACATTACGACGGACTTTTAGGAATATTAAAAGAAAGCGATACTACTCTTCGAGTAATCAACGAATCAGACCATGAATATAACATCCACCCAATGTGGAAAGAAGTACGCAGCGCCTTAAAAGAAATGCCAGAAGGTGTTTATGAAGATTTATTTGAACCAGATTTACCGTTTCGGACAATGATGATTGGTAAAGATGGATTAGAAAATCGAGTGAAAGTACCAGCTAAATCATCAGTAATTTTTGAATACAAGAGTAAATTAACAGATATTAGCCGAGTAGCGATTCTGCCATTAGGCGATCGATGCGCTGCTAGAATGTTATTGTACAAAATGGAATATGACGGGCCAGCATTTCCCTTTGATTTAACAAGAAGTACCAACCTTGGTGATGTAGCAGACATGATTGAAAATGGATTCTCTGATATGTGGAATCCTCAGTTTTTACATTACAATCATGAAGAAAGGAGAATCTATCACGGCAAATGGTCGGGTTTATCTTTCGCCCATGAAGTTGAAGAAACAGACGATCCATTAAATGATATGTCTCCCGTTTATGAACGGATGCGAGTGCGTTATTCTGCCCGTTCTCAACGCTTTTGGTATACGCTTAAAAAATGTGACGAAGCATTGTTTGTTCGCACAGGGATTACCGATCGCGGTTACGTGCTAGATTTGGTGGATAAATTGACCGCAAAATGTCAAGAAAAACCGTTCCGAGTTTTGCTAATTTCTCCGCAATCTTCCGATGAATTTGGCGGAATACCTCATGTATTGCATTATAATTTGGAGTTCAATCCCGATAAAATGTATGATGATTTGGGATATTGGAAGTATTGTACAGATGTCATGCGAGAAATTATTGAATCCTTGGGAGTGACTAGTAAAAACTTGTTTTGGTGCCCGCCAAATCCGCCGAAAGATTAGTTGAAAAAGTGAGAGGTTTGCAGCAGAAGGAATTTCAAAATTAGTTCTCAAAAATATGTACACTTTTACCCTAAACCTAAACGGTATCGCCGAATTAACAGACGAACAATTCTTTCAACTTTGCCAGCGCCACGAACTAATTAGATTTGAACGTAATGCTGATAGAAGCATTGTAATTAGACCACTTTTAGGCGGCATAAACAGCAACCGCAATGCCAATTTAACTTATCAATTAGGAATGTGGAATCGTAACGAAACTTTGGGAGTTGCCTTTGCTTCTTCCGCAGGTTTCACTCTACCAAATGGTGCTGTTCGTTCTCCTAATGCTTCTTGGTTAAAGCGGGAAAAATGGGATGCTTTAACACCGGAACAAAAGGAGAGTTTTACTCCTGTTTGCCCTGATTTCGTAGTTGAATTTATCACGTCAGATGATTGCTTAAAAAGATTACGCGCTAAAATGCAAGAGTATCGAGAAAATGGTACTAGATTAGGTTGGTTAATTGATTTAGAGACTGGAAAAGTTGAAATTTATCGCCTAAATCAAGAAGTAGAAATTTTAGAAAATCCGGCGACTCTTTCTGGTGAAGATGTGTTACCTGGTTTTGTTTTGGATCTGAATTCAATTTTGTCTTAATTTTAGGTTGTGGCGATCGCATAGTTTGTAGCACCTATCACTACGCTAAAATAGAAACGTTAGTAGCTTTTTGCACACCTTATGAATTAATGGGAGACTATGGAAATGTTGACCAATGAAATTTTAGAGGAAATTCATAAATTTCGGGAAGATTATGCTAAATCATTTAATTATGATGTAGCTGCTATGTTTGCAGACTGGCGCAAAAGAGAAGCTGAAAGTGGTAGGAAGTCAGTAACCTTACCTCCGAAGAAAAAGCCTAATAAACCAGTGCATCCAAGCGTTTAACTATTAAAAACATTATATTTGTTGCTGATGGCCTTAAACCAGGATTGGTTTTGTCTGATGCACTGGATAACACCATAGAAATTGTTAGCAATGCTGATAAATGCCTGGTGTATGACTTACCTATTTTACAAAGAGGTTTATTGTGGACAGATATAGTGAAATGGTGGGCAAGTCAACATAATTTACCATTTCCTGAAGAGAAGACTGAAGAAAATCTATTTGTTAGGCTAAAGAAATCACTTGCTCCTGATTCTCCAGGGGAAATTTTATTATTTGAAACGTATTTTAGCCATTTCCGAGAAAAGTTAGGAGAAGCTTTACCAGCTTTAGTTCCTCAAGTCTATCTACACTACGACCCAAAAACTTTGAAGGAGTTAAAGGAAAAAAACGGCTACCAAGACAAAGAATGGATTTTCTAATACTATTCTCAAATAGTGAACGAGTTGTTATTGAAGTAGATGGAAAGCATCATTACGCAGACGGCAATCAAGCTAGTCCTCAAAAATATTCAGAGATGGTTGCTCAGGATAGAAAGTTAAGGTTACAAGAATACGAAGTTTATCGCTTTGGCGGGTTTGAGTTGAATGAAAAAACTGGTAAAGACTTGACTACAAGTTTTTTTGAAAAACTTTTTATCAAGCATGGAGTTATCTAGTCCAACAAGTCTACAATTGTAAACAAGCAAGTCTGACAAGTATGAAAATTTGCCTCACAATGTTATTCTTTATGTTACCAGAATAAACTGACTAACTAACGTGAATCTCCCATTGATCGATCGCGCCCACCAAAACCCAACCAAAACCGCAATTGTCGCCACTGAAGGAACCTTTACTTATCAGGATTTGCTCGAAATTTCGGCTAAAGTTGCGACTAAACTTTTGGATAATATAACAGATTTACAAGAACAGCGAGTGGCTTTTCTCATACCTTCGGGATTTCAATATGTCGCTACCCAATGGGGGATTTGGCGTGCTGGAGGAATCGCTGTACCTTTGTGTGTTTCGCATCCCAAACCTGAGTTAGATTATGTAATTGCTGATTCGGGTGCATCAATTATTATTGCACATCCGAGTTTTGAAAATCTATTGCGTCCTATAGCTGAAGAGAAAAATATTAGATTTATTTTAACTTCGGAAACTCTGCCCGAACAAGTTAGTTTGTTGCCAAAAATTGAGCTTACTAGACGAGCTTTAATCCTTTATACTAGCGGGACAACTGGAAAACCCAAGGGTGTTGTTACTACACATAAAAATATTGAAGCGCAAGTAACAAGTTTAATTTCTGCTTGGGGATGGACAAAGGACGATCGCATTTTGCACGTCTTACCTTTACATCACATTCATGGCATTATTAACGTGCTTACTTGTGCTTTGTGGAGTGGCGCAGAATGTCATATTTTACCTAAGTTTGATGCGGAGATTGTTTGCGATCGCATTAGTCAAGGTGACTTAACTTTGTTTATGGCTGTACCGACGATTTATGTTAAGTTAATTGCAGCTTGGGAAGGGAGTAATGGCGATCGACAAAAAAGAATTTCTGAGGGTTGTGCTAAAATGCGATTAATGGTTTCCGGCTCGGCAGCTTTACCCGTTCAAGTATTAGAAAAATGGCAAAATATTAGCGGTCATTTTCTCTTAGAACGCTACGGAATGACCGAAATTGGTATGGCTTTATCTAACGCTTTGCAGGGGGAAAGATTTGCCGGATATGTGGGTAAACCTTTGCCGCAAGTGGAAGTTAGATTAGTAGATGAAAATGGGGAATTAGTAAGTTCGGGAACTCCGGGAGAAATTCAAGTTAGAGGCGCAACTGTTTTTCTGGAATATTGGCAAAAACCAGAAGCTACTGTTAAAGCTTTTTGTGATGGTTGGTTTTGTACGGGGGATTTTGCGGTAGTAGAAAACGATAATTATCGGATTTTGGGAAGGATGAGTGTTGATATTATTAAAACTGGCGGTTATAAAGTTTCGGCTTTGGAAATTGAGGAAATTTTACGCACTCATTCAGATATTTTAGATTGTGCTGTTGTGGGAGTGGAGGATGCTGAATGGGGTGAGCGAGTTTGTGCGGCTTTGATATTAAAATCGGGGAGCGATCTAAGTTTAGAAACTCTCCGAAGTTGGGCGAAAGAACGATTGGCTACTTATAAAGTTCCTAGTAAAATTTTGGTGGTTGAAGAGTTACCTCGGAATGCGATGGGGAAAGTTACTAAGCCTAGCGTGGCGAAGTTGTTTTAGAAAATATAAAAAAGGTACGTTACGCTGGCGCTAACGCACCCTACGGATTTAAGATAAAGTTGACGAACAGCCTCTTGGATTTTGAGGAGACACGGATGGATCTTTCACAGTCGAACACTGCTAAAAATTTGGAAGCTGCTTTTGGTGGCGAGTCAATGGCAAATCGCAAGTATTTGTTTTTTGCGGAAGTGACTCGAAAATTGGGGATGAGTGAACTTTCAAAGTTATTCAAAGAAACAGCTAATCAAGAGACGGAACACGCTTTTGCACATTTTCGTTTGTTGCATCCTGAGTTAATTGTGGACGATCCGGCTAAACTGAGTGAAGAGGAGAAAAAGGCGATCGCTGCTCGTTGTTTAGAACTCGCTATTGAGGGCGAAACTTACGAATACACTACCATGTATCCCGGCTTTGCTGCTGAAGCAAAAGCTGATAAAGATAGTGATGCAGTCGCCGAATTTGACGCACAGACAGCGGAATCTAAAGAACACGCTACTATGTTTCACACCGCAGCCAAAAATTTTGGTTTGTTAACGCACATTGAGCAACATCACGCGCAACAATATACCGAAGCTTTGGGTGCTTTGGATGGGAAAGCTGCTGTTCCCAAAGCTGCAAGTGAAGATCCTGCTATGCAAAAATGGATTTGTCGCCAATGTTCGATGATTTACGATCCTACTGTAGGCGATCCTGATTCGGGAATTGCTCCGGGAACTCCTTTTGCTGAGATTCCAGAAGATTGGTATTGTCCAATTTGTGGGGCGAAAAAGAGTCTGTTTATCGTTTATCAAGAAGCGATCGCTGCTTAAAAAATAATCCAATGTAGAGATGTTATATATAACGTCTCTACATTTAATTATGATTAACTATTTATTCCTTTAAATCTTTCTTTTGCTGCTTTAAAAGATTCTTTCATGACGTTTTGAATTTTCTTAGGATCGGGTTTTTTTCCGCCTATTAAATCCCCGAAATAAACACAAGCAGCTTCGCCTAAAGCCCAAGTATAAGCAGCTGCCCAAGATGCAGCAATAACGCTACCAAAAATGGGGATAAATTTAACTAATTCTCTGCCGATCGCTTGAGCTAAAAATCCACCTGCGATCGCACTGACAATCCCACCTGCTTGGGATGGCGTGATAGTTTGTCCATACAAATTTCCTAATAAAGTTATCATGGAAACTTGCAAAGCAGTTAATACAGGCATAGTTGCAAAAGGCAAAGGTACAGCGGCTAAAGTAGCAGCCATAATCGAAAAAGCCATTATATAACGTCGCCCGACATCTCGATAAAGATTACCTAATTTTCTGCCAGTTTCTTCTTGATCTAATAATTGATAAATCGCGTTAGCTTCGGCTTCTGGGAGTAAATCTGCTAAGGCATCTCTTAACGCTTCTAAACCATAAAATACGGGAGTATAACCATCTTCTTCTAGGGTGAAGTCGATTTGGATTGCGCGATCGTACAAACCAGAAAAAGCATTTTTTAAAGCCGTAAATGTGCGATTAACTTCCTCAAAATCAGGCGGATAATTTGGGTGATTATCAACACCAGGCGGGTAAACTTCATGCAAACAAGTTACCGCCAACAAACAGGGAATATCGGGATACTTTTTCCGCAATTCTTCAGCGATTTGGCGTAAAGTATCAGTAGCAAAATCATTACTTTTAACAGTCAGGATTAAGATTTTTGCCCGATTTGTTTTTTGTAAATCTCCAACCAATTCATCAATAATAGCCTGTGTATTCTGATTAACATCTCCTAGACCTACCGTATCAGTAAAAATCAGCAACGGCAAATCATCAGAAGGATAAACATAACGTTTAGTATTTTGCGTATGAGGACGAAAACCTTGACCAACAATTTCCGCAGAAACGCCTGTTAGTCCGCGAACAATTGAACTTTTTCCTGCTTGCGGTTTCCCAATTAACAATGCTTCAGTTGTGGGTAATTCTGCCTGAACAGTTGCCAGAATTTCTGCTACTTGAGACTCGCTGACACTAAATAATTCTACAATCTTTTGCGCCACTGGCTCAACAGGTAGGAGTTTTTTAAACTCATTCAAGCTATTACCAGTATTATTCCAAACCTCAGCAATACGACTTTGCCAAGATTCATCAACTGACTTTTTAGTAAGATCGTCAGTTGTTTGATTCAACTCCGAAGAATCATCGGAAGGTAAATTAGTGTTATGTGGTTCTGCCATTGGTATCAAAACCGTGATTTAGTTATCGACTCCATTTTGTCTCAAAATCAAGGATTGAGATTATTAAGTTTAGGAGTTACACTTTATAATTCTAGATGATTAAATAAAAATCTCAATTTCGGTAAACTCTCCCCAAATTTTCGGTAATCAACACTATGACGATTCAAGTTTACGGCATTCCTAACTGTGGCACTTGCAAGAAAGCACTACAATGGTTGTCTGATAATAATATTAAATATGATTTCATCAATACTAAAGAAAACCCTCCCTCTCGTGAGGTAATTGAAACTTGGGTAAAAACGCTGGGTTCTAAACCAATGCGAAACACTTCTGGACAATCTTACCGCGCTTTGGGGGAAGTAAAACAAGGTTGGACGGATGAACAATGGATAGATGCTTTTGCTAAAGATGCAATGTTACTTAAAAGACCATTATTTGTTAAAAATGGCACAGCAGTATTAGTTGGTTTTCGAGAAAAACCGGAAATCATTAAACAAAAGCTAGAGATTGGGATGGGCGGGTTTTGATTTGAATTTTATTCCTGGGTATTCCAAACTTTTGGCTAAACCCGCCCCTACACATTTGGATCAATCATTTATAAACAAATATACTTTCGTGATTTTTGTAGGGGCGGGTTTAGCAGATAACATTTCCATCTCACAAACAATCTTTCAACAAAACCCGCCCTGATTAGGTTAAGAACATCTTTATCCATCAATGCTATAGATTTTTTAAACTTATCTATCCATTCTTGAGTAACTTGATACTCTAATTCGGCTTTAATCATGGTTCCCACCTTATTAAATCTATAGCTATGATACCTTTCTTATTTCCGCGTCTGTCAGTTTGAAAAAAATCAAAAGAATTAATTCCGTAATCACCTACAGGTTGGTTACATGGGAAGATTTCGCCTTTATACTTAGCTTTTTGTCCATTTCTGTCATTTTTAGCTTATCACTTTCTTTGTTTCTTGAATTAATTGTGCGTAAGTTTCCGAAGGTCGATCGCCTAAATGGTCTTCAATTATGCGATCGCTATTCTTAGCAAAATCAATACTAAAAAGTCCAAACCTGGGAGTATAAGAACCCCATTCATAATTATCAGTTAATGACCAGTGCATATAACCAATTACAGGCACTTTTTCATTTAATAATTTTTTGATTTGCTGAATATGTGCTTTCAAAAAATCGCTGCGTTTGATTTGATCCCGACGATAACTAGAAATACTATTGTCAGGTTTGCGGCGTAATGCCATGCCATTTTCGGCAATCATTATCGGATAACCTAATGTTTCAGTATAATATTTGCAGAAAAAGTGTAATCCTTCTGGTAACGATCGCCAATCCCACCATTTACTAGTAATTCCACTCATTAACCAACCGCGAAAATCTTTGGTTTCAAATTCAAAATCGGAAAAATCTGGTAGTCGAAAAATGTGCGCCAAAAAGGGATCGTAATAGTCAATAGCTAGGTAGTCGAAGATTTGCGATCGCGCCGATTTTCCCAACTCTTCCAGATAAACATCCAAATTTTTTGGATCAAAAATTCGATAGCCTAATTTATTAGATACCTGATGAACTAATTTCCCTAAAAAATAGGGTAAGTTGCGACGAAAAGGCAATTTTGCGCGTTTTAGTGCAGCATCAAGTTCTTTAGCATTATTAATAATGTATTCAGGTAATTCTTGAGGTTTAATTCCTATTTTTTGATGATTTAGTAAATCCCAAATTACCTTTTCCGACCAATACAAATCGCTACAATAAGTATTAAGTGTAACTTGCGGCGTTGTCCAACCTTCAGCCGCATAAATGTCATGAATCACGTTGTAAGCCCGCACATGAGCCGCTAAAATGTGATTGTAACCTTTCATCATTGACCCAATTCCCTTAGCGGAACCTGCGGGAAATTGACCGCTTAAATAGGTGTTAGACAGCAAAATATTCGGCTCATTAATGGTAATATACCAGTTAATTGGCGGCAATTGATAGTAATCAGTTAAGCGGCGATTTATGTGAGTAATTGTAACTCGAACATATTCAACAAAGCAGTCAATTGTATCTTTGGATAACCAAGCATCTAAACCTAACCATGCTGGATGGGTAAAATGATGTAAGGTAACAATTGGTTCTAATTTATGTTGATAACAAGCAGCAATTATTGCCGTATAATTATCTAAAGCTGCGGTGTCAAATTCAGGCGCAGTGGCAGTTTCTGGACTAGTCGAAGGTTGAATTCTTGCCCATTCTAAGCCTAAGCGGAAAGAATTTAAACCTAATCTTTGGCAGGTTTTAAAATCTTCTTCGTAGCGATGCCAAAATTCCGTAGCATCTTTTGTTGGCATTACTTTGCCTTGCTTTTCCCAAAATGTCCAATTATTTTGGGGTTGGGAAAAACCATTGTAACCGCCTTCGCTTTGATAACCGGATGTGGCAACTCCCCAGAGGAAAGCTGCATTTTGCTGATTTTTTGTGGGGATATTTAGAGAAGTTGCCATAGTTTTAAATCTTGCTAGGTTGTAACATTTTGGTACGCGATCGCCAATCTGATAAAATATGTTGAGCTATCTTTAAAGCTGCATCAGGTTTACCTATTTCCAATGCAGATTGGCGCATTTGATTTAGCCTTTCTGGGTGATTTAAAAGATATGTAACTGCTGGGGCAACCATTTCTAATAGTCGTAATTGTACTCCGGCACCTGCGGCAGCAATTACATCAGCATTTTGTTCTTCTTGACCGGGAATTGGATCGACAATAATTGTTGGTGTTCCCCTTGCCAAAATTTCGCTAGTAATCAGTCCCCCGGCTTTGGTAATAATTAGATCGCTAGCTACAATTAAGTCATCTACATAATCAATTGTGCCTAATTTACTTAATCTTACATGAGTGCTATCGGTTAAGTCGGTTAAGGTTTCTAGTAAGTCTTCATTTCTACCAGCTACTACTACAATCATAGCGGAAGTCAGAGTTTCCAACAAAGAGGAAACGATCGCATAAACTCGGCGACTATTCAACCCCCCACCAAATAAAGTAACTATCGATAAATCTTGGGGTAAATGACGGCGCGATCGGACTTCTGATTTAGATTTTGGCTGACTAATTTCTAGTTTAACCGGAATTCCGGTAACATGAAGAATTGCTGGATCTAAACCTCTTTGTTTCAGAATATTGGCGCTCAAATCGTTCGGTAAAAAATAGCCATCTACGCCATAATTTAACCAGGTGCTATGAGCAATTAAATCAGTCACAACGACATATTGTGGTTTGCTTACTTTGTCTTCCGGTTCTAATAATTGTAACAGTCGGCTGGGAATTTGTTGCACGCAGACGATCGCATCTGGCGCAGTTTCTCTGATTAATCTTCCCAAACGCCTAAAAAATGGAAGTTCTAACTTCGCCCACACTAAGTTACTATCCAAAGACCTTTCCAAATCAGAAATATCGCTTCCTTCATATAGAGCTTTGTAAAGTTGCGGTACTTTTTCGCTAGAATTTTTGTAAGCTTGAATAACAGCATTGCGATAAACTAAACTAGCATAAGCTAAAGCATCTTCACTCAGCACTTCTATCCCTGGAAAGCAAGAGAAAGCCTGACTTAAAGCCTTAGCAGCACTAATATGCCCCATTCCTAGAGAAGCATACAAAATCATCACTCGCATTGTTAAGTATCCTCACCAAATTAACTTTGTTATGCTTGTGTAGTTTATAACATATTGACCAAGCTAAAGACTGATTATGGTAAAAAGTAAAGAGTTAAAAGACCTGTCTTTATAAAATCTGGTGATTCAAACAAAACTAAACCAGGTGATTCGTGATTACAAAATATTAAATACCTGAGACCGCTAATTAACACCACAATTTGAATATAAATTGGTATAAATTAGAAAGAACACATAAATTTCGTTCTTTAAATTTCATAGAGTCAAACTTTCGGTTAATATGCTACTAGACAGTGAAACTACTAAATCAGACAATAATCAACTACCTAAATCTCCCACAGGAATTCAGGGATTAGATGAGATTACAGGCGGTGGTTTACCCCAAGGAAGACCAACCCTGGTATGCGGAACAGCGGGGAGTGGTAAGACATTAATTGGGGTTAATTTTTTGGTTTGTGGTGCGATTTCTTACTCAGAACCGGGCGTATTCGTCTCTTTTGAAGAAACACCGGAAGAACTGATCCAAAATGTCCGTTCTTTGGGTTGGGATTTAAAGCAGCTAATAGCTGAGAAAAAGTTTTTAATCGATCACATTCATATCGATCCTTATGAAATAGAAGAGACTGGAGATTATAACCTCGAAGCTTTATTTATTAGATTAGGGCAAATAATTGATAAAATTGGAGCCAAAAGAATTGTCTTAGATACCATTGAAACATTATTTGTTGGTTTGTCCAATGCGACGATCGTCAGATCCGAATTACAAAGATTATTTCGCTGGTTAAAAAGCAAAGGTGTGACAGCAATAATTACAGGAGAAAAAGGAGAAAATACTCTCACCAGACATGGTTTAGAAGAATACGTTGCTGATTGTGTAATTCGTTTAGATCAACGCATCCAAAATGAAATTTCGACTCGACGTTTACAAATAGTTAAATATCGTGGTTCTAGTCACGGTACTAACGAATATCCCTTTTTAATTAACGAAAAAGGAATTTCCGTCTTACCTATTACCTCAGTAGGATTAGACCATGAAATTTCTACCGAACGGATCAGTACAGGCATACCTCGCCTCGATACAATGTTAGGAGGTCAAGGATATTTTCGAGGTAGTAGCATTTTAATAACAGGTACAGCGGGAACGGGAAAAAGTACAATTTCTGCTCATTTTGCTCAAGCAACCTGTCTTCGCGGTGAACGTTGTCTTTACTTAGCTTTTGAAGAAGCACCCCAACAAATTCTCCGCAATATGCTATCAGTGGGACTAGATTTACGTCCCTTTGTCGAGAAAGGTTTGCTCAAGTTTCAAGCAGTACGACCTACGGCTTTTGGGTTGGAAATGCACTTGATCCAAATTCATAATTTAATTAATGAATTGCAGCCAACTGTGGTGATTGTCGATCCAATGAGTAATTTAGTTTTAGGCGGTAATTTACTTCAGTCTAAATCATTTTTCATGCGATTGATTGATTCTTTAAAGAGTCAAGAGATTACGGTAATGTTAACTAATTTAGTGACGGGTAGTAGTTCTTTAGAACATACAGAAATTGGTATTTCATCTTTAATGGATACATGGTTAGAACTGCGAGTTAATGAAAGCAGTGGAGAACGTAACCGAGTTTTATATGTGTTAAAATCTCGCGGAATGGAACATTCTAATCAGCTACGGGAATTCGTGCTTACAAGTCAAGGTATAGAGTTAAAAGATGTTTATTTAGGACAGGGAACTGTGCTAACTGGTACGGCGCGAAATGTGCAAGAAGCGAAGGAAAAAGCTGCTAGCTTAGTTCGTCAGCAAGAATTTGAACGGAAACGGCGCGAATTAGAAAAAAAACAAGCTTTAGTGCGATCGCAAATCGAAGCTTTACAAACTCAATTAGAAACCGAACAAGAAGAGTTTCAGTTAATGATTGAACAAGAACAGTTGTATCAAGATATTTCTCTCCAAGAGCAAAGAAAAGTTGCGAATTGGCGACAAGCGGATGTAGATTAGTGAGATTTTCAAATGGAAGGGGTATACTAACTAAGAAGATGCAAATTAGGGCTTTTTATTGATGGAAAAATCTAGCAGAGTTAGCGAAAAATTGTAGCACTTTAAAACTCAACTTAGGTATAACTTATGGAAAGAGAAGATGTTAAAAACTTAGCGAAAATATTTAATAAACCTGTGGTAAAACAAATAACTGATGAGCGTTACTGTTTTCGTTTGTACGTTGCTGGAACTACACCTAATTCTGCTAGAGCTTTAAGAAACTTGCAAAGAATTGCTGAAAAGTATTTTCCCGATAACTATGAATTAGAAGTAATAGATGTTTACGAACAACCAGAAACGCTTTTATCAGAAAATATAGTGGCGATTCCTACTCTGATTAAAGCATCGCCCTTACCTGTAAAAAGGTTAGTCGGTGATTTGTCAAATACCAAAAAAGTTCTGGCTTCTTTAGGTATTTCTTTAAAGAATAAAGAAGTTCACTATAAAAAATTGCATAAAGATTGGTAAACTAAAATCCCTGTTGTATATTTAATCGATAAATTGGTCTTTTAACTTCCTTAAAATTGGTATTTTCTGATATTGCTCAGGACGAATATTATCCCAATTTAATCCGGTAGGACGAGGAAAATCAGCATTAATTTCGATTACTTCAAAAGGCGTAACAATCCAGTTAAGCGACCAATCATGAGCTTGCATTGGTAAGCGGGAATCTGCGACAATTTGTAATGGATGTGTTGTAGTTGCGATCGGAGTATTGGACTCAATTAATCCAAAAGTTTTTAACATCGCCAATTCCAAATCTGCAAAACCTGCACCTTTTCCAGTGCGTCCGCCATTGCGCGTGACAGCGACACAACCTACCATTACTAAATCAATTGGTTGCATTTCTGTAAAGCTGACTAATCGACCAAATTTTAGTGCTTGGCGTGCGATCGCACCTTCCCCCAATTCTACATTATTCTGACGCAAAATTTCCGCCGTCAACTCCACAAAACAGCGAGTATTTGTTAACTTGGGAACCGCCATATACAAGCGTTTTCCATCTTTCAAAGCTTGCAATCTTACCGGAACTTGAGGAGAATCAGGATTACATTTAATAGTTTTTGCATCTCGCCAAATGGGTAACTCCGTCAGCTTTTCCGCCGCCTTTTCCGCACCCACAAAATTAGGAATATGACCAAAAGGATCGCGAATTGCAGCTTTTTCCTCTTTCAGTAAAGACCAAATTTCACTTCTTAACCGATCCTTTTCTAAATTGTAGCCACTCCACCCAGTCTTAACCTTATCACTCATTGGTTTAACCCTTTACCTTTTTTAATATTTTCTTCAGCAATGTTTGCGTTTTTAGCCGAAACATTCGCATTTTCGTTAGATCTTGAATCTCAGTGGAAAAATCCCGCTTTTGGTCGAAAAATTGATTGACTTCCCCCAAAATAACCTGTAATCTCTTAATAATATTCTCGGTTCTATATTCAGTAATAAACTGTTCTGACCATGTAATATTTGCCGAATTTTGGACTACATTTAAAATTCGTTTTATATCATATTCCTTTGAGTAACCAGCAATTTTATGACAATTAAAACCCGGATCTAAATAATCTGAAAGTCCACCATTTACGCTAGAAAAAACCTGACAACCGCAAGCAAGTGCTTCCATTGGTTGTAAACCAAAACCCTCACTTACTCCCTGTTGCGCCCAGTATTCCGCAGAGTCATATAAATAAACTTGCGATCGATTAAAAACCCCTGGCAAATCTGACACATAAGAATCAATCACTTCGACTTTGCAATATTTTTTCAAATCTGGAATTAACTCTTTAATTAAATAAGTAGAAGACTTTCTCGCTTGCACTAAAACATCAATATCCCGTGATAAACTTAAATTAGTAAATTCATCAGAAATTTGATTAGGTAAATAGTAAATTAGTGAATGAGGAGATTGTTGACCCCAATATCCTAGAGTATTCCTACTAACAGTAATAATGGGAATACTTGCCGGAAGCTTAAAGCCGTAACCTGCACTATGAGCATGATAAATTAAGTTATTACCTTTCAATTTAGTAACAAGTTTCGGAACATCAAAACCCCAACTAATTACGAAAATAGCCCGATCTAAATTCGGATATTTTAAAACATCATCAATAAAAAGTTGATCTTGTTCCCTTTGGCGATAAGTAACAATATTAGCATCACATATTTGTTGGGCTAACTTCACAGTTTTCAATTCTGCCCAAAGTCCACCGCAAGCAAATTTGCCTTGAGTTCCCGGTAATAAAAAGTAAAGTTTTCGCATCACATCACCTCAATTAACTATTTTAATTTGTAGGGTGCGTCAGAATCAGAAAATTATTGTGATTTACCAAAATCGTGGTGTCTGAGGCACCCTACGGAATATAGCTAGCAACTTGCGTTATTATTACTTAAAGCATTAATTAAAAACAATATGGATCGGGACTTGTTAGCTTTTTGTGGTGGAGTTTGCTTGCTAATACTTTATCTAATTTTTTCAGCGATGACAGAAATGGGGACAAAATTACCCTGGAAAAAATAAGAAACCCCACTTTTGAGGGTGGGGAAACACAGCATAGTTTTTTGGGAGACACAGGCGGAAAGCTTGTATCGCCACTTAACTATATTCTCGCAAAATTGCAACTTTTGCTACTTCATCCATGAGATTCACCCGATCGGGTAATATCGACAAAGAATCAACCAGGTAAATAGATACTTATTTAGCAGTAAGCTATTTTAGGGCGTTTTTTGCAATTTAACATGGCAACCATCAACGACAACTACTTGAAGCTGAAAGCTGGATATCTATTTCCCGAAATTGCGCGAAGAGTCAATGCTTTTGCTGAAGCTAATCCTGATGCTAAAATTATTCGCTTAGGTATTGGTGACGTTACTGAACCTTTGCCAGAAGCTTGCCGCACAGCTATGATTAAAGCTGTGGAAGAAATGGGCGATCGCAACACATTTAAAGGATATGGCCCCGAACAAGGTTATGCTTGGTTAAGAGAGAAAATTGCTGCTAACGACTTCCAAGCGAGAGGATGCGAAGTAGACGCTTCCGAAATCTTCATTTCTGACGGTTCAAAGTGCGATACAGGCAACATTCTCGACATTTTTGGCGATAACAATATTATTGCAGTAACCGACCCAGTTTATCCCGTTTATGTAGATACTAACGTAATGGCGGGACACACGGGCGAGGCAAGTGAAAAAGGCGAATTTGCAGGTTTAATTTATTTGCCAATCACCGCCGAAAATAACTTTACCGCTTCTCTTCCTACGGAAAAAGCCGATCTAATTTATCTCTGTTTTCCTAATAATCCCACAGGTGCAGTTGCGACAAAAGAACATTTAAAAGCTTGGGTTGATTATGCCAAAGCAAACAATGCAATTATTTTCTATGATGCAGCTTACGAGGCATTTATTACTGAGTCAAATATACCCCATTCTATTTATGAAATAGAGGGGGCGCGGGATTGTGCGATCGAATTTCGTTCTTTCTCCAAAACCGCCGGATTTACCGGAACTCGTTGTGCATTCACAGTAGTACCAAAAACCTTAACCGCCAAAGCTGCCGACGGTTCCGATGTAGAATTATGGAAATTGTGGAATCGTCGCCAATCAACTAAATTCAATGGCGTTTCTTACATCGTACAAAAAGGCGCAGAAGCAGTTTATTCCGAAGCAGGCAAAGCACAAGTTAAAGCATTAGTCAGTTTTTATTTGGAAAATGCTCGGATTATCCGCGAACAATTAACATCAGCAGGAATCGCAGTTTATGGCGGAGTAAATGCCCCTTACGTTTGGCTAAAAACCCCAAATAATTTATCGAGTTGGGATTTCTTTGATAAACTGTTACAAAATTGCAATGTTGTAGGAACTCCCGGTTCTGGTTTTGGCGCAGCAGGTGAAGGTTACTTCCGCATTTCTGCATTTAATAGTCGGGAAAATGTGGAAGAAGCGATGAAGCGAATTACCGAAAAGTTTAAGGTGTAAGATGAAATTTGGGTGGGCTTTGCTCACCCTGAATAAATAGTTAAATTTAATCATTAAATTTTGAAAGTAAGTTAATATTTGTCAAGACTGCATTTAAAAGCTTTATTTTGCTTTCTGAGCTTTTGGTAGTAAAAAATTTAGTTATAAGCTATGGGAGAACAGTACCTATATGGATCAAGGTATTGCAGCATTGTTGGGAGTTATAATTGGCTCTATCCTTACATCACTATCCTCCATTTTTCGGTCAAGAATGATAGGATCGCGATTTCTTGCTGCTTTGGAAGTGGAGATCCAGGAAGCCAAAGATAGCATTCATCAAAAGATGCGTTGGGTTTCTAGAGACGCAAGTTGTATGAAGGGACAAATAGATGCACGGTTACTAGTAGAGTACAATGGTAAAGTTCTTCTCCTCGGCGAAGAAGAGGATTTTGTTATTTCGTTGCCATTTTGGGATGCTAATATCCGAGAGATTGTAGAGATAATTCCTACTAAGCAGTTCAAAAGAATTTGTAACGAAGTAATTTTGATAAGGAAATTTGCTTTAAAGTTCCGTGACATAAAAATGGCTTTTAAAATTGTAATGGGAGATCCAGCATGGATGGCTAGAGAATGTTATATTGACCTACTCAACATTCACAATCAACTTATTCCTAACCAAAGCCTATAGTTCATAGGTTTTGTTTTAATTAAGACGACTAAAAGAGGCAATTCTTATGACTATTCGTGATAGTGCGATCGCCAAATTACAACAACTTCCCGAACCACTCTTACAGGAAGTGAGCGATTTTATCGATTTTATTACCCAAAAACATCTTGCCAAAACTGCTGAAAGCCAGAGTAAAGAAAAGCTTGTCGAAGCATGGTTAAAATGGTTTGAAAGTGTCGATCAATTAGAAGTAACAACCGCAGAACCAAGCAATAAACAACTACGACCATTTGGTTTGTGTGCAGGTGAGTTTACAGTTCCAGATGACTTTGATGCTCCTAATTCTAAAGAGAATGATTGGTGGTTAAAAGTTGCAGGCAGCTTTGAAAACGATTCTACTTTTGATGAAGCGATTCGTCTTGGACAAGAATGGCGCAAATCTGCTGAGTAGGGACTTAGCTCTTGCAGTTTTGGTATAACAGAAGTATAACTAAAAGTGTAGTCGATTACAGTCAAAACCAAATGAAAACTGCTATTTCGCTACCAGATTCAGTTTTTCAAGAAGCAGAAGCACTGGCTAAAAAGTTAGGCTTATCACGCAGCGAACTTTATACCAAGGCGTTGCAAGCATATTTGCAAAAATATAATCGTAATCAGCTTTTGAATAAGCTAAACAAAGTCTATTCTGAAGAGTCTTCTGAGCTAGATCCCCTATTAGCAAAAATGCAATTTATCTCTCTACAGCGAGAGGATTGGTAATGTATCGTGGGTAAATTTGGTGGGCAAATTTACCCGATCCAGTAGGTTCGGAGCCTGGTTATCGTCGTCCTGTTTTAATCGTTCAAGATGACACATTTAATCAGAGTCGCATCAGTACAGTAATCGTCGTTATTATTACCTCAAATACTCAGTTAGCAGAAGCACCAGGAAATGTATTTTTGTCCTGTGAAACATCAGGTTTGCCTAAAGATTCTGTTGCTAATGTCTCTCAAATTTTGACGATCGATAAAACTTTTTTGGTTGAGCGTGTTGGAACAATACCTGGCTATTTACAAGAGGAAATAGACGAAGGGCTAAGAACAATCTTGTACTTATAGCCCAGTACAAAAAAAACTCCCCAGTCCCTAATCACTGCGAATCAAGAAATTCTCGATACAAAGATTGCAGCAAATTATCTAATTTTTCTTCAGGACAACACTCAATTAACATTTCAAAAGCTTCAAATAATTTGGCGGCGCTATCTCCCAACAGAGGGCTTAATCCCCAAACATCTTGTACCCAATCTTGAGGACTTGTTTCTTCAAAAATCATTCTTTCTAAAAGTTGCTTTGCTTCTGTTTTGGAAATAGACATCTGTTTTAAATCTAGTGTGTTTTATATATGGGATGCGATCGCTCTAATCTAAATCAGGTTCAACACCCAGCGATCGCAATTGGGCAATTAATCTCTCTGTTTTCTGCCTTTCTTGTTCAGCTTTTTGCCTTTCTTGTTCGGCTTTTTGTCTTTCCTCTTCTGCGGGAATTAACATCCAATTACCATTTCGATCGTACCAACGTAACCAAAGTCTTTGGACATTTTGATATTTACCTTCCCAAACTCCTAACCCTAATTCTAAGCCGGGAATCCAAAAACGGGAATTAGATAAAGTTGTTTCATGCAAAGTTTCGACATAGCGATCGCCTGTCAATTGAAACATCCTAAACTCAGACTTATAGCGATCGAATATGGCGTAATAGGGTACTCTTAAAATCTTTTCGTAAACTTCCCATTTACTAGGCGGTTTTTCCGCATCTCGCAATGTTTGACCTAAATCTTCTTTTTCCGTTCCTGGTGATAGTAACTCAACAACAATATAAGGATTAATAGCTTCTTGCCAAACTACATAACTTAAACGCAAATCTCGATTTTCATAAAGATAAGGAACACCCACAACTGCAAACCAATCCGGGCGTTTATGCCACAGTGGATAACGAGAATCATAATAAAGATTCAGATCGCTAGCTGTAAATATTTCCTCGATCGGATAAAGAGGCGGACGGAATGTTTCTGTTAACAATTGTGGTTGAAATAAATGAAATTGATCTGGCAAACCTGCTTCCTCTGGGTCTTCGCTAGGAAGATCGTACATTGTCGGTAATGTTTCTTTCGCAGGGAGTGGCGGTTCTGTTTGATACATTATCCACTATCCTAAAGATCATACTTTTCAAGTTAAGTAAGTTTATTATATTGTATATATGACAATTTTTGTTAAGCTCTCCGGCTAATTTAAATTTTATATTTAAACATCTGTGGATTCTGTCGTCAGTCGATCAAGGAAGGGAAAGATGCCTATTCCATAAAAAGCTGTGAAATAAACATCTTGCCTCTACTAAAACTTATCCTTTCCTATTTCTTATATTGCCACTGCATGAACTTGATCAAATCTCCTTCAAACTTCTCTCCTTTCAACATCCGATGCCAATAAACCCAAGGTAAAATGTGTTTTTTCATTATCCACATAACCCAGCGTTCTTTAATCGGATTTAAGGGAAAACTGGACATTGGCGTAGATGTATAACCAGAAAACTCTGCCATTACTAACCTGTTGTAACCAGTAATTAACGGACAACAAGTATAACCATCGTAGTGGTTTTGCAAAGGTTGAGAAGACATTAATGCTAACAAATTTGCCACTAAAACTGGTGCTTGTTTGCGAACAGCAGCAGCAGTTTTAGAAGTTGGTAAAGAAGAAGAATCACCTATAGCAAATACATTTGGATATCGGTTATGCTGTAAGGTGTCTTTATTCACATCTACCCAACCGAAACGATTATTGGGAACTGCTAAGGGACTTCCTTTGATAAAGTCGGGCGCACTTTGCGGTGGCGCAACGTGAATCATGTCATATTTCAAGGTGATTTCTTCTACCGTTTCGTCATTCTTGGTGAGGTCAAAAACCGCTTCTTTGCTGTCAGCTTTGATTTCTTTTAAGTCACAGCGAAACTTAACTTTTATGTTCCGTTCGGCGACTACTCGATCTAAAATATCTGAGTATTCTTCGACTGTAAACATTTTAGTTAAACTTGTACAAAACATGACATTAGTTCGATCGCGCACTCCCAATTCACGGAACTTATCATCCGCCATGTACATGACTTTTTGTGGCGCTCCTCCACATTTAATCGGTGTGTTAGGATAGGTAAATATAGCGTTTCCACCTTGAAAGTTTTGAATAAGTTCCCAAGTATAAGGTGCATAAATAGGCGAGTAATTGCTGGTAACGCCATTTTTCCCGATCGCCTCTTTCAAACCTTTAATTAAATGCCAGTTAATTTGAATTCCCGCAGCAACAATTAAGTAATCGTATTCAATTTCTAAACCTTCTTTGGTTAAAACTAAGTTGTTTTCCGGGTCTAATTTAACGGCATAATCTTTAATCCAAGTTACACCTTCGGGAATTAAATCTTGTTCATCTCTCACGGTTTCTTCGACTTGGAAAACGCCGCCTCCTACCATTGTCCAGCCAGGTTGGTAATAATGTTTTTCCGCTGGTTCAATAATGGCAAGATCGAGGGAATCATTTTGAGCTAATAACAGCGAGGTGCAGGTAATCCCTGCTGCACCACCACCAATAATTACTATTTGATGATGAATTTTTTTTGATATTTGGCTCTCAGAAGCATTAATTTCCGATTGTTTTTCAGGTGATTTAACCATTCTATTTTGTCCCAAAAACTTTTTGCTAGGTTTGTATGATTAGCAAGATATATCAGCATATAACTAAGTGGGGACAATAGTAAATTTTGTTAAATATACTTAACTTAATTCTTAATAAAAAAATTAAGTAAATATACTTAAATAAATTCTGTTGGGTGCGTCAGAAGCTTAAAATTAGTATGATTCCTTAAATTGAGTAATTTTTAACTGAATAATAGTAGAAATTCTCTAGAAATTCCCGATATCAGCACTAAGATGATCGGTAAGTTTACTGAACTTGCAAAATTCAGTTGTTGCGCTCTAATGGTAAGTTATGCAAGAATTACGTACTTTGCCTAACTGGGAAAAGTTTTATCAAGAAAAGCAAGTGGAAAAAATGGGTTGGTTTAGCCCAGAATTGGATTCAGATTTGCAGAAGGCGTTAATTAGGTTGAATTGGCACGCTGGGACGGTTTTAGATTTAGGAACTGGACCCGGTACGCAGGCGATCGCATTAGCAAAACTAGGTTTTCAAGTTACTGCTACTGATATTTCTCCTACCGCAATTGAGAAAGCGAAGAAAAGCAAAAAAGCACAGCAATTAAATATCATCTGGAAGCAGGATGATATTCTTAATCATCAACTGAAGACAGAATTTGATTGGATATTCGATCGCGGTTGTTTCCATGTTTTTCATCCTTACCAAAGGGAAACTTATGTGCAAGCGATCGCTACTTTACTGAAACCAAATGGTTGCTTATTCCTGAAATGCTTCAGTGCTAAAAGAACTATAAATGATGGCCCTTATCAATTTCAGCCAGAAGAAATTGCTGAGATTTTCCGCAACAAGTTCCGCTTAATTTCTCTGGAAGAAACTGTCTATCAAGGAACAGTTGAACCCTTTCCCCCAGCTTTATTTTGCATTCTGCAAAAACTAGATTAAATGATTCTTAGGAAAGATAAAATTTCTTCATCCTACTGATAAAATTCAGGCAGAATCTTCAATAAAGGAAAAGTCATTATGACCAATGTAAGTGAAGGAAATGGTGAACAGAAAGCACCAAGTTTGTATGAACAAGTAGGAGGAGAATCAGCAGTTAGAGAAATAGTTGATGACTTTTACAACCGTGTTTTAGCAGACGATACTGTTAATCAGTTTTTCGCGCATACAGATATGGAAAAGCAACGGAGTCACCAAACTGCTTTTATTTCTTTTGCGCTTGGTGGGCCGAAAGAATATACAGGTCGATCGATGGAAAAAGCGCACGCTGGTTTAAATTTACAGCCAGAACATTTTGATGCGATCGCCAAACATTTAGGCGAAGCAATGGCTAATCATGGAGTTTCTTCGGATGGGATTAACCAAGCACTTGGTAAAGTTGCTACTTTGAAATCAGCTGTTTTGTACAAGTAAAATCAGCCTAAATTTTTTCCTTTGACCGTGGCACAATGCCAAGTTTGCCTAAAGTTTCATCGAGTTCTCTAAGTAGTTGAAAATCCTCTTCTGGCAGAGGTTTAGTAGCACCAATTAAATCGTCATTAATAGCAGGATCTTTCTCCAAAAAGCTGAACGCTTGACGAAATTGCTGTGGAGTTGCGGGAATCGGTGCATCAAAATGACAAGGAATAATCTGCTGAAAATTCCATTGTGTAACTTGATTTGCCCAATTAATTGTTTCTTGTGGTGCGCGATTCAAAATCAAAGCTTGCAGAATTGGTGCTACTAATAAATGCCCATCTCTTCGCAGTGCGTTAAATGACTGTTGCCAACCGTTTTTCCATTTGAAGGGGTAGATCCCAAAATAGGCTTTTTTCGAGCGATCGCCAACTTGAAAAGAACTCCGAAATGCTTGTCCTAATTTCACTGTTTCCATTGCGCTAGGACGAAAATAAAACGCAAATAATGAGATGCGTTGCCAACCTTTGAGACGGTTAGCTTCGTTGTCCTCAACAATAGAAAAAGCATCATCTTTGGCGTGAAAAAGTAAGGGATAAGGTTCTATTTCGACAATTTCCGGGGGAGTTTCGGGAACGGAAACTACCGAATCGGTTACTAGGAGAGTTTGCGATCGCTTGTGGAAAAAAGCCACCTCACCAAATGAACCTAAACCTAATCCAATTGGCCCTAAAATTCGATAATCAAATTCATCAGCAAAGGGAGTTTTACTGCTATCTTCTGGAAGTAATTGAGTGCGTTTTGGCGGAAAACCTAACCAACTCAAAGGTAAAGAAAGGGGAAAACTCCATTGACCTGGGGCTATAAAAACTTGGGCTTGAGGAAAACGTCGTGCAAAAGGGCCGACAAAAACTTTATGTTCTAAACCGGAAACAGTGGGCAAAATTATATATTTTACTTCGCCATATTTTGCCACCAATTCTTTAACTAATCGAATACATTCTAAAGTTGGGGCGACTGGTGCATAGATTAACAAACCTCCGGTTTCTAATCTGACAACAGTCATTCTAATCGGTACGGTAACATATAAAATACCTTGTAGTTGATCGAAAGTCCAGATACTATCGGGAACCACTTCTTTACGAATAGTTCGTCTTTTGCTGTATGGATAAAGTGGTACAAGGGGCCAAAAAGCCCAGGAAATATCTTTAGGATTGATGTTTAGATTAATTGCTTGTCCCTGTATTTCTTGTCCTTTCATTTTAGTTTTGTCTGCTCTACAATCGATGCAAGTTAATTTCTTAAATACAATTTTTAGTTTGTCTGCTGTGTCTGACACTACTATTTTACGCCTGTTGTAGAGACGTTGTATAGAACGTCTCTACAATTGTATACAAGATCTCTACTCAGCAGATTAACCCATCAATATTACGCGATCGATCACATGAATCACACCGTTATCCGCTTCAATATCTGCGGCAATAACTGTAGAATTTTTCACTTCAAAAGCATCAGAACAATCGATCGGAATTGGCGAACCTTCCAAAGAAGTGACAGAATTAAGTTTAGCTAAATCTTCTTTCATTAATTTTCCTGCTACCACATGATATTTGAGAATCCTGCCTAACTGAGGAGGACTTTTCACCAAAGACTCGACTGTTCCTGGTGGCAATTTGGCAAAAGCTTCGTCATTTGGTGCAAAAACTGTAAAAGGGCCAGGACTTTTCAACGCATCCACTAAACCAGCAACTTGGACAGCTGTGACTAAAGTCTGGAATGAACCTGCGCTAACTGCAATATCAACTATGTCCGCCATGAGTTTCAGTTTATCTACTATAAAGATGCCTTATTGAGCTTATTAATATTCCTACGCCAAAAGTGCGTTGGATTCTTGGCTCAATTTGTCACCTTAGCATGAAGCGAGTCTTCTTGCTAAATAATTCCAAATGTTTTGTTTTTGGGAACAGAAACGCTAACTAAACAGTCAATTTATTATATTATTGTGAGATTTTGTACAAGTGAGAACAAAAATGAATATTACAAAGTTTGTGCTACCTTTGGCGATCGCCAGCAGTTTCATTTCTCAACCAGCTTTTGCCGGAGGAACTCTAGCTTTAAATGAAATTATGCCTTTAGTTCGCCAATCTAGCAAACTGAACACCGAAGTAAATACAGCTTTGCGCCAAGTAGGTAAAAAACCTTCAGAGATTACTTGTGTTGGTGTTAGATTAGGCAGGCATTTTGGCCCTTTGAGTGCTTACCGAGTTGCACCTTTTGACTGTAATTTTGGTAGTAATAAAGTTTTGCACATTGAAGCCGAAAATCTTGTGACTTTAAGAAATGGACATTCGATATTTTTAACTCAATTTTCTGAGTTGCAACCAAAACCTGAAGAAGCTAAATTAGTGTTTCGGTTAAAGTCTTGGAATTGGGAATAATGGGAATTGGGGATTGGGGACTGGGTAATTTTTGATTTTGGGATTGAATTTAGTAAATGAAAATTTCTCAGTCCTTAATTTATTCCATAAAATCAGCTGTAAGGGGTAATTTCAGATTTAAATAAGTTTAATCCTGTTCAAATGTTTTACCCAAAGCAGCCGGGGGAGTAATCCGAATTGTTTGGTTAATCCAACGGCGAATTTTTGTCGGTAATGGTAATTTGTTATTTACTAAAAAATCGCTGGAAGTGATGACCAAAACCATAATCATTAAGGCAAAAGGTGCGACAGTAAAAACTTGTGTGGGTACGTTAGGAATGGCGCTTTGAGCGACACTGGCTAAGGATTGTAAAATACCAAACAAGTAAACTCCAAAGGCAACTTTTAAGGGATGCCAACCTCCAAAAATTACGATCGCCAGGGCAATCCAACCATAACCAGCTGTGTGGCGATAGCTCCAACCTGCTTTAAAATCTAAGGAAAAAGCGGCTCCAGCAATTCCCATTAATGCACCACCTAAAAGAGTGTAAAAGTAACGCAATAAAATGACGTTTGTGCCTCTAGCAAAGGCTGCTGCTGGTTGATTTCCTGCTGCTCTTAATGTTAATCCGGGTTTGGTGTGGTAAAAATAAAACCAAGTGAAAATAATTAATAAATAGCTCAGGTAAACTAACAAGTCACTTTGAAAAAGTAACTTTCCAAAAATTGGAATATCTTGTAAAATAGGAATTTTAAAGTTAGGTACAGTTGGCCCAGGTACTCTGACAATTGGGTTGCCTAAAAATGATGATAAATCTGTGCCAAGTAGGGCGAGAACAAAGCCGATCGCCACTTGTGATTGTTTCAAAGTAATTGCACCAAAGGTAACAATTAAAGCGATAATTGCCCCAACTATTGCGGCACCTAAAAATCCTAATAATAAGTTATCGGTGAATTTGGCGATCGCAAATCCCGTCATTGCCCCCATCATAATTGTGCCTTCGGCGGAAAGGTTAATTACTCCTGATTGTTCGGAAATTGTTTCGCCAATGCAAGCAAAAATTAAGGGGGTGGAAGTGGCGATCGCTGTAGCTAAAATAGTCAAGATTTCGTTAATAAAATTCTCGTTCATTATCTATTTTATAAGTTTAATAAATCTCGTAAATTATATGATATCTTTTGACTGATAGGTAGAAAAAATTAGTAAAAATTTAAATTTTAGAACTATTAAGTGTAATTTAGTGCAGGATTTTTGCTATGAGCTAAAGTAATAAATAAGGGTTGGGTAAATGGATTTTGTAACATGGATCAAGAACAAGAGTTTTACAATCGTGGATTAGAAAAGGCGCTTGCGGGAGATTTTGCTGGCGCAGTGCGAGAATTCGATCGCGTTTTGCGAATCAATCCTCAACTAATTGAGGCATATTATAAACGGGGAAGGTGTCGTTTTGAGTTAGGCGATCGTACAGGCGCGATCGCTGACTACAACCAAGCTTTGCAATTACAACCGGAAAGAACCGAAATTTATTTAAGTCGCGGATTAACTAAATTAGCGTTAAAAGACAATGCTGGGGCGCTTGCTGATGCCGAACAAACTTTGAAATTAAATAACAATTTAGCTCCTGCTTATAGTTTACAAGGAACAGCTTTGCGCCGCTTGGGAAATTTGGCGGAAGCGATCGTCAGTTTTAAGCAAGCTGCTAACATTTATTTAGCAGAAAAAGATAAGCAAAATTGCCAACGTTGCATTGATAGTATTACAGAAATTCAAGCCGAACAAAATCGCGCCCAAGCTGCATTAGCTACCCATACTGGTTTTTATTATCAGGTTTTGCAAAAAGTACAACGAGGCAAATTAACAGAAGCTTGGGAAGATTTAAACTGGCTAATTCAAGCCGATCCTAATGATGCTCAAGCACATTCTTATCGAGGAATGGTATTATCTAAACTCGGTTATTATCAACAAGCAATTAATGATTTAAATCAAGCATTACAACTCAATCCTCAAATCTTACAAGCTTATTGTTATCGGGCAATGGTACGGATGGAAATGGGTGATTATGGCGGCGCAATTAATGATTGCAACCAAGCATTACAGATCGATCCTAGCTACATTGATGTTTACATTTATCGAGGTAAAGCTCATCACAAATCTGCTAATCATCGCTTAGCAATTGAAGATTATTCTCGCGTAATTCAAGAGAAATCAGACGATCCTCAAGCTTATTATCAAAGGGCAGTTGCCCGTTTAGATTTTGAAGATTTACCAGGGGCAATTGAGGATTACCAACAAGCTGCTAATATTTACTTTAATCGCGGAGATTGGCAACAATATCGAGAAATATTAGATCAAATTAAAAAAGTACAATCTCGTCCCCGACGTTATCAAAGAAAAAATTCCGCAGATTTCTTTTCTCCTAGCAATTCTACATCTTTATCAGAATTACAAAATCAACTAATTAGAATGGTTGGTGGATACCGAGATATTGCCGATCGTTTGGTGGATATTGCCCGTTATAAATATCCCGGAATGCCGGAAGAATGGTATTGGGAAAAAGCGATTCAGGATTTGGAACGCGATCGCTAAATCAGCAATTTACTACTTATTAAATGCCCTTGCCAGTAGCACAAATAACACCAAAGTTCCTTGAATTACTCCCGCTAAAGATGACTCTAACTGCAAAGATAAAGGTAATTGTAAACTACCCACATTTAAGGCACTGAAAAAGAAAGCTACTGGCAAAATCCATAAAATCCCATCTCCCACCAACATCCCAATTAGTAAAGCTAAAAAACCCAGGTTACTCGAAATATTAGGAATTAAGCGATGAAATACTGCCAAAACTTGCAATGCCCCAGCTATTCCACCAAAAGCGCCACAAATAGCAAAAGCACCTAAAAGTCGGCGATAAGCGGGAATTCCTAATATATAAGATGCCCGTAAATTTTGCCCGACAGCACGCAATTGTAAACCGAAATAAGTACCGCGAATAACTATCACTGTTAGCACTAATCCTAAAACTGCTAAAATTAAAGCGATCGGACTAAATTCAGTATTTCCAATTGTCGGCAACCAAACAGATTCTTTAAACTGTTCTGTGCCACTCATTGAAGCTACACCCGGACGTTTCCAAGGGCCAAAAACTAGGTACAATGTTAATCCTTGAGCCACAAAGTTTAAGCCTAGTCCAGCAAAAATTTCATTGACTTTACCATAAACATTTAATACCCCAGCAAATAGCCCCCAAAAAGCACCACCAAAGATGCCAAAAGTCATTCCTAAAAGTATGGCTAAATAGCCGGGAATCATATCTTGAAATATGCGTAAGGCGAAGGTAGTCGCGATCGCCCCCACGATCATTTCCCCTTCAATTCCCAAGTTATAAAGCCCTACCATAAAGGTAAAAACTAAGCCACTAGTACACAACAATAATGGTGCTAAAGTTAATAGTACACGGGCAAATTGATCGGGGTTAGAAATTCCTTGCCACAGCGCCACAAATACCTCGGTTGGTGATGCGCCAGCTAGGAAAATCATGAGAGTAACGAATAGAAAAGCCAGAATTATTGAACCAATCCGTAAGTAATAATCTTTGATTTTGATTTGGTTATTTTCCATATATTTTTACCCATACCAACAAAAATCAAGCTTATTCTTCCCCAGTTCCCAGTCCCCAATCCCTAGTCCCCAATCCCCCATCTTCAAACTTTCCGCCAATCATTTGCCCAAGTTTATTTACTGTTAATTCTTTGGTATCAATTGGTGCAGAAACATTGCCACCGCTGAAGACTAAAATGCGATCGCTATACTGCACTATCTCATCTAAATCTGAGGAAGTAAATAAAATTGTTGTGCCAGTTTGACAACGGGCGATTAACTGTTGCCAAACCCAAATTGTTGATTCAATATCTAAGCCTCTGGTTGGATGTTCCATTAACAATAACTTTAACGGCATTGGTAATAAAGCTAATTGGGTACGTTGTTGATTTCCCCCTGATAAGCTTTCAACTTTAGTATCAGCTTTTCCCCGAATGTTGAACAAACTAATTTTATCTTTACTAACTGTTAAAATTTCTTTCCAATTTACAAAAGCACGTTTTCCTAATGACTGACGTAAAGCTACATGATCTTGAATAGTTAACCCATTTACTAAACCTTCTTTTTGTCTATCTGCTGGGAGAAAACCTACTCCAGCTTTCAGGTAATTTTGATATGTTTTCTTAGACATATCTTGACCATTAATCATAATATTTCCTGACGTTGGTGACAACAAACCTGCACAGATTAACAGTAACAATTTTTGTCCGTTACCTTCTAATCCCGCTAATCCAATTACCTCACCTGATTTTATATTTAATTCGTCAATTTGTAGAGTTAATCGTTCGGTTTTTACTATAATATTATCCAATTGTAAGGCGATTTCAGCACTAGCAGTTTTTGGCTTGTTGGGAGTTGCTAATTCTCGCCCAAACATCATTTCAACTAAGCGATTTTCTGGGCAAGGAAGTTTCGCCTTGCCAACTACTTTTCCTTGGCGCATTACCGTGACGCGATCGCACAAAACCCCCACATCTTCCAATTTGTGAGACACAAAAATCAGCGACTTACCTGAATCGGCTAATTTTCGCATTGCCGCAAACAAAGCATCTTTTTGCAGTGCAGAAATCCCCGTAGTTGGTTCATCGAAAATTAGCGTTTTTACGCCTAAAGATAATAATCGTAAAATTTCTAACTGTTGCCGTTCTCCTATTGTTAAATTTCCCAAAATCTCGTTAACATCCAGATAAAAATTGAACTCAAATGCTAAGGTTTTTAACTCCTTTTTGGCTAACTTTTTCGGCAGAACAACAGAGGAAGTTTTAGCCTTTCCCTCTTCTCTGCCAATCATAAAATTATCTAAAACAGATAAAGTGGGAAAATCTAGCGGATCTTGGTGTAACATTCCAATTCCGGCACGAATGGCAGCAGCGGGAGTTTTAACTTCTGTAGGTTTTCCGTTGAGTAAAATTGTTCCGCGATCGTGTCTAATAAAACCACTGAGGATTTTCACTAAAGTACTTTTTCCCGCCCCATTTTCTCCTAAAATTCCGTGAATTGTACCAGCTTCTACAGTCAGAAAAACATCATCATTTGCTAGCACATTACCAAAACGTTTGGTGATATTTTGCAGTTCAATTTTCATCAGTTAGGTAATAGATAGGGAAGATTTTTAAACCGCAGAGGCGCAGAGGACGCAGAGAGAGTAAAGAGAGAATTTTTGGCAACCAATTCTCTCTTTTAGATTGGATTATTTACTCTTACCCTCAATTCCTTGAAGTAATTGGGGCATATACCAAATTTGTTGGGGTGTAGCCTTTTCTCCAGCTTTTAAAAAGTCTGTACCATCTTGGAATTTTAATGGGCCTTGGTAAAGATTAATGCTACCATCTCCTAAACCCTTAATAAACCGATCTAAGGTTTTTTTGTTCTCCGCAGTTAAGGCTTTACCAACTACAAAACCTACTGCGGAAGTATCAGGGTTATTGATATTATTCCAATCAGGTTTTCCCCAAATAAATTCGGGTTTTATTTGACCAGCTTCGGCTTTTTTCACTGTATCTAAATAGGATGGCCCCCAGTTGTATATTGGCACACCTAAACAAATATCTGGTGCTAAATCGCAACCTGTTTTTAAAGTGTAATGGAGAAACTTCACTTTTTTGCCAGCTGCCGCTGCTTTTTTCCCTTGAACTGCCGCTTCAGGCGTATCAATTCCTGTCATTACCACATCGTAACCACTGTTATAAAAGTCATCAGCAACTTTAGTCGGATCTAAAGTTACGCCAGGAATATTAAACCAAAAACCTATCCATGTCACTTTAAAATTTAAGTCTTTAATGTCTTTTTTTCGATAGTTTTCCCAACAGTGTTTTGCGCCTAAATAAGCAGCAGAAACAAAGCGGCGAGTTTCATCATTTATTAATGGTCCTAAAAAGCCAATTTTGCCATTTTCAGTACTTAAAGCAGCCGCACAACCTGCAATCATTCTGCCATACTCCATTTGTGGCATAATATTCACTAAATTCTGCTGATTTTTAAAGTTTTTTCCCTCTTGCCAAGAGTAATCACCAGAAGCATGAATTATTGCAATGTTAGGATGTTTTTTCGCTGTTTCAAAAGCATCATCTTTTAAGTCATCTGAGTTAAAAATAACTAGCTTTGCGCCTTTAGCAATTAATTCATCAGCTACTTGTGAACCCTTGATATTAGGCCGATCGCTTGGATTAACTTTATCCACATATTCTAATGCCACGTTTGGCCGCTTTTGGCTTACGTACTGCATTGCTTCATAATGTGCTTGACTCCAACCAGCATCATTTTTTGGCCCTACTAAAATTAATCCAACTGTAAATTTATCTGTGGCTGGAGTTGTATTAATTTCCCTATTGGTGGGTGTAGGATTGTTGCAAGCAGTTAAAATTAACCATAAAGCTGCAAACCACCCGAAACTTTTAAGAGTATTGAATTTCATTTTTTTATTTATTTAGTACAGCTTAAATATATTCTTCCTTAACTTTGGCGGAAACAGTCAAAAATTACACTGTTCTTAATAGTTCCATCTCCTACAGCAATAGTGTTAAAATCTATGGCATCTGCTGTTAACCAAGGAATTGAGTAGTAGATGAATTTACCCGCCTCAAGCCGACTACAATTTACCCCAGATTTAAATATTTGTCGCATACTAAACGGAATGTGGCAAGTGTCGGGCGCACATGGACGAATTAACCCGAAAGCAGCGATCGAAACTATGTTGAAATACGTCGATGCAGGCTTTACAACTTGGGATTTAGCCGACCATTATGGGCCAGCAGAAGATTTTATTGGCGAATTTCGTCGTCAGCTTGTTGCTAGCCGTGGAGAAGCGGCATTATCTAACATTCAAGCTTTCACTAAATGGGTACCCAGACCAGGAAAAATGACCCGAAAAATAGTGGAAGATAATATTAATATTTCTCGTCGCAGAATGGCAGTAGAATCGTTAGATTTAATGCAATTTCACTGGTGGGAATATCGCGATCGCAATTACTTGGATGCCTTGAAGTATATGGCAGAATTGCAAGAAGAAGGGAAAATTAAGCATTTAGCTTTAACTAATTTTGATACCGAACATCTACAAATTATTTTAGAAGAGGGGATCAAAATTGTTTCCAACCAAGTGCAGTTTTCTTTAGTCGATCGCCGTCCCGAAGTCAAAATGATTCAATTATGCGAACAACATAATGTGAAACTTTTCACTTACGGAACTGTTTGTGGTGGGTTTGTATCAGAACAATATCTCGATAAACCAGAACCCAATCCCATGACATTAGAAACAGTTTCCTTGCGAAAATATAAAAATATGATTGACGCTTGGGGAGGGTGGAATTTATTCCAAGAATTGCTTAAAGTTTTGCAAAAAATCGCCGCCAAACACCAAATTAGTATTCCTAACGTTGCGGTTCGGTATATACTTGATAAACCAGCAGTCGGAGGAGTAATTGTCGGCGCAAGATTAGGAATCTCAGAACATATTCAAGATAACTCCAGAGTGTTTAATTTCACCTTGGATCGAGAGGATATTGAACAAATCAATACTGTTACACAACAATCCCAAGATTTATTCAAATACATTGGTGATTGTGGTGACGAATATCGTCGATAGTTGAAGACGGCAGAAGGCAGAAAGCGGAAGAAATAATACTTTTCTATTCAGCTTTTTACCTTTTTCAATTTATCAATTATTTCTGCCTTACTGCACCAACATTTAGTTACCTAATTTAGGCGAATAAAACAATGGAAAGTAAAACTCAAGTCATCCTGAAAATATTCATTTTTTCTACAATTTTGTCAGTAATTATTAAATATTTCTGTCCCTATTTGAATGTTCCCGCAGAATCACAAATAGCCTTGATAATTGTAGTGCTGCCGACGGTAGTATTAGCGATCGCACTTTGGTGGCGATATCAACAACAGCAAACCTAA
Organism: Floridaenema fluviatile BLCC-F154; assembly: GCF_041929135.1. Taxonomy (NCBI): domain Bacteria; kingdom Bacillati; phylum Cyanobacteriota; class Cyanophyceae; order Aerosakkonematales; family Aerosakkonemataceae; genus Floridanema; species Floridanema fluviatile. Next base: position 12,519 of record NZ_JBHFNS010000069.1, on the reverse strand, counting down.
AATTAAAAATAACCAGCAATTTATCAGATCGATTACATCACAAAATAAGCAAAATATCAAGGAGTTAAGACAGTGAAATTGGGTCAAATAGTCGGCCTATTAGTTATTATTATTTGTTTATATATTCTTTGGGAAATTCGGCAATTGCTGTTGCTAGTATTTGCAGCCATTGTATTTGCCACCTCCTTAAATCAATTAGTCCGTTGGTTAACCAAAAAATTAAAACTGCCTAGATTTTGGTCAGTAATACTTTCTTTAATTCTGTTTTTTGCGGTTACTATTGGCTTTTTCTTTTTAATTGTACCGCCTTTTATTGCTCAATCTCAGGAATTGATTGAATTGTTTCCACGGGCGATCGACATTTGGAGTACCAGAATTAGACAACTGATTAATGACTTACCACCTTGGCTAAACCAATATATACCTCGACCTAATATTAATACAAAAATTTTCCGTCCTAGCCAACAATTAATCCAACAATTACAACCTTTCGTCCAGTCATTAGTTGGGGGTGCTGGTGTATTTGTTTCTAATACATTAGGAATGATTTTGAGCTTTTTATTTGTGCTAGTTGTCTCAATAATGATGTTAGCTCAACCCTTAGCTTATCGCAAAATATTTGTCCGGCTATTTCCCTCTTTTTATCGACGACGAGTAGAAGAAATTTTAAATGAGTGTGAAGTAGCATTAGGAAAATGGGTAATTGGCGCAATTATTAGTATGACTTTGGTTGCCTTGTTAAGCTTTGTTGGACTTTCAATTATTGGCGTAAGATTAGCATTAGCACAAGGAGTTTTAGCCGGATTACTAAATTTTATACCCAATATTGGCCCGACATTAAGTGTAGTTTTGCCGATGGGTGTGGCACTATTAGATAGTCCCTGGAAATCTCTTTTAGTGTTAATTCTTTACATATTTATTCAACAACTGGAAAGCAACTTTATTACTCCTTATGTAATGGCGCAACAGGTATCACTTTTACCAGCAATTACCTTAATTTCTCAGGTGCTTTTTGCTACATTCTTTGGCTTTTTGGGATTAGTTTTAGCCTTGCCAATTACTGTTGTCGGAAAAGTTTGGATTAAAGAAGTTTTAATTAAAGACGTACTCGATGAATGGGAGAAAAAGAAAGAAGATCGGACAACTAAAGTCGTAATTATACCAACTGACTCGCCAAAAGAAGAATTACCAGTAGAAAATATTAACCTGAAAGAGGACGATCGAAATATAGAAGATCGCGAAAGTTAAAAGATGTGGTAAAAAGATGGTTGGTAATTAGAAAAAACCCGAATCCATGAAAAAGCCTTTATCTTTGCTGTTACCACTTTTGTTGTTTTCTCCCCAACTTGTGAAGGCGCAAGAAAATCCTTTCATGCCTTCATATCAATCAAATCAATCAACAAATTTTTGGCAATCAGCAGAACAACTGGTACAGGAACAAATTTATTTAGTTTCTCGCTTAGAAAAGGCGATCGCCAGCGCCGATCCAGAATTTCTCAGAGGAGTACGATCGCAACTTTTCCTGCATACCTCAGCAGTCGATCGCTTCCTCAGAAGCTACTACGCTTCCCCTGTAGATCTTTGTCGAATTGTTAGCTTAGGAAACTCAACTAACCTACCACCATTCGTTAGTTTAACACCAGAACAATTACAACTTTACTGTTACCTTTACATTTCCACTAACAGCTTAGAAACTCTCAAACCAATCATCAACGGAAGGTTAGTTAGATTGGGAGATGTACAACCAATTTCGCCTCCACAAATTACACCTTTACCTTCACCAGAACCGCCTATAATTGGCAGAGAAGCTAAACAACCAATAGAGGGATATTTACCGCCAGTTTTACCTGCGATCGCCATTTCGATCGAAGCAACCACCCCCCTGTTAACCACCAGAAGATTACTCTCCCAAGCAACCGCACTTTTTCCCCCTCCAACTAGGTTTAATTTTCCCAGTCAACTAATAGAAGATCCCTACGATATTTCCGCAGCACTTAATCAATTATACAGTCCATTTCTCGCCTTAGAAAACACAGGAATTGCCCGAATATTACCAGCAGAATTTTATCGCCAAGACGCGAAAGAATTACGCAGTCGATTATTAGCAAGTAGATTAGAACGTTTTCCTTATCCACCTTTAGCCGAAACAGGTGTATTTCTGCCCCGTTTAGAAATTCAACTTGACAATAATCAATTTCAAATTGTGCAGCGAGGATTAAATTACGGGTTTATTGAAGACTTAGGAGATGTACCAATCGAAAATCTCAATGCTAAGTTATTAAATATTGCAGAACCTACCAGAGAATTTTTCTTGAAATATCAACCACCCGATAGATTGGAGGCGTTGCAGATCGATCGTCGCCTCTTCATCACCGGAAAAATTGAAGACGTATGTTGCATTAAACTTTTTGCCCAAGCGCCAGCAATTTTAAACCACACTTATTTAGTACGAACAGTGCAATTTCAACTACCAGAAGCAGTATTAAACAACGAACGAATTAACAAAAGACAACGCCGCAACCTGGAATTATTACTAACAACACCTAGCAGCGATTTATTAATTGCTTTTCGCCCGATTTCGCGCAATCCAGATGGTAGTTATACAGTACTTTGGCGCATCTTAAACCGCTTCCCCGATCCCCAAATCACCGACTTAGTAAATTATGTAATTTTAGAATAGAAATATTTTTTTACCACAGATATCCACAGATAAACACAGATGAACACAGATGTAAGCTTAACCTTCCCATAGCCTACACAGATAAAATTCATTTTTGCTCAATCCCTAGTCCCTAGTCCCCAGTCCCCAGTCCCCAATCCCCTTCTCTGGTTTGGTACAACTAATTATATAATGAGAATCATTCTATAATTAATCTGCCGCCATGACCTCAAACCCTGATTCCTCCGTACCAAACATAACCCATCGCCCCCGTCGCTTGCGGCGTACCCCTGCCTTGCGACGCATGGTAAAAGAAACCAATCTCAGCGTCAACGACTTAATTTATCCCCTCTTTGTCATGGAAGGAGAGGGAAAAAAAGTAGAAATTACATCAATGCCGGGATGTTATCGCTACACCCCAGATTTACTATTAGAAGAAATCGCCGCAGTTGCCGAATTAGGAATTAACGCCATAGCCCTTTTTCCCGTAATTTCCGAAAGTAAAAAAGACGACACAGGCAGCGAAAGTTACAACCCCGAAGGACTAGTACAACAAACAGTTCAAGCAATTAAACAAGCAGTACCACAAATAGTAGTAATTACCGATGTTGCCCTCGATCCTTTCACCACACATGGGCATGATGGATTAATAGATGAAAACGGCACAATTCTCAACGATCCTACCGTCGAGGTGTTAGTAAAAATGGCACTTTCTCAAGCCGAATCAGGGGCAGATATGGTAGCACCTTCTGATATGATGGATGGCAGAATTGGCGCAATTCGCAAAGCTTTAGATGCCGAAGGATATATTAACGTTGGCATCCTTGCGTACTCCGCAAAATATGCCTCAGCTTATTATGGCCCCTTTCGAGATGCTTTAGATTCCGCACCCAAATTTGGCGACAAAAAAACCTATCAAATGGATGCAGGAAACGCCAGAGAAGCAATCAAAGAAACCTTCTTAGATATTGCCGAAGGTGCAGATATTGTCATGGTAAAACCTGCCTTAGCTTATCTGGATATTATTCACCAAATTCGCAGCGAAACAAATCTGCCAGTTGCCGCTTATAACGTTAGTGGTGAATATGCGATGATTAAAGCTGCCGCCCAACAAGGTTGGATTGATGAAAAACAAGTAATGTTAGAAACTTTGTTGAGTATTAAACGTGCTGGCGCTGACTTAATTCTTACCTATTTTGCCAAAGAAGTAGCCATGATTTTAGGTTAGGAAAAATGCCACAATTACCAGATTCCTTAGCCAAAATAGTGCAACGTTTTGCCCGTCAAAGTGATACTAAATTGCGCTACGAACAACTCCTCTGGTATGCCAAAAAGTTGCCAGAATTTTCCGCCGCAGCCAAACTTCCTGAAAACAAAGTTCCTGGCTGTGTTTCTCAAGTTTATATTACCTCTGAGTTACAAGGCGGGAAAGTTTATTTTCAGGGAGATGCTGATTCCCAGTTAGTTAAAGGTTTGGTAGGGTTATTAATTACCGGATTGAACGGACTAACACCTACAGAAATTTTAGAACTTTCTCCAGATTTTATTAAAGATACGGGCTTGAATGTTAGTTTAACTCCTTCTCGCGCCAATGGGTTTTACAACATCTTTCAAACCATGAAAAAACAGGCGTTTTCCTATCAATCTCTCACTTCGGAATCATGAAACAATTAATAGTAACAGAGCAAAATTTCCTGGCAGAAATTCCCAAGAGGGGAATGCCTGTCACCATAATTACAGGTTTTTTGGGTAGTGGGAAAACTACCTTACTGAATCAAATACTCAAAAATCAGGAGAATTTGAAAGTTGCAGTTTTAGTTAATGAATTTGGCGACATTAATATTGACAGCCAGTTACTTGTTTCTTTAGAAGAAGACATGGTAGAGTTGAGTAATGGCTGCATTTGTTGTACAATGAATACTGGTTTAGTCGATGCAGTTTATAAAATTTTAGAACGACAAGACCGGATTGATTATCTAGTAATTGAAACTACGGGTTTAGCAGATCCTTTACCGATTATCCTCACCTTAGTTGGCACAGAATTAAGAGAGTTTATCGCGTTAGATTCGGTTTTAACTGTAGTGGATGCTGAGTATTTTACCCCAGATGATTTGGATAGTCCGATCGCACTTAATCAGGTGGCTTACGGTGATATTATCATCTTGAATAAAATAGATTTAGTCCCAGAAGAAAAAGTCGCAGAATTAGAAAACTTTTTTGATACGATCAAAGGTGGGGCGAGAATTTTACGATCGCAATACGGACAAGTTCCCCTACCCTTAATTTTAGATGTCCAACTCTCCCAACCTGAATTTTACCAGAATCTCGATTTAGCCAATATTCCGAATAATGCCAATCATATTGCTAATGATGGATTTGTTTCTCTTTCCTTTCGTAGCGATCGCCCTTTCGCCGTGAAAAAATTCCAGGTATTCTTACAAGATAAATTGCCAGTTGGTGTGTTTCGGGCTAAAGGAATTCTTTGGTTTAAAGAAAGTACCAGAAGGCATATTTTTCAACTTAGCGGTAAACGTTACGACTTAAAAGATGAAGAATGGCAAGGAAAACCTAGCAATCAAATAGTGTTTATTGGGCGTTCTTTAAATGCGCTGGAAATTAATCAGCAACTTAATAATTGTTTAACGAGATAATTAGATTCGATATAAACCGCTCCAGACGCAGAGGACGCAGAGAGAAGAAAAGGAGGAGGTTGGAACCCAAATTCTGAGGGCAATTTGGGAGATTTTTGCTTTTCTGTTTCTTTTTGCGGTATTATACCGGATAATCTGTGCGAAGAAGTAGATATTTGTGATGGAAGCCAATGAGTAGAATTTTGCTGGTTTTACTGACTAGACCGACACTTTTAGGGTCTATACTGTCATTGTTTGTCACCATCAACCCCGCACAAGCATCGGAAATAATTAGCCAAACTGGGGAAACTAATAAACAGGATTTAGTTTGTAGCCCTTCGGTACACACCAAGAAATTAGTGTGTGTCAAAAAATCAAGTTTACCAATAGCGATGGTGACACCAACTAACGTGCAACCTGGGGAAGACAACACACCCATGTTAGATTTTACCGAAGAAGAAAGCGAATCTGCCGTAGCATTGTTTGGTTGCGATTGTCCCGCCTGTGTTCGTTCCCTGCGACAGTTGCGTGGTCAGCCAACCTGACCTAAATTAAAGGCTAGAACGGATGCAAACGAAAACCTTTTTCCCTTCTAGCCATGAACACCACATCTCCAGCAACTTACCCCACCAACACCGACAGACTTTTGCAAAAATACGCTTGGAACTGGCAAGGTCAACAATTATGGGTAGTTTACGAAACCGCAGGCGAAGGAACACCAGTCTTACTCTTACCAGCTTTTAGCACAGTTTCCAGCCGTTCCGAAATGGCAGGAATCGCCAACTTACTAGCGCCCCATTTTCAAACAGTAACATTAGATTGGCCCGGATTTGGCGAATCCGATCGCCCGCCCCTAGACTACAAACCAGCCATATTCCAGCAATTTTTGGCAGATTTCGTCAAAACAGTGTTTAAAACCCCTGTAGCCGTCGTTGCAGCCGGACACAGCGCAGGTTACGTGATGCAGCTAGCCAATCAACAACCAGAATTATTTTCGCATATTGTTTTAACCGCCCCCACATGGCGAGGCCCCTTGCCCACAATGGCAGGGAAACAGCAAGATTGGTTTAGTATAATTCGGGAGACAGTGCGATCGCCAATCTTAGGCGACATTCTCTACAGCTTAAACACTGCGCCACCCTTCCTCAGTTATATGTATCAAAGCCACGTATTCACCGATCCAAAAATACTTACATCGGATTTTATCGATAAAAAATGGCAAATCACCCAAAAACCGGGCGGAAAATTTGCCCCCGTAGCCTTCGTCACAGGCGCATTAGATCCCATCCAAACAAACAGCGAATTCCTCAGTTTATTTAACTCAATTTCCCTACCAATAATGATAGTAATTGGCGAACAATGTCCCCCCAAATCAAAACAAGAAATGGACAACCTAGCCCAACTACCCAACATTCAAACCCGCCGCCTCCCAGGTTCTCTAGGAATGCACGAAGAATTCCCCCAAGAAATCGCCGCCGAAATCCTGCCATTTTTACAAAACTAAACATTCTCAAACAGCAAAATAAAGTAGAATGAGAATGATTATAATATTTTCAAGTCCATAAACCATAGCAGCCCTAACCAACCCGTAAAATAACCCCTCCTTAACTCCCCCTCTGTGTCCTCTGCGTCTCTGCGGTTCAAAAAAAGGAAAAATCACAAATAATGTAGGACTGCTATAAAATCCTCTTCTTCTTCTTCTTCTTCTTCCTTCGTGTCCTTCGTGTCTTCGTGGTTCAAAAAAAAAGAAATTACGAAGCCAACTAAATATCAACAGAGAGGCAATAACAGTGACAAACACAACAGAAAACTTCGTCCCCGTCACCGTACTAACAGGCTACTTAGGTGCAGGAAAAACCACCTTACTCAACCGAATTTTAACCTACGAACACGGCAAAAAAGTAGCCGTAATCGTCAACGAATTTGGCGAAGTTGGCATAGACAACCAACTAATAATCGACACAGACGAAGAAATATTTGAAATGAACAACGGCTGCATTTGCTGTACAGTTCGAGGCGACTTAATTAGGATAATTGGCAACCTAATGAAACGCCGAAACAAATTCGATCACCTAGTAATAGAAACCACCGGATTAGCCGATCCCGCCCCAGTAATTCAAACCTTCTTTGTCGATGAAGACATGAGGGATAAAATCTCCTTAGATGCAGTAGTAACCGTAGTCGATGCCAAACATATTTGGCAACATTGGGAAACCGACGAAGCCCAAGAACAAATTGCCTTTGCCGATGTCATCTTATTAAACAAAACCGATTTAGTCACCCCCGAAGAACTTGAAGAATTAGAAAAGCGAATCCGGGCGATGAATGCAATAGCGAAAATTTATCGTACTCAAAACTCCGAATTAGAAATGGAAGCATTGCTAGGAGTAAACGCCTTTGATTTGAATCGCGCCTTAGAAATCGATCCGCAATTTCTCAACGAAAATGCCCACGAACATGATGAAACAGTAGCTTCAGTAGCAATAGTAGAATCAGGAGAATTAGACGAAGAAAAACTCAACAACTGGATCTCTAACTTATTGCGAACTCAAGGGCCAGATATTTTCCGCATGAAAGGCATATTAAACATAGCCGGAGAAGATCAACGCTTTGTCTTTCAAGGCGTACACATGATATTTGAAGGAAAACCCGATCGCAAATGGAAACCCAACGAAACCCGAAAAAACGAATTAGTTTTCATCGGACGCAACTTAGATGAAGCAAAATTAAAAGAGGACTTTCGCCAGTGTTTAGTTTAGCAGCTAACAAAATCCTCGACCAAACTTGGCAAGGTACATTATCAGATTATATCACCGTTGTAGCTTGGTCAACTGATGGAAAAACTCTCGCCGCCAGTGACGCAGCCGGAGAAATTATCTTATTAAAAGATCGAGAAAACTTGGTCTATCTCCAAACAGCAAACGACCAATCTGTAGATTGCCTAGCCTTTTCTGCCGATGGGCAATACTTAGCAGCAGGAGGACAAAATGGAGAAGTCAAAATTTGGCGGTTAGAAGCAGAAGAAACCCAACTAATTACTACTTTAGAAAACGCCCCGAACTGGGTTGATAAACTAGCATGGCATCCCCAAACTAACCAGCTAGCATTTAGCATGGGAAAATACGTGCAAATTTGGGATGCTGACAGCCAAAAAGTAGAAGTAACGCTAAATTTTGAATCATCTTCAGTATTAAGTATAGCTTGGCGACCCAACGGCGAAAACTTAGCAATTAGCGGTCAGCTAGGCGTAAAAATATGGGATGCTAAAAACTGGAATGACGACCCAAGAAACTTAGAAATTCCGGTTGCCAGTTTAACTCTAGCATGGTCAGGAGACAGTAAATTTATTGCTTCTGCAAACTTAGATAATACTTTAGCAGTTTGGCAATGGGATATTCCTGAACCTTGGTTAATGCGAGGTTTTCCCGGTAAAATTCGCGCCTTAAGTTGGTCAGATTTGTTAACATCAATTGGTGCGCCACGTTTAGCAGTTGCAACTGCCCAAAGTGTTGTCGTGTGGGAAAAAGCTGCTGACGAATCAATAGGTTGGCAAGGTAAATTATTAGATAGCCATGATGGAATTGTACAGGCGATCGCCTTTCAACCCCAAACTTTTCTCCTCGCCTCCGCTGCTGAAGATGGGTTAATCGGAATTTGGGAAAAAGCTAAAGAAATAGTGCAAATTCTCGATGGCGCAAATGAAGGTTTTTCCTGTCTCGCTTGGCAACCCCAAGGTAACAAATTAGCCGCAGGAGGTAGCAACGGCGAAATATTTATTTGGTCAAAAGTTTCGCGAGGAAAAGGTTTTGCATCTAGATAAGATCGATGAGGTAAATGTTTGCTACAGAGGCTTGATCCCCCCTAACCCCCCTTAACAAGGGGGGAACCAGAGGAAACAAGACTCTTGTTTAAGTCCCCCTTACCAAGGGGAACCATACAGAGTTTTAAGTCCCCCTTATTAAGGGGGATTTAGGGGGATCTCCGATTTGATATAAAATGGGAACATATTGGCAACCTCAACAATCATTGAATAAAATAACTTAGCGAGACTGTTAGGCAACTGGAATTATGAATACAGATAAGTTGAGTTTGCTTGGTTGTAGTTCTTTAGCTGTAATTTTACTATCCAGTAATACGGCAATAGCTGGAGAAATTAACTTACAACCTGCCAAAAGCGTAGAGAGTACGATCGCACAATCAAACCTGCAACAATTGACAATAGAAAATAATGATAGACGATCGGAAATTATCAGATCGATTGTCGGTTGTAATTGCCCATCTTGTCAAAGCCGTGTTGAACAGATGACTAACAGCCCGAATATTTTTTAGATTAACTGAATGCGATCGGAAATCTCACTTTCGGGGGGGTAATTTCCGATCGCATCACCCCCAAAACCAGCAACCTGTTTCCTGATACGCTAGGGTAGGGAAGAAAAACAATTCTGAGTTCCTGCGGTGTATACTAAACGTCCTGCTGTATCTCTAACTTTAATCATCCTGCTGCTAAGTTCCCTAACTGCTTGCGCCAATAATCCAGCCAGCAAAAACTTAGAACAAACCTTCGCAGCCGATCCACAATTAAAACAAAACCCTGCTAACTTAGGGCAGAATGTTGCTAATACAAAACCCCAAAATCAACCAGTAGCAGAATTACCAGCTGATTTTCCCACAGAAATTCCCCGTTACCCCAACGCACAATTACAGGAAGTAACCTCCACATTACCAGTTACTAACACTCGCTGGTTTACTCCTGACAGTGCAGACAAAATTCAGAATTTCTATAAACAACAATTTCAAGATAATAAATGGGAACTTTTAGATCAAACCGATGGACAAACAGGTAATTTAGAAGCACGTTTGAATGATTTAAAAGTTACCGTTTCTGCTGTACCCACCCAAAATCCTGAAGTTACAGAATTTACGATTCAATACCTTAAAGAAACACCGGAAACAACTGCCGAAACAACACCAGAAAGTAACATTACACCTTCCCCCGTAACAGAAGCAACCCCGGAAGTAGCTGCTACACTGACACCAAAAGCAACTTCCGCACCTGATGCGACTATTTTAACGGGAACATCACTAACATTTTCCGATGTCAACAAAGCCCCGAAAGAATTACGTTCTTATATTACCGAATTAGGACAATTAGGAGTATTAACTCCCGCCCAAACAGCCGGAAAAACCGATCCAAACAGCACCATATTTGAACCAAACAAAGTAATTACCAAAAGAGAATTTGCGCGATGGTTAATGGCAGCAAATAATGAAATTAAAGCCAAGGAACCAGCCAAACAAATCAGGTTAGCTAACGAAAGTTCCCAACCAGCCTTTCAGGATGTACCCCGTACAGATCCAGATTTTGCCGCAATTCAAGGATTAGCAGAAGCCGGAATAATTCCTAGTCAACTTTCGGGAGATAATACTGCATTATTGTTTCGCCCTGATGCGCCATTAACCAGAGAACAAATGATACTTTGGAAAGTTCCCTTAGACAGCAAATTAGTAACTTCCGGTGCAACCTTTGAGACAATAAAACAAACTTGGGGCTTCCAAGATACATTTAAAATTGAGCCAAAAGCCTTAAAAGCAGTATTAACAGATTTTCAAAACGGAGACAGTTCTAACATTCGTCGAGTTTACGGATACACTACTTTATTTCAACCAAAAAAACCCGTAACTCGCGCCGAAGCAGCTGGAACAATTTGGTTTTTTGGCACTCCAACCGAAGGGATATCAGCCCAAGAAGCATTAAAAGTCAAAAATCAATCTAGTTAAAACCTGGGGACTGGGGACTGGGGACTGGGGACTGGGATTTTTTATCAATCTGTTATCGCCAAACCAAAAACCCTCATTTTCCATCTGTGTTCATCTGTGTTCATCTGTGGACATCTGTGGTAAAAAAAACCAAGATTATAAACGAAGCCAAAAACTCCGATCAACATCTGCGTTCATCTGCGTTCATCTGCATTCATCTGCGTTAAAAAAAAACCAAAAATGTCCACCTCTTCCTACGACAATCTATTCAATATCATCGAACAATTAGTATTGCATCATTCGCCCAGTGGCGCAGAAAGCGAAATCGATCGCCTCTTACTCCAACACTTTGAAAAAATACAAGTAAAAGCTTGGATCGATCGCGCCGGAAACGCCATCGCCCACCTACCCGGAAAAGATTCTACCAGATCGATCGCCATCACCGCCCACAAAGACGAAATCGGCGCGATCGTTAAAAGCATCGAATCAGAAGGAAAAATCCAAATTCGCAAACTAGGCGGCGCATTTCCTTGGGTTTACGGCGAAGGAGTATTAGACTTACTAGGCGACAATCAAACAATAAGTGGAATTCTTTCCTTTGGATCTCGCCACGTTTCCCACGAATCACCGCAAAAAGCCATCCAAGAAGACAAACCCTTAAAATGGGAAGATACCTGGGTAGAAACCAAACTGACAACCGAAGAACTAGAAGCAGCAGGTATTCGCCCCGGAACTCGCGTAGTGATTGGCAAACACCGCAAACGCCCCATCCGCCTCAAAGACCACATCGCCAGTTACACCTTAGATAATAAAGCCTCGATCGCCATCCTCCTAGCCCTAGCCGAAAATATCAAACAACCCGCAGTCGATACTTATTTAGTAGCCTCAGCAAAAGAAGAAGTTGGCGCGATCGGAGCACTATACTTTACCCAAAACCAAAAACTCGAAGCCTTAATCGCCCTAGAAATTTGTCCCCTATCCAGCGAATACCCAATTAAAGACGGAGAAGCACCAGTTTTACTATCACAAGATGGCTACGGAATATATGACGAATCATTAAACAACGACCTACGAACCGTCGCCAAACAACTAGACATACCTTTACAATTAGCAGTTCTCAGCGGATTTGGTTCCGATGCCTCGATCGCCATGAAATTCGGTCACGTCGCCCGCGCCGCCTGCTTAAGCTTTCCCACCCAAAACACCCACGGCTATGAAATCGCGCATCTCGGCGCGATCGCCAATTGCATCCACATCTTACAAGCATACTGCCAGGGAATCGGGGACTAGGGACTAGGGATTGGGGACTAGGAAAGTTTGAAAACCATTAACTCCGTTCTGCAAAACCTACTCAAATCTACCTAAGTAGACTGATGTTTGCTTCCTGCTTCGTAGAATCCTTAATAGCAGCGCCATTAAGTTGGTTAGATTCTCCACAGGCTAACCCCGTCGAACTGACGGTTAAAGGATAAT
>NZ_JBHFNS010000012.1:0-33608 GCF_041929135.1 Floridaenema fluviatile BLCC-F154 | reverse complement strand
GAATGGCTAACCGAAAACCCCCTTTCAGTCCCCACCGAACGCGAAATCGCCACTTTTAATAAGGGGGAACCAGTTTATCGCGTATTATTTCGGAAAGTGGGGACTGGGGACTAGGGACTCGGGGCTGGGGGCTTGGGGGGGGGGGGGGGGGGGGGGTTGTGGGGGGGGGGGGGTTGTGGGGTTTTGGGGGGGGGGGGTAGCTGGGGACAATCTGTAAGGGCGGGTTTTGTGGTTAACTCTTCTGCTGTGAACATAGAGTTATCTGCTAAACCCGCCCCTACAACTCAAAACTCAAAACTCTCCCAGTCCCCAGTCCCTAGTCCCCAGTCCCTAGTCCCTAGTCCCCAGTCCCCACTTTCCGAAATAATACGCGATAAACTGGTTCCCCCTTATTAAAAGTGGCGATTTCGCGTTCGGTGGGGACTGAAAGGGGGTTTTCGGTTAGCCATTCGGTGGTACCTTGTTTTTGGAAAGCTGGGTGTTCTTGGAAGCGCGATCGCATTTCGATCGCCACATTTTCCACATCAGATTGAATAAATACTTCACCACCAATCACCAAATAATTAGCTAAATCAGCCACCGTTTCTGGTTGTACCATGCGCCGTTTTTGGTGACGTTTTTTAAACCAGGGATCGGGAAATTGAATTGTCACTCGCTGTAATTTTCCGGGAGGGAGGGAACTGAGGAGAGGACGCAAAGAATTATTGACATTGCAAAATAAGTAATGTAAGTTTCCTAATCCCAATTGATCCCGGTATTGATTTGCTTCATCAACTAACGGTTCGCGAATTTCCAACCCTAAAAAATTCCAATCAGGTTGAATCTGTGCCATACTCAACACAAATCTACCCCTAGCACAACCAATGTCTAAATGTATTGGTTGACTGAGATCGGCGTAAATTTGACTCCAGTCTGGGGTACTTGTTGGGGTTTGGTACTTCTTGCTTAGTGGGTTAACGTGCTGGCGGACTCGGACAGCTGCCAAAATTTTTCCTCCTTTTTCGCAATTAAACTACACAGATAGAGGTCGTTAAGGCTCAGCATTAGTTATACTCGACGGGGATCAAGGTTTTGCTCATTTAACTCTAGATTGCCATCATGAGTTTAGAATTTCGCTTCGCAGTGGCTAGTGATTTACACATTGCCCTTCCTCACACCATTTGGGACAATCCTTATCGGTTTCATTTGGTAGAAGTTAGCATTCCAGCTTTGGAATTGACTTTTCAACATTTGGCGCAACTCGACTTGGATTTTTTATTATTACCAGGAGACTTAACTCAACATGGCGAACGGGAAAATCATGCTTGGTTAAAACAGCGGTTGGCGCAGTTACCTTTTCCAGTTTACGTGGTGCCGGGTAATCATGATGTGCCTGTTTTAAAGGCAGATGAAAAAGCGATCGGTTTGGCAGATTTTCCCAGTTATTATCAAAAATTTGGTTATGATGACCCGAAACAACTTTATTACACTTGTGAAATTTTGCCGGGAGTGCGTTTAATTGGTTTAAATTCTAACAATTTTAATGAACAAGGCGAGCAAATCGGACGTTTAGATGATGCTCAATTAGATTGGTTAAAAGGTGTTTTAGCGACTGCTAAGGAAGAATTGATTTTGGTAATGATTCATCATAATGTGGTGGAACATTTGCCGGGACAATCTCAACATCAAATGGGGCGCAGATATATGTTGGAAAATGCGCCGGAGTTGTTGGAAATTTTACGTCCCCAGGTGCAGTTGGTTTTTACTGGACATTTGCACGTTCAAGATATTGCTGAAGATCGGGGAATTTATGATATTACGACTGGTTCTTTAGTGAGTTATCCTCATCCTTATCGGATTTTACATTTTCGGGCTGATGATTTGGGGCGGAAATGGTTACAAATTGAAAGTCATCGGATTGATTCTTTACCAGAATGGCCTGATTTACCGCATTTTTCCCGGGAGTGGATGGGCGATCGCAGTTTGCCATTTATGCTTCGTTTATTAACCGAACCGCCTTTAAATTTACCGATAGAAACTGCTCGTGAATTAGCTCCTAGTTTACGTTATTTCTGGGCAGATATTGCCGCTGGTGATGGAATATTTGATTATCCCGATTTTCCGCCAAAAGTAAGGCGTTATTTCCAAAAGTTTAGCTGTTCTGGGAGCGATCGAACTCCGACAATGATTGATAATTGTGCGACTTTGTTGCTTTAAGGTTGGGGACTGGGGATTAGGGACTGGGTACTGGGTACGCGCAAAATTTCAAACTTTCTTATTTTTCTCCTTAACCGCTTAACTGCTTTTACCTGAAAACTCAAAACTTACCCAGTCCCCAATACCCAGTCCCCTTTTTTCAAGATAAATAAGCTTTGAGTTTGGCATCAATTCCAGTGATATCTGTACCAACTACTACAGCAAAAGCGCCGATTTCTAGGGCTTGTTTTACCATTTTGGGGGAGGAGATTCCGCCTTCGCAAATTACAGGAACTTGGAGTTTTTCCCGCATTTCTGCTAATAGTTGAAAGCCTGGGGGGGAGAGGTGTTTTGTTTGATTTGTGTAGCCGTAAAGTGTGGTGGCGACGATATCAGCACCAGCGTTAGCAGCGGAAATTGCTGCTTCGATGGTGTCGATATCTGCCATGACTAATTTACCTAATTTTTGGTGAATTTGAGTAATGATTGTGGTTAGTTGTTCTTGATTGGGACGTTCTCTTAAGGTAGCATCAATGGCGATGATATCTGCTCCGGCTTTGGCGATCGCTTCTGCATGACTAAATTGCGGGGTAATATACACATCATAGCCAGGTATTTGTTGTTTCCAAAGTCCAATAATTGGGGCTGATATTTGTTGGCGAACTGCGGTTATATGTGCTGGTGTATCGATTCTGACTGCTGCTGCACCATTGAGTACAGCTGCTTTTGCCATTGCTGCAATTACGTAGGGATCGTGTAGCGGAGATTCTACTGGTGCTTGACAAGAAACTATTAAAGTTTGATTTAATGATTGTAATAAGTTTTTATTCATCTATATTATTAGCCATTAGTAGTTGAATTTTATGTAATAAACTTTGAGGTAAGATTGGTTTCAGCAAGTAATTATTTGCTCCTAAAACTAGATTATCTGAAGAAACTTTGTTAGTTAAAGCTAGAATTTTCACATCTTGCATACCGGGTAAACTGCGAATTTGTTCAACTATTTCTTTACCATTATTTCCTGATAATTGCAAGTCTAAAATTACAATTACAGGTTGCAAAATTTCTATTTGTTTCATGGCTGTAGATGCTTCTAATAACCAAACTACTTGAAAGCCAGCAGCAGTTAAAATTTCACAAATTAAAGTAGCTGTTTCTTCATGATTTTCAATAACAACGATTCTTCCTGCGGGAAATTTCAGATTAATTAATGTTTCTTCTTTCGTGTAAGATGAGGATAGTTCATGGGAGAGTTTTTCGGTAGCAAGGTATTGTTGTTTTGGCAACCACACGGTAAAAATTGAACCGACACCAACAGTAGAGTTAACTTCAATTCTTCCACCATGAAGTTCTACTAATTGTTTAGTTAATGCTAATCCTAATCCAGTTCCTTCATATTGGCGATGGTAAGAACTATCTAGTTGTTGGAATTTTTGGAAGAGCAAATGTTTTTGGTGTTCGGGAATGCCAATTCCTGTGTCTTCTACTTGTAAAACTGCGCGATTTCCTTCTCGCCAAACCCGCAAAATTACTCTACCTCCTTGGGGAGTAAATTTAATGCCATTACTCAATAAATTGTAGAGAATTTGTCTCACTCTTCTGTCGTCGGCTAAAAAGCGATCTTGTTGGGAATCCAGTCTTATTGCTACTGCTAATTCTACGCCTCTTTGACTAGCTTTTTGTTTCAAGTTGGTCATTTCTTGATGTGCTAATTGAGAGAGGGAAAATTCGCTGATGTTTAAGACGGTTTTTCCGGCTTCTAGTTGAGATAATTCGAGAATATCGTTGATTAATTCGAGGAGGTGTTCGCCGTTGTCGTGAATGCTTTGTAAGTAGTCTCTTTGTTTTTGACTGAGTTGCCCGAAAGACCATCTTAATAGAGTAGCAGATAAGCCGATTACGCAGGTTAAAGGTGTGCGTAATTCATGGCTCATTGTGGCGAGAAATTCGGTTTTGGCGCGGTTGGCGGATTGTGCCAAAAGCATGGCATCATGGAGTTCTTGGGTGCGATCGATCACCCTTTTTTCTAATGTGTGTTTTTGCTGTTGAACTTCGGCATAAAGTTGGGCTTGATAGATTGCGATCGCTAAATGTTCGGCAATATGTGACAGAAATTTTTTCTCATTATCTTGCCATTGTCGCGGTTCAAAACATTGGTGAGCGATTAATAAACCCCAAAGTTGCTCTTGAATTAAAATTGGCACAACCAATTTAGCTCTTACTTGATTTTGCCGCATTAAATTCAAAATGCAGGGATGAAAAGTATAGGCTGTTTCAATATCTTTGACTGCTAAAGTGAAACCTTTGCGATATTTTTCCCGACAGTTGGGTACAAAAAGAAAACAACGTTCTTCTTCCGAAAAACCTAAGACCGAAGGTATTTCATCAGAAGCTCTTGCTTCATAAGTCACTCTTCCCCAAATTTTGCGATCGCTTACTTCCTGCTCAAAATCTTGTTCTAGTTGATTGTCATTTTCTGGTATAGTTAAGTTTGATTCTTCAGGATGTAATTCTTGTTTTGCCGCCATTTCATAAAAATTTAAAATATCGTTTTCGGCAATCTCTAAGTGTTTAACTGAAGATAAAGGTTGCTGAAATTGATAGATTAATAAGCGATCGGCTTGTAAAAAATTCCGCACCTGTTCTACCGCAGTTTCCAAGATTTCCGGTAATTCTAAACTATCGCGGATTTGAGTTGTTACCTGATTCAATAATCGCTCTTGTTCTACCTGTTGTTTTAAAGCTTCATGCACAGGTTGGCAAACAGAAACAAAAGGATAAATTGGATCTGGCGATGAATTTTTTTTGCTTTCTTCTGTGATAATGTCTAACAAGGAAAGAGTAAAATCGCTCTGAAGATTGGCATCGTTAGGACGAAGAATTTGACTAGCTTGTTGAAAAGTTTGTTCAGCCAGAGGATGATCTTTAAGGAAAGTACTTAACTGAGTGAGAAATGCTGCGATCGCTTCTGGCGCAAAAGTTAGTCCTACCTGATATAATTTATCCTCTGGGTCTTCCCAAGAAACTTCTTCTAACCGTTGCGTTGCTACCATTAAACCACTAAACTGTTCCGACACCAACAGAGTAAATTTTTCCTCTATTTGTGGTGGTCGAACTGTCAGGGTGGATAGCACATCTTCAGTCAAAAGCAAGTTAGGTTCTCCGACCCTTTGTGCCATTTGCCCAAATAAGGTTCGCAGTCCATTAAAAGAGGTGAGGGATAAATTCCGACGTAAAATAAAATTTTGGTAACTCAGCATTTTAGCCGTTTACATAAGGAAGCAGTAGGCTTTGCTAAATCAGACTCCGATCGTGGTTCTTCATGATTGATTATGAATTAAGTCAGACCAGATTTACCACAATTGAGGCAAGTATAAACAGTTCCTTTAACTAATGTATAACCGAAAGCTTCTAAAAAACCGTAATCATTGAGGATAAAATCGTGCATCGTTTAGCTGCTACCCCTGGAGGATGGAATTTTCAAGAAGAAGGAGTGATTTTCATTGAGCAAACCCCTGCTCCTATTGTATTCCTCACGGCTGCGGATACGGATATTCAAACTCTAGCGGTAGCTGTGGGTAAACTCCCAGCAGATTTTCCCGAACTGCGAGTTGTCAATCTCTTACAATTACAACAACAACTGAGTATTGATACTTACGCCACCCAAGTATTAGCAAAAGCCGAAATCATCATTATTCGCTTACTTGGCGGACGTTCGTACTGGTCTTACGGTTTAGAAGTAGTGCGAGAGACGGTACAACAAACAAGGGCAAAACTGATTATAATGCCGGGGGATGACCGCCCAGACCCCGATTTAATCAGTCATTCTAACATTTCCCTAGTAGGGGTAAACCAGTTGTGGCGCTACTTTAGTGAAGGCGGTGTAAATAATTTTGTCAATGCTTTAAAATTTGTTGTCGATCTTTGTTGCCAAACAAATTATACACCACCACCTCCGCAGGAAGTTCCACG
This sequence comes from Floridaenema fluviatile BLCC-F154, assembly GCF_041929135.1. Lineage (NCBI taxonomy): Bacteria > Bacillati > Cyanobacteriota > Cyanophyceae > Aerosakkonematales > Aerosakkonemataceae > Floridanema > Floridanema fluviatile. Next base: position 27,461 of record NZ_JBHFNS010000012.1, on the reverse strand, counting down.
AGTCGGAATTTATGATTGGCAACCAGAAAACGCCATTTTAACTCCTAAAGTTGGTATTTTATTTTATCGGGCTCATTATTTAGCTGGAAATACTGCCCCAATTGATGCTTTATGTCAAGCTTTAGTGACAAAAGATTTAGCCCCGGTGCCAGTTTTCGTTTCTTCTTTGCGAGATCCCGATATTCAAGGTGAGTTAGCAGAATATTTCCAGCCAAAAGATGCGGAATCAATTCAACTTTTACTCAATACTACCAGTTTTTCAGTTAATAATTTTGAACGAACAATTAGCAATTTTGAATTAACGACTAATTTTTCTGATATTCCAGTTTTACAAGTTATTTTTAGTGGGGGAACAGTAGAACATTGGGAATCTGGTTTTCAAGGACTTTCGCCGAGAGATATGGCGATGAATGTGGCGTTACCAGAAGTAGATGGAAGAATCATTAGTCGGGTAGTTTCTTTTAAGGCGGTACAGTCGAAACATCCTAGTTTAGAAACAGATGTTGTAGGATATGAACCAAATTTAGAACGGATTAATTTTGTGGCTGAGTTAGCAGCAAGTTGGGTAAATTTGCGGCGAAAATTTCCGATTAATCGCAAGATAGCTTTAATTTTAGCTAATTATCCCACTCGTGATGCGAGGTTAGCAAATGGTGTGGGTTTGGATACTCCTGCTAGTTGCGTGGAAATCCTGAAAGCTTTGGAAAATGCTGGGTATGGGGTGTCAAATTTGCCGGAAACTGGTGATGATTTGATTAATAGATTAACTTTGGGAATTACTAATGATTTGGAAGGTAAGGAGTTGCGATCGCCAAATCAAGTGCTATCTTTAACAGAATACCAAGAGTATTTTGCTAATCTGCCTTTATCAGTGCAACAAGGCATAGTTGAAAGATGGGGAATTGCATCTGTTAAAGAGTTTCCGATTTCGGGAATTCAGTTAGGTAATATTTTTGTCGGAATTCAACCGAGTCGGGGTTACGATCTCGATCCGAGTTTAAATTATCATGCGCCAGATTTAGAACCAACTCATGATTATTTAGCTTTTTATTATTGGGTGAGAAAGCATTTTGGGGTGGATGCGATCGTTCATGTCGGAAAACATGGTAACTTAGAATGGTTGCCTGGTAAAAGTGTTGCTCTTTCGAGTAATTGTTACCCGGAAGTAGCATTAGGCGCAATTCCCCATTTTTATCCTTTTATTGTTAACGATCCTGGTGAAGGTTCGCAAGCAAAACGTCGCGCCCAAGCGGTAATTATTGACCATTTAACACCGCCAATGACGAGGGCGGAATTATATGGGAATTTGCATAAGTTAGAAAATTTAATTGATGAATATTATGAGGCGCAAAATTTAGATCCTTCTCGGTTGGGGAGGATTTGCGATCGCATTTCTCAGCTAATATTAGAAGAGAATTTGCATTTAGATTTGGGGACTGGGGACTGGGGACTGGAGACTGGGGAATTAACATCAATAATTCCGCAAATTGACGGTTATTTGTGTACATTGAAAGAGGCGCAAATTCGGGATGGGTTACATATTTTTGGGCAATGTCCTCAAGGGCGACAATTAAGAGATTTAATGGTTGCTATTGCGCGACATCCTGGTAATAACCGAATTGGTTTAACTCGCGCCATTGCGAAAGATTGGGGTTTAGAAATTGACCCATTAACAGATGATTTGTCATTAGTAATTGGTGAAAAATATCGGACTGTTGGCGATGTGGTGGAAGCTTTGGAAGAACACGCCGCTAACTTGGTAGAAAAGGTAATTGAAAATCAAGGACAAATTACAAATGACATCGGAAAAATGACCGAAAAAGAGTTAACTTGGATCGGTGATTATCTCCTCCCAGCATTACAAAAAACTCAGCAAGAAATCAGCAATTTATTGCAAGGTTTAGATGGAAAATTTGTCCCTCCCGCACCTTCAGGCGCACCTACAAGAGGTCGCCCGGAAGTGTTACCAACGGGACGAAATTTTTACTCAGTTGATATTCGCGCCATTCCCACAGAAACCGCTTGGGATATTGGTCGAAAAGCGGCAGAAGTATTAATTGAAAGATACACTCAAGAAAATGGAGAATATCCGAAAACTTTGGGTTTATCTATTTGGGGAACTTCCACAATGCGAACGGGTGGCGATGATTTAGCAGAAGCTTTAGCATTATTAGGAGTGCGTCCAATTTGGGATGGTGTGGCGCGACGAGTGGTAGATTTTGAAATATTACCAATCTCGGTTTTAGGTCGTCCTCGCGTCGATGTAACCTTGCGAATTTCGGGTTTTTTCCGCGATGCTTTTCCCAATTTAATTGATTTATTTGACCAAGCAGTAACCGCAGTTGCAGGATTAAATGAGTCGCCGGAAGATAATCCTTTAGCGGCAAAAGTCAAGCAAGAAACGGAAGTTTGGGTAACTGCTGGGTTGAGTGAAGAACAGGCAAAAATGCGATCGCAATTTCGCATTTTCGGTTCCAAACCTGGTGCTTATGGTGCAGGTTTACAAGGTTTAATTGAATCCCAAAATTGGCAAGATGAGCAAGATTTAGCCCGCGCTTATATTAACTGGAGTAGTTACGCTTATACTAGCTCTAACAAAAATTCCCCCCCTTATCAAGGGGGGTTAGGGGGGATCTCCGCGCCAGAAGCTTTTGCAGAAAGGTTGCGCCAAATGCAAATAGTATTACACAACCAAGATAACCGCGAACATGACTTATTAGATTCCGATGATTACTATCAATTTCAAGGTGGTTTAACTGCATCAATTCGCGCTTTAACTGGCAAAAATCCCCAAACTTATTTCGGTGATAATTCCATTCCTGAAAACCCGAAAGTTAGACAATTAAAAGCAGAAATTGCCAAAGTTTATCGATCCCGTGTGATTAACCCAAAATGGATTGCTGGTGTAATGCGTCACGGTTACAAAGGCGCTTTTGAAATGTCCGCAACAGTTGATTATTTATTTGCTTACGATGCAACAGCAAACTGTGTAGAAGATTTCATGTATCAAGGAGTAGCAGAAAACTATTTATTTAACTCAGAAGTTCAAGAATTTATTCAACAAAAAAACCCTTGGGCGTTGCGCGATATGGCAGAAAGATTGTTAGAGGCAAATCAGCGAGGTTTGTGGGGAAATGTCGATCGCACTACAATAGATAAACTAAGAGCAATAGTCCATGAAGCAGAAGGAAAAATAGAAGGTAATTATAGCAGTTCTATTTGATTTAAGGATTTTTTGAACCGCGAAGACGCGAAGGACACGAAGGAAGAAGAAGAAGAGAAAGTGTAAAGATTACATTACCGAATTTTTTTTAACCACAGATGAAGAATTAAAGCGATCGATTTTTGCCAAAAGCTACTCTTTAACCTCTTCTTCTTCTCTTCGCGCTCTTCGCGTCTTCGCGGTTCATAAAAAAAATAAATTTGTTACACTAATTAAAAGTAGGATGCCTCACCCTAAAACGAGATTACCAATGCTAGCAACCTCGATACTTTTAACCAAAGAATTGCCCAGCTTGTCATATAATCCCACACGCGATCGCTTTGATGAAACCTGGGAAGCACCCTTAGCAACATTGCTAGGATTGGGACGTGCTGCTGGTGCAGATTTTATCGAATTCTTTTTAGAACGAGTCAATTACATTAGCTGTTTAGCAGAAGATGACGGTATTACTAGCATCTCACCTAAACTTTCTACAGGTGCAGGTGTCAGAGTTTTTCGCGGACAATCTGATTGCTATGTTAGCACCAATGACCTATCATTTTCAGGACTAAAAGCAGCATTAGAAAAAGCACTTTCCATTCAAGGATTAATTCTCCCCGCACCTAATTCTTACATCCCCGAAATCAACTTAGAATTACTCCGAGATTACGCCACCAAAAATAACAAAGATATTTGGAATTCTCAATTTAGCTCAATGCAAGAAATGGGCGAAGTGTTGCTTGATGCTAACGCCAAACTCAAGCAAAAAGCGAATCACGTTCAATCTCGACGCGCCGTTTATTTCCGAGATTGGCAAGAAGTTTTAGTCGCTGCAAGCGATGGAACTTTTGCCCGTGATATTCGCTTAACTCAATCAGTTGGTTACAATCTTTTGTGTGCTGATGGCGCTAATCGTTCTTCAATTGGTAAGCGTTCCGGTAATACGGGAGATGCTAGCTTTTTGCGGAATTGGAATTATGAATTTGACTCGGAAGAAGTGGCAGAATCAGCCGGAAAAATGCTTTATGCTGATTATGTAGAATCGGGAACTTATCCGATTATTATGGCGAATGCTTTTGGCGGCGTGATTTTCCATGAAGCTTGCGGACATTTGCTAGAAACTACTCAAATTGAACGCAAAACTACGCCATTTATTGACAAGAAAGGCGAAAAGATTGCTCACGAAAATTTAACTGCTTGGGATGAAGGTCGATCGCAAAATGCCTTCGGAACGATCGACATGGACGACGAAGGAATGCCTACCCAAAGAACATTATTGATCGAAAATGGCATTTTGAAGAATTTTATTGCCGATCGCGCAGGTTCCATACGAACTGGACATCCTAGAACCGGAAGCGGTAGAAGACAAGGTTACACTTATGCAGCTGCTTCTCGGATGCGAAACACCTACATTGCACCCGGAAATTACGCCCTAGAAGACTTATTTAATTCCGTAGATAAAGGCATTTACTGTAAGAAAATGGGCGGCGGAAGTGTCGGCGCAACAGGTGAATTTAACTTCGGAGTTGATGAAGCTTACTTGATTGAAAATGGCAAAATTACTAAACCTTTGAAAGGTGCAGTTTTAATTGGTGAAGCTAAGGAAATTATGAACAAAATTTCCATGAGTTCCAAAGATTTAGAACTCGCTTCTGGTTTTTGCGGTTCCATCAGTGGCAGCGTTTATGTAACAGTTGGACAACCACACATTAAGGTTGATTCTATCACCGTTGGCGGACGCTAAACCAATTTTAGATTTTGGATTTTAGATTTGGGATTAAGTCTAAAATCTAAAATTTTGTAATGATTAATTCAAAGGGAGAAAGTTGTGCCAAGTACTCAAGAAATTGCGGGATACGCGCAAGAAATCGCTCAGAAATTAGGAATTAAAAAGTTCGATATTTACGGTTCAACCGTTGATGAAACCAGCGTACAAGTAGATCAAGGTGAACCGAAACAAGTTAACGCTTCTAGTCGTTCCGGTGTAATGGTTCGAGTGTGGAATGACAAGCAAAGTTTAGGGGTTACTAGTACTACAGATGTCGATCCTTTGGGAATTGAATTAGCTTTAAAAACCGCTTATGAAGCCAGCTTTTTTGGTGCAAAAGAAAACATTCCCGACTTTAGCCCCGAAGCAACTATTCCCATTACTCATTCATCCGCAGAAAAAGCCAACCAAGCACCCGCAGCTAAACTAATTGAAACTTTATTAGCAGCAGAAAAAGAGTTGATTTCTGCTCATCCAGCAATTACAAGTGTACCTTACAATGGTTTAGCGCAAAGAGATGTCGATCGATTTTATGTTAACAGCGAAGGTGCGGTGAGAAACGAATCTCGTACTGTTTCTTCGATCTATCTTGCTACCAAAACTGAGCAGGAAGGCAAAAAACCTCGTAGTGCTGGCGCTGTAAGAATTAGCCATAGTTTAGAGGAGTTAGATATTCCCGGTTGCTTGCAAGAAGCTGCTCAGAAAACTATCAGTCATTTGGATTATGAAAAAATCAAAACTGGTAAATATCAAGTGGTTTTTTCGGGTAAAGCTTTCTTGAGTTTATTAAATGCTTTTTCTAACATTTTTGATGCTCAAGATATCCTCGACAACCAAAGTCTTTCTACTCCTGAAACCTTGGGAACAAAAATTGCTTCTCCTTTACTTTGTGTCTGCGATGATGCTTTACATCCCAGCAATGTTGGCGCAGAAACTTTTGATGATGAAGGTACACCAACTCGGCGCATTTCTATCATTAATAATGGGGTTTTGACTGGCTTAATTCATAGTGCTGGTACTGCGAAAAGATTGAATACCAAGCCTACTGGTAATGCTAATATTGGCGCGAAGGTAACAGTTAGCCCGCATTTTTATCATATTTTTTCAGAAGCACAACCTGAGCAAGAGTTAAGTGTGAAAACTGCCGATAATGTGATTTATATCGATCAGTTAAAGGCTTTTCATGCGGGAGTTAAGGCGGTACAAGGTTCTTTTTCTCTACCTTTTGATGGTTGGATGATTAGAAATGGTGAGTTAATTAGTATCGATGCGGCGACTGTTGCGGGAGATTTTTTGCAAGTCTTAAATTCGATCGCTTTTATCGAAAAAGAACCAGAATTAACCACAAGTGGAGTTTGCCCAAAAATCTGGGTTGACGCACTTTCAATTACTGGCGAATAAATCCGTTCGTTGTAGCGACTTCAGTCGTGCAAGCACTGAAGTCGCTACAACAAACCGATCGTTTAACTTGATTGTACTAAAGGAATTTTAATAAAAAATTCTGTACCTTTTCCTAAAGTTGACTCGCACCAAAGCGATCCTTGATGTCTATCTACGATGATTTTGTAGCTAATTGATAAGCCTAAACCTGTGCCTTTTCCTACAGGTTTCGTAGTAAAAAAAGCGTCAAATAATCGTTTTTTGGCTTTCGTTGGTATACCGGGACCATTATCAGCAATGCTGATTAAGATAGAATCAGCGTTACAAAGTTCTGTACTAATTATAATGGTAGGAGATGAATTATTGTTGTCTTTTCTCTCTTCTAAAGCATCAATAGCATTGCTGATAATATTCATAAATACTTGATTTAATTGCCCAGCAAAACATTCTACTAAAGGTAATTCTCCGTAATCTTTAACTATTTCAATTTGAGGATTTGTACCGTTAGCTTTGAGGCGATTTTGTAAAATTAACAAAGTACTTTCAATGCCTTCATGAATGTTAACTGCTTTCATTTCTGCTTGTTCGAGTCGGGAGAAATTTCGCAAACTTAGCACTATTTGACGAATGCGATCGGCTCCCACCTTCATCGAAGTTAGAATTTTCGGCATATCTTGCATCAAAAATTCTAAGTCTATTTCTTCCACACATTCTTGGATCTCTGGATTAGAATCGGGACAATATTTTTGGTACAAATTGATTAATTTGAGCAAATCTTTACTGTAATTATTGGCATAAGTTAAATTGCCATAAATGAAGTTAACTGGATTGTTGATTTCGTGAGCTACACCAGCTACTAATTGCCCTAATGTAGACATTTTTTCAGTCTGAATTAATTGGGCTTGAGTTTCTTTTAAATCATATAAAGCTTGTTGCAAAGCTGCGGCTTTTTTTTGAGCATTTGCAGCAGCAATTTGACTTTGTTTGTAAAGTTCTGCTTGTTGAATGGCGATCGCTAACTGCGTACTAATCTGCTGCAATAATTCTACTTCTGAATCTTGCCAAACTCTCGGTTGATTACACTCTTGAACAATCAACAATCCCCAAATTTGATTAGCTTTGATATCTACAGTTATTTCTCCTGTTTCCTCAGTTCTAACGATCGGTACAACTAAACTAGCTCTTACTTGTAACTGCTGCAAAAATACTAAATGGCGATCGCTAATATCCGCATCAGCCACATCATTAATTATCTGTACTACTTCCCCCTGATAAGGATAAAAATAATTGTTCAACAAACAACAATTATCACCTACTTCTTGAATAAGACTAGAACAGTTTTCCCTCGTTTCTTGTACCAGTAACTCACCTTGCAAGCTCTCAGTAAACTGATATATTGCCACTCGATCTGTAGCTAAAAAATTCTGTACTTGCTTAACTGTTGTTTGTAAAATTGTCTTTAAATCTAACGTGCGCCGAATTTGGTTACTAATTACTCTTAATAAAGATTCTCGCTCCATCGCCGCACGAGTTTGAGCATACAAACAAGCTTGATGAATCGCAATAGCTAATTGATTCGCCACCGCTTCTGCTAATTCTAAATCGCTTTTTGTCCAATAGCGATTGTAACCACATTGATTCAGATAAATAATTGCGTGTAATACATCATTTGCTTGCACCGGAACAACTAAAGAAGATCTAATTCCCGCTTTTTGGTATTCTTCATTTTGTTCGCCAATCCGCGTATCCTGAGTAATATCATTTATTACCACTGATTGTCCATTTTGAATTACCCATTGCGTAATCGGTCCTTGAGTATCAAAATCAGTTAAAGAAGCCGTAAAAGGTTCTCGATAAACTTCATATAAATGCTGACGGCGATAGGCTATTTGATGGGCTGTTTCCCAAAAGCTTTTCGTTTGATTATCTGTCAATTTTGCCTGACTATTGCCCATTAAAATATTATGTTTAACTTCCGATTTTCCCCTGCTAACAGTTTCTACTAAATGCACTAAACACCGATCGACCTCCAACGCATCTAACAACTGCTCGATCGCTGAATTTAAAATTGTTTCTAAATCCAAACTCTCCCTAGTTTGACTAGTAATTTGATTAATTAGTTTTTCCCTTTGCGCTTGTCTCTGACTCCGTTCGTAAATTTGAGTTTGGCGAATTGCGATCGCTAATTGTTGCGCCACTAACTTTAAAAAATCAAGCTCATTTGCACTCCAATGGCGTTGGTAAGAACAGTAACAAGCAATTAATCCGAGCGCATTTTCTTGAAAACTTTCTTCACTGCTATCCCGATAAACCGGAATTATTAATTGAGCAAAATCTTGATCTACTAAAGAATTTTGTTTTCCTCTTCTGCGCCGCGATCGCTCACTCGTTTGTTGCGCTAGCATTTGTGCGATCGCCTCAAAAGATGCCAACATGGAATTAGTACCACATTTAATAAAAATTAAGTCATTGGTAATTCCTGAAGCAATTTTTTCTAAAGCACTAGCTGCACCAGTAAATATCTCTAATGGACAACATTCCCCAGTAATTAACTGCCGTTTTTCCGCCAACCATTCATAACTTACTTTAATTTGTTTAGTATTTGGCAAATACCAAAAAAAACAACAACGTTCTATATTTAATAATTTACTTATCTCTTCTAATGCCACTTCTATCGGCGCACAACTTTCTATTCCTAAACTTTCCGAAGCGTTCCAAATCCGCGCAATTACTTTTTGCAAGATTACACTCCTTTTGTAGGGATCTTCCATTTCTGTGTTAACTAACTGTTTTTTACAGTTTAATCCAGACGATAAATTATGTACTAGGGATATAGAACCCACCATAGTTATACCTTAGAAGCTTAGTTGGGAGATTTTTGTAAGTGCAATGCTTAGCCTTTACATTTGTTAGCTAATTTAGTTAAAGTAATTTTGACTGCTAATAAATTTAATTTAGGTGTGAATTCTTAGAGTTGATTTTTTGCCCACTTTTTCACTAGCTAGTCCTTGGTTTAATTCGGCAGTCTTTTATTACTTTAATTAATTTTAATCCGTTCTTAATTTTATTTTGTTGCCTTTGTTTAAATTGAAACATTTTTTACAAACTTCATAGTTGATGCCTGCAACGTTTCTTAATTTACCCTGCTGAAAATGAGGGCTATCCTAATATAGAAGTTGCAATTTTCCTGTAGTATGAGAGAGAACGCAAATAATTTTCGTATAAATTTATACAAAAAAAGCGAAACGCCGCCACAGTTAGGACTGCGACAGCGTAAAGATTAAATATTTGCTGAGTTAAGCAGTAACTTAGGCAACTAAATGTTGTTGAACCGTGAGAACTAATTTATCCGCCCAGTGATGAGTTAGTTCTGCACTGGCGGCTTCCACCATCACTCTAATTAAAGGTTCAGTACCGGAAGCGCGAACTAAAATCCGTCCTTGTCCAGCCATTGCGTTTTCGGCTTGCGCGATCGCATTCATCAACACATCACAATTTTGCCAATTCAACCGCACTTCCCGATCCTCAACCCGAACATTTTTCAAAACTTGAGGATAAGGTTGGAAACTTTGGTCTACCATTTCCCGTAAAGAAGTACCTGTTTCCTTAACGATCGCCGCCAAATGCAACGCCGTCAACAAACCATCACCACTAATACCATAATGACGACACAAAATATGCCCAGATTGTTCGCCACCTAACATCGCATCTTGGCGCACCATTTCTGCGTGAACATACTGATCGCCCACCGGAGTCCGCAAAAATTGACCGCCCAAATGTTGCCAAGCTAATTCAAAACCCAAATTAGCCATCACCGTAGCCACAATCATATTTCCGGGTAACTTTTGCCCTTGGGCTAAATGCTGTCCCCAGAAATAGAGAATGTAATCTCCATCTACCACACGCCCTTGAGAGTCTACCGCCAAAGCGCGATCGGCATCACCATCAAAAGCAAAACCCAAATCAGCTTGATGAACTTTTACCGCTTCCTGCAATTTACCCAAATGAGTCGAACCGCAATTTACATTAATCCGATCGCCATCCGCGGCTTCATGCAAGCAAATCACCTCAGCGCCCATCGCCGCAAACACTTCTGGCGCTATCCCCACAGCCGCACCCCAAGCCAGATCCAGCACCACACGCATTCCCCGCAAATCCAAACCAGCTTGCAGCGGTTCAGTCAAGGAAGCTTTATAATCCTTCAGCAAATCCCGGCGCTGATAGTGCTTACCCCAACCATTCCCAGTAATATTACTAAATTCCCGCTTACCACGCAGTCCAGCTTCAATTTCTGCTTGTAATTCCTTATTCAGTTTTGTACCACTGGGGCCAAAAATTTTAATTCCATTATCCTCTGGTGGATTATGGCTAGCCGAAATCATCACACCGCCCAAAGCACCCGCCGCATGAGTCAGATAAGCCACACCTGGAGTCGGACAAATGCCCAAATCCCAAACTTCCAACCCAGCAGCGGTTAAACCAGCAGACAAAGCCATTGCTAACATATTGCTGGAATTTCGCGTATCCTGACCCACAATTACTTTTCCCGTACTGCTGGCTTGGTGGGAAAAGATCGAAGACAAAACTTGACCGCAGTGAAAACCTACTTGCAAAGCCAGTTCCGCCGTTAGCAAATCCCCAACCTTCCCCCTAATTCCATCCGTGCCAAATAAAGCCGTCGATGGTAGCGCCGTAGAATGGTATCCTGGGTTAGGGTTCGCCTGCGGTGAACTGACTGTCGGTACTACAGATATTCCTAATTCAGAGCGTCCAGAGGACTGAGTTTTTACAGGGGTTGAAACCATAAGCTAAAGTCACTCCACACATCACACTTACTTACTAGTGGAGGATAGCACTTTCGGGAACCAGTCTAAAGTATTAAAGGCTATTGGTAATCGATCGGGACATTTTTGCGACCAAAGGCAATAGGAACAGGTAACAAATTTGTCCCCGTTTGGGTGGGTAGCCGTATTAAATGCTTTTGTACTAAGTCCGATTGACTATTTGACTTGATTCTAATTCAGGTTTTCTGGTATTTTTATGTATTTTTTATGAAGATATTAATAGATAATTTTAAGTAATTATAAGTAGACCGATTAAGGTTGTCATAACAAATTTTTTCAGGAAAAAGGGTAAGGGAAAAATGGGAAAATATTAAAGGGTAAAGGGAAAAACTTAGATTCCCGCCTTTCACCTTTAACCTTTTCCCCTTCACCATTTACTAAGCAGTATTACTTAAACTGCTACTTCTGATAAAAGCAGCTGCATATCTTCCCAAGTTAAATCTTTTTGAATATAGCGAGGTGCTGCGGGATTATAAGGACTGGCTAGGCGATCGATACTAGTAATTTTCGCCGCTTCCGGCAATACTGGCACATCTGGATCGCTAGCCGTCGGATTCATTAAAGAACTAGAAAAACCCTTAAAAATGGCAATTTGGTCTTCAACATCTCCAATTTGCACATTCACCAGTAACACCTCTTGGGGACGTTTTTCCGTATATTTTTCTAAGCGTCTACCAATAGAATCACTCATAACTAATTGCAATTTGGATAGCTGATTTAGTTACATTTCTAGCTTTATTGTTCAATAGCCGATCGCCCTTGTTTACCCAACCTAAAAAACAAAAAGTAAACAAAATAAGCCACATAAATTATCAACGCCATTAAGCCAATAAAACCCAAAAAACCCGGCTTAGTATTAGCGTGGAAATATTCCTTAAATAACAAAGGTGGTTCTCGCCACACTTGACAAAACGGCTCATTCATCGCCCCCGCCGAAAACGCGCAACGTAAGAAAGGAATTTGGCCGATCGCACCTAGCAAACTGTAAACTGTAATTGCCCATCGCCAAGAAGTCACACCTAACTTTAACTTCCGCTCTGGCAAATCACTAATTTCCTCATTAATATCCTGCCAAAACCATAAAGAAATCGGAATTAATATCCGCACCGCCAAAGCCGAAATAAAAGCAATTGACCAAGAACCGATCGTCAAATAAATCGTAATTGCCAACAAACTAGCAACCCGCCAGTAAATAATCATCAACCTCTGCACCGCATCGCTTTTTTGGACAATCGCCCAAACTAGTAGAATCAGAGGAATAATCACCGTAAATAATACCGCTAGTCGGTAATCCATCCAAACTAACGGTCGAAACCAAATGTTCTCTTGCATCATCTCCTAACTGCTTTACAGTAAAAAAGTAGCAACTCGAACTCATTTTACAGAGTTCGGTTGCAGAAGTTAATTAAATACATAGAGAACTAACAAAAATTAGTCCTCATATAACCGACACTCAGCAGCATCCGGGTTATCATCACAGTATTTATCAAAAGCAGTTTTCTGTGGTTCTTCTCGCTGATGTGAAGCTTCGGCTTGTAATTCTTCCACCGCTTCCCAAGCAGCAGCACATTGACCCGATGTAGCACCTTCAGTAGTACATACCTGACGAGCTTGTTCCCGTTCTTTTTCGATTTTTTGTTCGATGTTGCTCATAGATCTTGTCTTTGTTTGAGGATTTTCTATCTTTCAGTTTAATCTCAGTTTTTCGTCCTCTTAATTTTATGAGAGGCATCTATATGATGAGATCCTAACTGTCTATTCTTACAATCAGCTTCTTCGCAAGGTAAGAATCTGAGTTTATTTCTTAAGATTTAGGCGTTACTGAATTAACAGTATGTAATCACGCCTTCTATCTTTAGCAGTTTTCATCTTATCATTTGTTTACAAAAACCTACCAGTATGAAAACCGAAACTCTTCACCAGTACTCAAATCACAGATTAATTGCTATCCTACCAAGATTAAAGCCCAGAGCCTCCGTACTTTAACCGAACAAAGGCTTTAGCCCTGAGATTGGTGCAAAAATTTCCCTAAATCTAGGCAGATATTTATAAAAATCGCGGCTTTAGATTTTAGATAGCGTAAAATCAGGAAATAGGACGTGAGGTGAAACCCATGAGCAACCAAATTAGGTGGGCAAATGCCCTCTCCACCCGTCCCTCTTTGGAAGCGGCTGTCGAGGAAGTTGTAGAACGTGCAGAAAAATCATTACAAGCAACAGCAGACTTAGGACTGGTGTTTATTTCCTCTGCTTTTGCCAGTGAGTATACAAGGTTAATGCCCTTACTCCAAGAGCGATTATCAGTAAAATTACTAATTGGTTGCAGTGGGGGCGGTGTAATTGGCATGAGTCGCTACGGCGAAGCCCAGGAAGTAGAAGGACAACCTGGATTAAGCCTGACTTTGTTACACTTACCAGATGTAAAAGTACAACCCTTTCATCTCCTACCAGAAGTTTTACCAGATTTAGATAGTTCTCCCGATACTTGGGTGAATTTAATTGGTGTAGCGCCAGAAACTCGACCGCACTTTATTTTATTTTCCGATCCCTTTTTATCCGGGATCAACGATCTCCTCGAAGGTTTAGATTTTGCTTATCCGGGAGCAGTTAAATTAGGGGGATTAGCTAGTGGTGGTAATGTCAGAGGTAATATTGGTCTGTTTTGTAACTACAAACTCCATCGCGAAGGTACAGTAGGAGTTGCTTTAAGCGGTAACATTATTTTAGAAACAATTGTTGCCCAAGGTTGCCGTCCGATTGGGGAAACTTATCGCGTTACTGAAGGGGAAAGAAATATTGTTTTGGGATTAGAAGAACAGGGTAATGATGTTTTTAGTAATGGGAATTCTCGCCCACCTTTAGAAGTTTTGCGCGATCTGTTACAAGGTTTAAGTGATAACGATCGCCTATTAGCCCAAAATTCCCTGTTTGTCGGTGTAGCGAGAGATGAATTTAAACAGGAATTACAGCACGGAGATTTTTTAATTCGCAATTTGTTAGGTGTCGATCCCAAAGCAGGGGCGATCGCAATTGGCGATCGAGTTCGTCCCGGACAACGCATCAAATTCCACCTCCGAGATGCCGACGCATCAGCCGACGATTTAGAAATGATGCTCAAACGTTACCTACAACAAACTCCCGCTGACGCTGATGCCCTTGGCGCATTAATGTTCCCCTGCGTCGGTAGAGGTGAAGGGCTTTATGGTCGCCCAAACTTTGACTCCCAACTACTCCGTCGTTACTTAAAAAATGTCCCCGTCAGCGGCTTCTTCTGTAACGGCGAAATTGGCCCTGTCGGTAGCGGCACTTTCCTTCACGGTTATACCTCAGTATTCGGCATCTGTCGCCAACCTTAGAGGGGCAGAGGGGCAGAGGGGCAGGGGGGCAGAGGGGCAGAGGGGCAGAGGGGCAGAGGGGCAGGGGTGAGGAGAATTCAACAATTAAAACTTTTTCTGTCTCGCCCATCTTCCCATCTCCTGCCAATGCGCTAAAAGCTAGTTGCGGCTAATTTTCTTTGCCAAATAATCATATTAGAACCCACTACCGGAGAACGAGCTATTAGCCTACCTTCAATATCATTAATTTCCAACTTTTCAAAGTCTAATTCTTGAGAACGTTGCCACATATCCGCAGCTAATTGATCCTGTTTAGTTGGATCGAAAGTGTACCAATCATTAGCTACTTGAAGACTTAAAAAATTATTGGGAAAATCAGCTTGAATTGCCACAATTAAACCATTAGCATATTCACCTGCAATGTTAGCAACTTGGTTTTGAATTGCGGCAATTAATTTTTGTTCCGGTGTCAATACTGGCGCTGGTGGGGGCAAATTTTCTACTATTTCAGGCGGCTTGGGTGCTGTTAATTCTGGCGGCGCTTTAATTCCTGATGCTACCTTTTCCTCTTCTGGTACAGGTGTAAATACAGGAGTTTCTGGCGATGTAGTAATTTCTGATGGTACGGGTATTTCTGCAACTGGGGCTTCTTCTGGTGGTGTTGTTATTTCTGGCGGAAGTACAATTTCTGGTGGGATATTTACTTGGGGCGGAATGGTAATTTCCGGTGGTAGAACTTCTTCTGATGGTGTGCTGGGAACTGTGGGGGGAACTTCAGCAATTTGGGTGGGTTTTCCGGGGGAAAGTAGGGAATTTATCCAGAATATTGAGATTAATACTAGAGCGATCGCACCAGTCAACACCGTATCATTAGGCAACTTTTGCCGCACCGACTCCGGTAAAATCTGACGTACCTTCGTCAAAAAAGCCTTCCACCAACCGGGAATTTTCCGCAAGAAACCCAACAATAATGCCGCAAAACTCGGCTTTTCCGCCACTGGCGCAGTCTTAGCAGTAGTTTTCGCCGTTGCTACAGGCGCAGGAGTATTTGTTGCAGCTAAACTATCTCCCACCGCACTCTCGACAGGCGTTTCTGCTGCTACTTCCGCCAAACTGTCGCCTTTGACATTAGAAACAGGCGTTATCGTTTCCGCTGGTGCTTCCGCTAAAGTTTCCCCAACGAGAGTCGGAACATCTGTAACAGTTTCCGCTACTACTTCTGCTAAACTATCCTCCACTGCACTAGGAACATCTGTAACAGCTTCCGTGATTACTTCCGCTAAACTATCCCCCACTGCACTCTTGATAGGCGTTTTTGCTGGTACTTCTGCTAAAGTTTCCCCCTGCGTTTGCGAAACAGGCATTGTTGTTTCTGGTGGTAAACTAGCAGCCGAGGGTATAGTATCCTGAGTGCTCACTTCTGTAGATACTTGAGGCGCAACTTCCGGTTGTTTCTTTTCCACTTGCTTCTGAGCACCTTTGCTTTTCCAAAGTGATTGGACTTGCTTCCAAGTTTGATTAATAATAGTGCCTACTTTTGCCAAACTAGAACTCGCCTTACCCGTTTCTGGTGTTGGTGTCGGGGAGGGCGAAGTTGGTTTTTCTGGTTCTGGCTGCTTTGGTCGATCTTGTGACATGAATATAAATATATAAGTGTGACGGCTTTAGTTTTAAGATTCTTACAGATTGCTCTCTCCTGCCCTAATCTATCATCTGCTATCCTGCTTTCGATCGCGTTATTCAGTTTAAGAATTTATTATGAACTTCAAGCGTCGTCAGTTTCTAGTTTTGGGCGGTTTAGCTGGTTTGGGATTCAGCTTTTTAGGTAAACTTCTGCAAACTTCCCCAGCCGAAAGCGCAGATACTCAATTATCCAACGCAGTCCCAGAATTAGCCACCCCCACCGAACCGCCTTTGTTCCGCTTCGTTTCCGTCGCTGACACGGGCACTGGCACAAAAAGTCAGTACGCGGTAGCGGAAGCGATGTCTCGCTATCACGAAAAAAACCCTTACAATTTAGTCATTTTGGCTGGCGATAACATTTATAACTATGGGGAAATTGAAAAAATCGAGGCAGTTTTTGAGCGTCCTTATCAAGATTTATTAAAAAAAGGAGTCAAGTTTCGTGCTTGTTTAGGTAATCACGATATTCGCACAGAAAACGGCGATCCTCAAGTTAAGTATGCTGGGTTTAATATGCCAAGTCGCTACTATACTTTTCGTCATGATTCGATACAATTTTTTGCTTTAGATACTAATGGTAATGCTGATTGGAAAAATCAGATGGTTTGGTTAGAAGAAGAATTAAGTCGCAGCGATGCACCTTGGAAAGTGGTTTTTGGACATCACCAAATTTATTCTGCTGGTGTTTATGGGATGAATGAACCTTTTATTAAGCTGTTTACTCCGCTTTTCCAAAAATACAAAGTGCAACTTTATATTAATGGTCACGAACATAGTTATGAACGGACTCGTTCTATTAATGGTACAACTTACATGATTACTGGTGGAGGTGCAGGAACTCGCCCAGTAGGACGTTCTGATTTTACGGAATATTCAGCAAGTCGCTTGAGTTTTGCGGCTTATGATGTGTATCGCGATCGAATTTTAATTAGCGCCATTGGTACAGATAATTTAGTGTTTGATCGAGGTGTGATTAGTTTGTAGGGTTGGGATTGGCGATCGATTTGAGGAAAAACCATGAAAGTCAAACAATTAAAAATTTCCTCATTTCTAGATAATTTAATTTAAAAGCTCCTCCTTGTCTTCTCTTTAGAGCTTAAGCCTTAAGTATCAGTTCTGATAAGGGTTTGAGTTTATCAGTATGTTCCCTATGTACTAGAGTGCGATCGTCACTGATCCCCCTGCTATATCCTAAAAACCAAGTACAGATTCCAGTAAATCCACTGTTATTGATTCACTACTTACAGAGATATAAAAGTTAAAGGACTAGTCAAAATATACTGTCAGGGAAACCAATAATATGTCAAATTCACTAGTAGGGCTTAAGCGTAACTCTAAAAAAGTCCTTTCTTTAGTATTGGGTTTAGGAGTCTTAGCTTCAATTAATGTAGGAAACATTGATCAAGCTACTGCCATACAGTGTAATATTTCTGCTCCTGAATTACCTAGTAGAAATGTCAGGGTCTATAAAGATTCTCGCTATGGATTCCAAATTGAAATACCAGCCAATTACCGAGTCATGCAATTACCTGCTGGGGCTGGGGGTCAATATAGCATAGGAATATTTGACCCAAATGGCTATAGAGAGATGGTCTGTTTACTCAGAAATAAGGTTCCAACTGATAGCGACCCAGCTTCAATTATTGTGACTATAGATAACACTAACTCATTCATCCAGAACCTGCGAGAAAGTCTATCTAGAGGATATACTACAAGACCTATAGAGAAAAATGGGAGACTTATTTATACTGGAATGGGAGAGGAAACCACCCTTAATATTTCACAGAGTTACAAGAATAGATTTGTAGTAACATTTTCGGCTTCAATAGGAACGAATAACTCTATTATTATGGAAAGCGTTTTAAAGCAAGTACTTAACTCTTTTCAATAAACCAATTCTTACAAAAGTGGTATGTGGTATTTCATCACATACCGCTTCCCAATTAATTATACTCTTCAGTAGAAAATGAAACGCTATCAAAAGCTACTCCTTTTAGGTCTTACTTTAATTACTCTACTTAGCTCTCAGCTTTTAGTTAGGGCAGTCAACTGCCCTTCTTATGGTTGCGTTCCTAGAGTCATGGATGAAACCATCGTTGTGAGAGGTAACACTGTCACTGGCGAGGCGGGGGGAATACAGTACTACAGCAAGTTTAGGATTAATTGCCGCACTGGAGAGTACGTTTCTTCACTTGGAAGAGGTAACATATTCAGAGTCTCTGCCAAGCAACCAGACGCAGTAATGGCTGCAACCATTGGAATGTCCTGCCCTGAGTAATATATGTTAAAGATGTCTAAGCTTTACCCACCCAACAGTCTCAAGTAGATGTATAGTATTGCCTCAAACACCAAGCATACTCTACTTTATATCCCATATTTTATAGGCTTTTTACCTATACTCCTTTATATAAACCCCCTTATAAGAAAATTCATAGAGGTAGGGTTGCATATATCGGGAAAAGGCTTTATACTTACTTTAGGGAGAGGCAATCAACCTCCTTGTTACCAGCAAAGAGAATTGCCTCTCCAAATCAAGTTAACCCTTTAGAGTACAAAAAAAGGGATGTTTCTAATGAACATTATACCAGATACGGCTCACAAGACAAGTGGGCGTGTCCTACTTAATCATGAGGAGATCAAGCTTTTATTAGCGGTCTATGAAAGAGGAGGAACTGCTACCTTAAGTGATCTTGGAAAAGACCTTGGCTTATCTAGATCAGCAAACTTAAAACGTGCAGATAAGCTAGTAGCAAAACAATTACTAACTAAAGAGGTATTAGCGGGGACTGAAAATAAACACATACCTACTAACATTTACTCTTTATTCTCCGGTTCTACTAGGGAAGGTATTGAGAAAGCCTACTCTACAGGATATATAGAAGTACCTTGGTTGCCTTCTCAACAGGCTGAAGAGGTAGTTCCAGAATCAGATAGTGAAGAATTATCTGATAGCTACAATGACTTACAGATAGAATCTGAAGAGGAAGAAAATGAGAATGGATTAACAGTTCGATTCGATTATGATAAAGTCCTTGAGATAATGGCTGCTGAAATAGCCAGTCTTAAACAAGAAGTAGGACAGCTAAATCAGGAAGTAACACAATTAAAGCAACAATTCTCACACAAATCAGAAATTAAACTGCATGATAATAGCAATCTTGAAAAGATTGTAAATATCATGAAGCTACAACCAAATGGTCGAAGCTAAACATCTATGCCTGAACTAGAAATAAGTTCAGGCATAAATAAAAACTCATTGTTCAGTTTGGTTTAACCATTAACAGTAAGCCTTTGAATGGCTAGTTCAAAAAACTCACTGTTAAAACAATCCAAGAGAGCGTGGCGGAAGGGTAAACGCAATCCAGTTGGCATCTGGATTTAACCTCTGGGGAGGGGTTTTTTTGTGGGTTCAACTCCCACCGCTCTCAAGAAAAACAACTTGATCCTACTTACATCTACGAAACGATATCTGGAGGCCAAATTATGTCTTAGTAAATATCCGAGTATATGACCCTATCGTTCGCAGGTTGCGTATTCCGTAACCTTAACTGGTAAAGGTTTGGCATTCTTTTACCAGATGCTCAAGAGATTAAAACTCTTGTGGCACGGGGCTTTGCACTCATTTAATTGTAACATTATTTGAGTTCTTAGTCAATTCTTTGCAATCCCCGATACCACATAAATGCCAATTCGTCAAATCAACCAAGAGAAATAAGACTATGGCTAAGTGCAAAGAACAATTCAATTCAGCAAAGCAAATGAACTTCAACAGGATTATGATTCGTCATTATATCGATGACGAGTTGGTTAACTTAATAGATATGTGGAACGCAGCAGGTAAACCTGCCAATAAAGCTCCCCGTGACTGGATAAGATTAAACCAAACTCAAGAATTACTTGAGAAACTCGTCAAGCAAACGGGTACTTTACCCATTCGGGTGGAACGCAAAAGAGGTGAGGGTCGTAAACCAAAACACTTAATTGCTCAAATCCCAGGAATTCTTATTGTCTCTACTGAAGGTAAAAGGGCTGGTACTTATGCAATTTCTAAGTTAGCTATTGACTACTACGAATATCTCTCATGCTGCTGCATAAGTAAGTTGTCAGCCTAAAATAGGTGAAAGGTGGATAAGCTGTTACGCATTTAAATTGCTTATTAACGAGTAGGGTGCGTCAGACGGTAAAGCCTTATATAGAAAGGAAAATATCTAAATCTGACGCACCCTACAATATGACTTTTAAATGCGTAACAGCTTACTATCCACCTTTTCTTTCTATTGGAGCCATGTAACTGTTACGCCTCAAGTGTTTAATGCGTTCCACTTAATGTGTTCCATCAGTTCGGGCTTTCTATATAGCCAAGATGTAGACACCCCTGCTGCTTCCTCTGTCTTAGCTATCGCTGTCGATCGCTTCATCAAGGCATGGTCTTTAAGACCACTTGTGTTATGTGGGTGTATATCAAAGCCCTTTGAAAGCTAGTATCTCTTTGGCTGGCTTTCGATCGCCATTACAAGCAATCCGTCTGGGGCCTTCTAACAATGTGATCTCAAACCCTAATCGGGTGTATAAGTCAATTACTCTCTCTGTTGCCTGATTAGACACAATGACAGTCTCTTTAGATGTGGCTAACCACTCCGCTAACCTAATCTGGTCTTCCCACTTAAAGTCAGTGGCACTGTATCTTGTGAACTCCACATCATAAGGAGGGTCTGCATAGATAAGGTCGCCCTCTTCAAGAGACAACATAGAGAAGTCTTGAGAACTGAACACCCAGTCTTTTAGAAGCGGGATGTAGTTGGTAAAGTCTGTAGCGTAGTTGATTGTCTTGTACTGACCGAAAGGGACATTAAATTCACCTTTGCTATTAAAGCGAACCAATCCGTTGTAGGCGCTGCGGTTTAAGAAATAGAACAACTCTGCCGCATTTTTAGTGTTGCCCTGCCCTGCCTTGATTAACTGGTTGAATCGATCACGGTATTGGTAGTAGCAATCTTTATCATTCTCTAATGGAATGTCGATCTTCAAGCCACGTTGTAACGACTTATAGAAGTTAATCAGATGGGGATTTATATCATTTAGTAGAGCTTTTTCAGGAAGAAGACCTAAAGCAATAGCCATACCACCAACAAAAGGCTCAACCAATCTGTTATAAGTTTTGTCGCCCAAAAGTTCCCGCAATATAGGTACTAACCAACGTTTTCCACCAGCCCACTTAAGGGGTGGGTTTAGACTCTGTTTTACGGTAGTTGTCATCTTTTAGTTAAAGCCTCTAGAGTTTTAATCATTGTTCTTAAGTTGGCGGTCACTTGCTCATTCATTTCTACGATCCTTGCCCAACCTTTCTTCTTAGCTGCCTTCATAATCTCTTCAATACGGTTTAATTGCTCTTTATGTTAGTAATAAGAATTAAGGACAGAGACTACATAATATTAGCAGTTTTTGAGTTGTTAAGTGAAGAGAGAATATGTTAGATCTGTTTGTAAAATAAGATGGTTAAGCGCGATCGCCTTTTCCCCAATACCCAGCTTTCAGTGCCCTGGAAAACCCGTGATTAAATCCCATCATGTCTCAGCAATTTTGACCACTTCTGAGGCAATCTCTCACTGGAATGAAACCGATTTTATTCAGGTGTTAAAACAAGCAGCTATTACTGCCAAACTTTCACCAGTGGGGGAACTTTCCGTTACCTTTCAACCCCAAGGAATTTCCGCAGTTATCTTACTTGCAGAATCTCATGTTGCTATACATTTTTGGCCTGAAGAAAGAAAAGTTTGTGTTGATATTCATGTCTGCGATTATTCCCAAGACAATCAACAAAAAGCTGAGATTTTAGCTCATTTACTCACTTTAAAATTAAGTGAAAATAGCCAAAAAGAACATTGGGAACATTTAGAAGTTACTGGTTAATTACCGAATTTTATAAAAAAGCCCAAGCAATTAAAAATGAAGCCGCAATATAAGCAAATGCCTCAATTAATCCTGCACCGACATTGGGAATTTCTTGGTTGACAATTTCATCGGATATTTTGACTCCTGGTACTAAAATTAAATCAGCTAACCAGCGAATTACTACTAATGAACCTAAGCAAAATAGTAAAATTAATCCGTACTGAGTAAAACTGGTAAACCAATTTTGAAATTCTGGGCTAAAGGCTACTCTCACAATATTTCCTGTACCAATTAATAAGCCGGATAAGGCAACTCCAGCCGCAGGATTATTGCGTTTTTCAATTTCGCCAAACACATCATAAGTTGTGACTTTCGGATAAATAATACTGACTAAAAATAATACTGCTAATCCAATTAACCAACAGACTAATCCAACCAACCAACCGCCACTTTCTCCGGCTAAAGCGGCATTTAAAATTAAGCCATTAGCGATGTGAATTCCTGCTTCTACAAAAGCTGCACCAATGTTACGTTCTTCTAATACTTCTCTGGCGGTATCGCACTGGCGAAGAATTAAGCGATCGCCTATCCAAGCCCCTGCTAACATAAATAAAATTACCGTCGCCCCATAACTTACTAAATTCGTTATTTTCTGTTGCCAACTACTTGCAGGTTGTGCTAAAACTCCACCAAGAGCAATGACAATTCCCAAGTAATAACCTACTAAAGAAATTGCTACTGCGGGATTATCTTTAACAAATAATTCTAAGTTTAATTGAATGCGACGAAATAACTTTTGATACGCTAATTGTCCTACCCAAAATAATCCAAAACCTACGGCTAATTCTAAAATTATTACTCCTGATTGCATCAAGGCATCATATAAAATTCTGTTCATTTTCATTACCTCCAATAGCTTTTAATAATCCGATTAAAGTATCTGCCAAACGATCGTAAAAAAAATAATCCTGTGCGCCAATAGTTGTCATATTTATGCCGCCAAATTGACTTTTAAATTGGGAAAATTTAGCATAACTATGCTGAGGATTACGAGTAAAACCATAAAAATCATACATTGTACAATTTTTGCTTTTTGCTCGTTGCATCGCTGCCCAATGTAAGGCGTAAGATGCCATTACTTGGGAATAAATCGGACTACTTCCGCCGTAAAGGTAGGTAGCGCGATCGCCAAAATAAACTACTAAAATTGTCGCTAAAACTTCTCCTTTCCATTTGGCAAAACCAATTTCTGCCATATTAGCTTTAAACAGCGTCAAACAGAGATTTATGAAGAAACTGTAAGGTTCACCAAAGAAATTTTGTCGTTTTACTGTTTCCCAAAATAAGTCATAAAATACCGGAATCGCTTGGGGATCGGATGTAAATTCTGTTGTCACTCCATAACGCCAACTAAGGCGTAAATTATAGCGTCCTTTTTGCTTCATTGCGGCTAACATTTCTGTTTCGGAAGGACGTAAATCAATTAAGAGAGTTTCTGAAGGTAACAAGTCAACTGGCGCACGGGCAAATTCGGCAATACAATTAGGTTTTTGTTGCCATAATGGTTCGATGCGGAGTGCGATCGCACCCAATTTACTAACTAAACTTTCCGCCTGTTTTAATAATAGCTCTATCCCTACTTCTAAATAAGAAAATGGTAAAATTGGCCCACCGGGTATCATTAGTAAATTCGCTTTACTTGGATGAGGATAAAAATGAAAAATACATCCCCCAATTAACCGATCTTCTGCAAATAAACCATAGCGAAAAGTTTGATAACCCTCCAATTCTTTAAAATCTGCCCATACCCAAGATTGCATAAAGCAACTATGAGGATCTGACGCTACACAATCATCCCATAATTCCTTTTCTTGACTCTGTAAAAGTCTAATTTGTAAACTTATATTTGACTGAGTTGAATTAATCATCATTGGAGTTACTATCACTTAAAAATGTTAAACCCAGCCACACCAAAAATCCTGCTCCCCAAAACATTAATTGTAAGCCTAAAGATTGTCGATCGCTCAAAATAATGGGATCGGAACTATCATAATCTCCGCTACTACCACCATAATAACCTTTAGCAAAAACTGTATCTGGCGCAACTAAATTAGCCATTAGTAAAGTCACTGAAAGCAACATTAAAAATTGAGTAGTACTAGGAGAAAGGTTAGTTAAAGGTTGCCCAGAACGGATTTTTTCTGATAAATTTCTTAAATCTCTGGCTATATGTGGCGGGAGTTCTTGTACTCTTGATAAAGTACTTTTCATCAGTTTATTTAGATCTATTTCCACCAATAATTGTTGTAAATATCCTAACCATTCTCTTTGCATTGCTGGGCTATGGTAGCGATGCTGGATCGGCAATAGTCGATTCAAATCTGGAGGATTTTTTCCTAAGTTCTGAGTTGTTGTAAAATGTTCTAACCAAGCTTTTGCTGTTGATTCTAGTTGTAGCCAGTTTCTCTGCCCAATTTTACCATTACTTACTTCGTAAATCTCTAAAAAATTAACTTTTGAATTGTCGGTTTTTTCTAGTTGAAAACTGGGATTTAGTAGATAATAAAACAATTCGGGAAATTGCAGCGAATTAATTGTTACTTGATGGCGAATATTCGCGATCGCACTATCAAACCAAAAAGCAGCTAACAGCTTTTTTCGATTTATTACTCGTAAGTTTTCGGGAAAGGTAATTTTCTCCAACTCAGCAGCTTCAATAGAAATTTGCGAAGTCAAGAAAAATCCCCAATTTCCATAACCTAAACGCTGAAAAGAAGGAATATTTAATTGTAAAGGTTTAGCCATTAACTCTGCTGCTAATAAAGTTTGGTACAAGCACCAAAAACCAGCAGTGCGAGTTTCTGGAGACACCCCATTAGTACAAAAAATTCCTCCATTTTCTAAGGCTAAATTAACTTGTTGAAACCACTCTAAACTATAAACTTTAGTATCTTCTGCATTGGTGGGATAAGTAAAATCAGCAATAATTACATGATACAAACCAGTAGGAACTTCTCTAATAAAATCCCTAGCATCTTGAATATAAATAGTTAAGCGATCGCTTGTCAAACTCCCCGCATTAAACGGTTTAAATATAGTATTACCTAATTCTAAAACCTCAGAATCATAATCAACTAAATCGACATGACTAACTTCCGAAAACTTTAGCACTTCTCGCACCGCCAAACCATCCCCACCACCACAGATTAAAACCCGCAATTCAGTATCAGGAAATCTCAGTTTTGCTAAAGCGATCGCCGGAATTACCAAATATTCATGATAAATTGCTTCATCAGCACTATCAAATTGCAAATCGCCATTAATATAAAAAGCGATCCCATCAGCCTGTTGTTCAACAAACAAAGAAGCCATTATTAACTACCCATTGAAAAACATAGAACATCCCACAAATAGCAAGATTATGCCTACAGAAGCTAATCCTAATCTCAACCATAATAACCGAACTTCCTGGGGCGATTTAGTAATTATTTGGCTAAACTCTTGAGGATTTACCACCTTAGTTGAGTAAACGTGCAACTCTCGATTTTGCCAAGCTTCCAAAGCTAAATTCCATTGACGATTTGTATCCCAATAATCCCAAGTAGTTCGGGGAATCACTTCATCTTCATCTTGGTAACTTCCTTTAGTTTTAGACTCGAAATAATAAGATTTATCGAACATTTTCAACTCCGGGTAAGGCATTTCTTGCTCTTGCATAGCTTGCCATAAGCGATCGGTAACATTTTCTAAAGTCTCTGGTAAAAATATCTTCGGATGACGTAATTCTTCCGCAATATACCAATTAACTAAAGAAGTTCGATTGTGTGGATCGAGTTCTCGTAATAAATAATACTCTTTGTTGACTTTTGATTTTAACAACCATTCTTCAGTTTCATAGCCATAAGCATCTTTATAGCTACTATAATCAGCTACTTGCCACTCAATCCCATGATATTTTAAGCGTGTCCCCGTAGGTAAATACTCAAGTTGACTTGATGTGTTAATAGGACGCATGGAAAATGAATCTCCAACTTATTAATTTTTATTAATTTACTAGTCCAGTAGAGCAACAATAACTATTTACTTAAAAAAATGTAATTATCAGTTAATTAAAGATAACTAGTTCTGACCTCATTTTACTCAACAACGATTATTTTACTCAAGCAAAGAGTTAATAAATCATCATATTCACAGGGAAATTTATTCTAACTTTAAAACAAAAATATCTGGACGGGAACCAAAGCCAGAAAAAAAAGGATAATATTAACCCAGAAAAACAGCTAGCTGAGATTTAGCAAATAATCGCTCAGCGTTTACAATTGTTAAGTCTAAAGTTTCTTAGAGTGTAGGAGTGACCTGCGTGGACAATCCCGACCTCGCCAGAAAGCGATCGCGAGTAGTACCCTCATTAGAAGATATCCCAGAGGCTTTACGGGAAGCGCCAACTACAGTAACCCAGCGTCGAAAGCACAAATTCTGGCTCATACCAGGACTAACTGGACTGGCAGCAATTGCTCTGTTTGCTGGTTTTTGGTTCGCTACCTTCTCATCATCCAAGCCATCAGAACTCAATATAATTACCGCTAATAACAATCAGAGTACAGATAATCCCAAAACTCCCGCCCCCGTTGCACCAGACAAAGTAGCAACTAGACAGCCCGATATAATCGTCGGACAATCTGGACATTTCGCTTATCCAGAAGCGCCAGCCGAACAACTACAACCAATTACAGCTGACGGTCGAATTAAGCTACGTCAACCAGCTGCCCAAAAGTTTAAAGCAATGGTAGCAGCAGCTAGAGCGCAGGGAATTATTTTAGTACCTATTTCGGGATTTCGTTCCGTAGGCGAGCAGCAATACCTATTTTTTGGCATCAAAGCCCAGCGAGGTCAAGTCGCAGCCGAAAGAGCATCAGTTAGCGCCCCTCCAGGTTACAGCGAACATCACACAGGTTACGCCGTTGACATTGGCGATGGCAATGTCCCCGCAACTCACTTGAATCCCAAATTTGAAAATACAGCTGCTTTTAAATGGCTACAAGCAAACGCCCCAAAATTTAGCTTTGAGTTATCTTTCCCAAAAAATAACTCCCAAGGCGTTAGTTACGAACCTTGGCATTGGCGTTTCGTCGGAGATAGACAAAGCCTAGAAACATTCTATAAATCGAAAAATCTCGGCCCTAGTCAGGCAGGGGGGCAGGGGGGCAGGGGGGCAGAGGGGCAGAGGAGCAGAGGGGCGGAGGGGCAGGGGGGGTAGGTTGAGAACAGGAGAAGGCCGCAAGGAGGCGTGGGAGTTGAGTTTTTGGTGTATATGTTTTATTTGCCCGGAGAACGCCTGCCCCCAAAACCCCTAAGCCA
>NZ_JBHFNS010000032.1:0-23536 GCF_041929135.1 Floridaenema fluviatile BLCC-F154 | reverse complement strand
GCAGAGGGGTAGAGGGGCAGAGGGGCAGAGGAGAGAATATATAAAAAGTTAGAAAGTTAGAGAGTTTTTATTGTTTTTTAAATAAGTTGGGAAGAGTCAAGAACAATCAATAGTTGTAATTTTGTCTGTTCAACTACCAACTAGCAACTACCAGCTACTAGCTATTGACCAAAATTAGATTCTAAAAACGTTATAACGGTATTATCTGGATGTCTCCAATTGGAGACATTTTGCCTTGGTAGAAAAACTGGCATCAGCCACATAACCAATACCACAACTACTATTAAATCATCATCTCAGGATGAACACTAAACTTTTAACTTTAGCGGCATCAAGCATCATAGCTGCCAGAACTACATTAGGGATTTTTGGCATTAGTTCGTTAGCGGTTACTACTCCGCTGATGCTGAATGCAACTCCCGCAACAGCACAAGCTACTGACGAACAAACTAACGTCCGTGTATATCAAAAAGCTAGTCCGGCTGTAGTGTCTATTTCGGTTCCCAACGGATCTGGCAGTGGTAGCATTATCAGTCGCGATGGCTTAGTTTTAACTAATGCTCACGTTATCCAAAATGCTCCGCGGACTTTAACCGTAACTCTGGCTGATGGTAGACGTTTGCCAGCGGATGTGGTAGCTTTTGGCGATCGCGGTTTAGATCTAGCCATCCTGAAAATTCGCGGTCAAAATAACTTACCTACTGTACCTTTAGCAGGTTCGGGAGCAGTACAAGTAGGACAACGTGCTTTCGCTATTGGTAATCCTTTTGGTCGCTTCCAAGGTACTTTTACTGTGGGAATCGTCAGCCGGATCGATCGCGAAAGAGGCTTAATTCAAACTGACGCAGCGATTAACCCGGGTAATTCCGGGGGCCCATTACTTAACAGTCAGGGAGAATTAATTGGGGTGAATACCGCTATTTTTACCAATAGTCGAGCCGGGGGGAATATTGGAATTGGATTTGCGATCGCGATCGATCGTATCCAACCCTTCTTAGCCTCCGTTCGCCAAGGAACAGCCCCTCGCGTCGCCCAAACAGTCCCTCGCACCAGCCGTACTACCACCCCCCCGCAAGCATTAACACTCAACGGTCAGGTAATTACCGACCGATTGGGCCCCGGAGATAACGTCTTACCTGTAGATAATAGTTTCTTTAAAGCCTACAGATTTCAGGGTCGGGCAGGTCAAAGAATCAGAATTGACATGGTAAGTCGCGAAATCAATCCCTTTTTAATCTTAGTTGCGCCTAATGGTCGGGCGATCGCCCAAGACCGCAACTCAGGCGGAAGTAGAAACGCCCGAATTGTCACTAACTTACCAATTTCCGGGACTTATCTGTTAATTGCTAACTCCTACCGAGCCGGAGAAGTCGGATCTTTCGATCTCAGAGCCATGACATCGGGTACTGGTTTAAGAAATTCCACTACCCAAAGACGAACCCGATCTGCGGTTCAATTACAAGGCACTCTTGGCCCAGGTGCGCCTGTACTTCCTTCTGATGGCAGTTGGTACAGATCCTACACTTTTGATGGTGTTGCTGGTCAAAACGTCAGAATTATTTTAGAAAGTTCTGATTTTGACAGTTATTTGGCACTTCTAGGGCCAGATGGTCGCAAGGTTGCCGAAAATAATAACGTAGGCAGAAATAACCCGAATTCTGCCCTCAATCTGACTTTACCCCGTTCTGGCACTTATCGAGTCATTGTCAACGCCAGCGAACGAGGCGCTGGCGGTAATTATCGTTTGATCATTCGTTAAACGGGAGGTGGGGAGGTGGGGGGAGAGTTTACCTTTTACCCTTTACCCTTCCTTTCCTTCTGCCTTTCTTTCTTGGACAGATTCAATGAGCGATCGCACTTGATCGGTACCTTGAGAAGGTTCAAAATCGAAGGGGAGTTTTCTCCGTAATAATGTTCTTAATCCTACAGGCCCTAATTCTAGTAATCCTTTTATATCCCGAAAATAATTACCTAAAACTAGTACGGCGAACTTACGTTCATCTACCCAACCACCTTTTTTAACTAAGTCTACTAATACTTTCCGGTGTCGGATCGAACGACTGGCTCGAGCATCGTTTCTTGCCAGAATCTCGCCTTTAATTTTACCGATCTGATCCATTGGCGCGACATCCATTGGACATACACTGTTGCAATAAAAACAACGAGTACATCCCCAGACACCTTTAGTACCTTGATTATAATTTTCTAACCTGGTTTCAATTTCAGTGTCGCGAGAATCTGCTAATATTCGATAAGCTTTTGCTAGGGCATGAGGGCCGACAAAATCTGGGTTAACTTCACGGGCATTACATTCAGAATAACAAGCGCCACAAAGAATACAATTACCCGTCTGATCTAGTTGACTTCTTTCCGCAGGAGATTGGAGAAATTCTCTTTCTGGGATGTTTCGGGCGTTGGTACTTACATAAGGATCGACTGCTTCTAAATTATTCCAGAAACTTGCCATATCCACTACTAAGTCTCTAATTACTGGCATATTACCCATTGGTGCGATCGTAATTTCTGGAATCGCTTTGCTAGCTGATTCATCTATTTCCGAACTAGCAACCATTGTCATCAAATCTTGAAGCCTTGCTACCTCATTTCCCACATTTTCTTTACAAGCTAAAGCCGATCGACCATTAATCCGCATCGCACAACTGCCACAAATGGTATTGCGGCAGTTTTTCCGAAATGCTAAACTCCCATCTTGCTCCCATTTAATCTGATTCAGACAGTCGAGAATTGTATTCCCTGGCTCCACTTCTAGAGTATAAGTCTGATACCATGTCCGATTATTTTCGTCCTGTCTGGCAATCTTAAAACTGACTTCCATGATCTTGAACCATTTCTTCACTATTTAAAGTAGTAGTGGCAACAGACCAAATTTTTCGCTGGTAGACCTGAGCAAAAATTTTCTCCTCTCTGGTACTCTCTTAAACTACTACTCCTTCTAGTGTAAGGCTGCAATATCTCAACCTTAGCCAAAAGCCAGACTTTTTACCAAATTGCCAGAGAACACATCACTTATATTTATCTGCACTACTCGATACAAAAAATTATCGTTCTCTTTTGGGTAAAACTCCTCAAAGATAGATTTTCTCCCTGTAATGTCCCATACATCTTACCAGAAAAGCCCCCAGACAAGTAAAGACATTGTGTTAGATATCTTTGCTAAGTGTAACATTTTAACTTTTGCCAGACTTAACGATGTAATTATGTAGCACTATGTATCTGTTTGGATAAAATCCAGCTAAACATCCTTGATGATTACCACTTACGAGGGTGTCGGAGTCAGCGGAAATTCCAAAATCTAAATTAAGCTTTTTACTCAAGTTAGGGATTGAGAAAAATAGTTGTCAAAAATATGAGATTTAACGATATATTCTTTATAAGGCCAACTTAGGTCTTGACTCTATTAACTAAGTTAAAGATTGGATATTTCACCAAAGCTATGAACGATACACCAACTACCCCGTTAACAGGAAAGGCACTGCTCCAAAAAGTAAAAGAACTTTCCAACCTTCCTCGTCGGGAAACCGCAAAGCGTTGTGGCTACTACACGACCACTAAAAATAACCAGACTCGTGTAAATCTGACCGATTTTTATGATGCTGTATTAGCAGCAAGAGGCATTCCTTTAAGTCCTGAAGGGCCGAAAGATGGTCGGGGACGCGAACCTACATATCGGGTAAGCGTACATAAAAATGGACAAATTGTTATTGGTGCAACTTACACTGAGGCAATGGGTTTAAAGTCTGGTGATGAATTTGAAATCAAACTAGGCTATAAGCATATTCACCTGATTCAGGTTGATGCCGATAAAGCATCATCAAATGGTAAGGCAGAATTTGATGAAGAGGAAGAGGATTCCGAAGAGGAAGAATAAACTCTTAGGTCAGTTGTCAAGTGTCAAAACTCGTTTGTTGACCTTTGATTTTGCTCAGGCTGACTTTTGGCTGCTGACTAATCTCTCTGCTGCAAGTAGCTATTAAACATAGCTAGGCTAAATGCTGGTGTTTTATACTGAGGCGACCGCACCTGTTAAGATAATTGCTTTTTTCTTAGCTTGGTTGGCGTGCTGGTTGCCAATAGCTATTCCCATAGCTTACGCCCTCAAATGGTACCCTCCTAAGCCCTTGGGGGCAGCACAAAAAATTCCACTTTTGGCATCCCTTTACCTGATTGCTCCACTGTTACTCTGGGGAATTGCCAGGGTAGAGGGTCTGTCTTTTTTGGATTATGGAATCTCTGGAGATCTGACTTTTTTGATCTCTCTAGGGATAGGATTAGCTATTGGCGTAATTAGCATCATCGTTGTGTTTGCGATCGAGTCCATTTTCGGCTGGATAAATTGGCATTGGCAACCCGATCGAAAGCTCTGGAAAACTCTACTGATAACCCTGCTTTTAGGACTATGGGTAAGCAGCACAGAAGAGTTAATTTTTCGTGGCTTTCTGCTCAATGAATTGCAGTCAAGTTATTCTTTATGGTTAGGGGCTGTGGTTTCTAGCCTAATTTTTGCCTTGCTACACTTAGTTTGGGAAATTGAAGAAACTTTACCCCAACTCCCAGGTCTTTTTTTGCTGGGTTTAGTGTTAGTTCTGGCTCGTTGGGTAAACAATGGTAATTTGAGTTTAGCGATCGGATTACACGCAGGTTGGATTTGGACATTAAGTACGATCGATACTGCACAATTAATTAGTTATACAGGAAAAGGTTCAGCTTGGTTTACCGGAAAGAACGGCAAACCTTTAGCTGGTGCAGCGGGAATGTTTTGTCTGCTAATTACTGCGGTGATCCTGTTCTATTTCGGGAGAGAATTTTTTCCCCTACTCTAATTGATTTCTAGCAAAAGCGTTTTTAGTGGATCGTTGCCGAAAAATGAATGGAGAAAGGAGAAAGGATTTTTCCAAATTTACCCTTTCCCCTTTCTCCATTGCCGCGACTTCTGCAAAAATTCTCATCTCTAGCGTTGATTTCGCTTTTTAATGCGGAAGATCGTTACTGGATTGAGGGGAGAAAATCGGGTGAGAGATCCAACTGCTACCGATCGCAACAACTGCGCTTGTAACAAATTATATTCCCAGCCTTTTGACTCTACCCACTGTGTCGCCAAAGTCAAATGTTCCAGAGTAGCTAAAGCTAAAACCAGAACTCCTTGGGGATGTAACTGAGCCCCAGCAAAGCTTAAAATCTCCTTTAAATTTCCCCCGCTACCCCCGATAAAAATCCGGTCTGGGGAGGGAAGATGATGCAAAATTTCTGGTGCCGTACCATGAATAGAGACAACATTACTAACGCCAAACCGCTGACAATTCTGCTCAATTAAAGAAACTCCGGCAGCAGTTTTCTCAATGGCATAAACTGTAGAAGCTGGGAATAAACGGGCAATTTCGATCGCCACTGAACCAGTACCTGCGCCAACATCCCAAATAATTTGTCCTGGTTTTAATCCTAATTCGCCCAAAAGTAACAAGCGAATTTCCCGTTTTGTGATTAAACCGGGTCGATCGCTGTAACTTAAAAAACTAGAGTCCGGTAAACCTAACAGCGGTAGATTAGCAAAACTCGTCTCATCTCCAGAGGAATCGATCTGGCGCAACAAAACTACCACATTTAAAGGGGCAAACTTTTGGTCTGGAATCGCAGTTACAGGCCAGGAACTAACTCGCTCATCTCTACCGCCCAAATTTTCGCAAATCCAGAACTGGTAAGAGTCAGCTAAATCGAGACATTGTAATAAACGAGCGATCGCCGCTGGATTATGATTATCATCAGTTAAGATGGCGATTTTCTCTGCCCCTTGCTGCAAAGTTTGGGTTAACCGATCCCAACAACGCCCGTGAACGCTGATCACTCTGGCATCTTGCCAAGGAATCTTAATTCGGTTAAAAGCTAATTGAATGGCACTTAAATGGGGATGAAAAGTTAGCTTTTCTTTAGGTAGTTCTGCCAACAGTAACCGCCCTAAGCCAAAAAATAACGGGTCGCCTGTGACTAAGACTACAATTACCTTATCTGTTTCGAGACGATCGCGAATCTCGCCCATCGTCGCCTTTAAATCTTTGAGGAGAATGCGATCGCCACAGTAGTCAGGAAAGTAATTTAAGTGGCGATCGCTTCCCACTAAAACATTTGCCTGGGCAATAATTTGCCTGACTTCTTCTCTTAACCCAGATGCCCCATCTAAACCAATACCTATAACGTGAACTGTCATTTATGAGATTTTAGATTTTGGATTTTCGATTTTCCTGCTTTCTGCTTTAACTGATTTTAAATTCGGTTAAATCCTTGTTAATTATGCTTTTTTGAACCGCGTTCGCGTAGCACGTAAGACGCGAAGGAAACGAAGAAAGAAGTGCCTTCTGCCTTTATGCCTTTAAATCTCCCCTCTGCCCCTCTGCCCCCCTGCCCCTCTGCCCCTCTGCCCCTCTGCCTTCTTCATTCATTTGCCAAACAAACTAAAGCGTTAAGAATAGCAGCTGCTACTGAAGAACCGCCCTTTCGCCCCTCGATGCGGATTTGAGGTACATTTGTGGCTGCTAAGGTCATTTTTGACTCTACGACCGAAATAAAGCCTACAGGTGCGCCAATTACTAAAGCTGGTGAAATAGAAGCTTGGGGAATTTCTTGGCAGAGTGCTAGCAAGGCAGTGGGGGCGTTACCAAAGACAAAAATCCCTTGAGGAAATTCTTGCCAGCACTTTAATAAACCTGTTTCCGTGCGAGTTTTTCCCGGCAGCGGTTCTGTAATGCCTTCCACAGCACTAATTACTGGGTTAGCAAAAGTTTGTTCCACTAATCCCACGATACCCTGTTTAACCATCCCCACATCAGTCACAATGGGTACGCGACGACGAATAGCAGCGATACCAGCATTAATTGCCCCTGGACTAAAGTGAATTAAGTCTTTAAATTCAAAATCAGCCGTACTGTGAATTACTCGTCGGACGATCGCATATTCTTGCGGACTAAAATTATGAACGCCAATTTCTCGGTCAATTACCGCGAAACTCTGCGCCATAATTGGGTGGATGGTTAAACTCATTGAACTTATAGATTTTCAGATATTAGATTTTACAGGATTTCTGGTTCAAAATCGAAAATCTAAAATCGAAAATCTAAAATTCTAATATGGGCCAATCATCTTCGCGGTAGTAGCGTGTCATATCATCAAACTTCCGCAATTCGGCTCTTTTTACCCAAAATTCTTGGGGATTGTCCAACCATTGTAAGTTCAAGTTAGAAATAGTGTCGCTTAAGAGATCGCGATCCAAATCTGTGGGAATATCGCCAAAATAACCTAAAGTAACGTGAGCCGTCAAACCATATTGTTGCTCAATTCCCAATCCAATTAAGTCAGCATTTTGGTAGAGGGCGCGACGAAATTTGACAATCCGATCGTAACCTGATTCATCCTTGGCGACTAAAGAAACACCGATCGCTCTCGGCATAATCATTAATCCTAGCAATTGAAATTTAATTGGCTGACCACCGCTAACTAAAGGTTGGGTTTGCTCGAAAATTTGACCGATTCGAGAGCGTAATTGAACTTCAAATTCAGGATTTTCTGTAGCATCAAGGAAAGCACTAGCCCATATTAAATCTGCCAAGGTTACATGAAAGCTTGCCGGAGGTACAGGCACCATTAAACCGGGAAACTGTTGTAAAATTTGCTCTTGACAATCCTGCAAATTTGTATAACAACTATTGTTTGCTGCATCTTCTTCACTGGGAGGAGTAATTATTGTATATCCAGGAAAAGGAACAGGTTTTCTGCCTCCCTCAACCGCAGGCACAAACTTAGGTGATTCCTGAATGTGCTGCACTTGGGATTTATAAGTTTCCGGCAGCGTCATTCGAGCCAACCGATTCAGATAAGTTTGATAGTTATCGTCCAACCTTGATATCCTCGCCTTTTAACTTCATAGAGTTTAACTAACTTTCTGTTGTTTTAATGTTAAGTCCACCTAGAGAAATATTGATGCCAATTTTCCCAGATTGAGTCTTTGCGGATAACTGAACCACAAGTTTACTTAATTAGGTGTTCCTTATGCCAATTTACCTCTATTGGGGGGAGGATGATTTCACACTCCAAAAAGCTGTTGTTAATTTGCGTGAATCTGTACTCGATCCCCACTGGGCTAGTTTTAACTATGACAAAATTTCTGCCGATCAACCAGATGCCATACTTCAAGCTTTAAATCAAGCTATGACACCTCCGTTCGGTATGGGACAACGTTTCGTTTGGTTAGTTGATACCAATATCGGTCAACATTGCCCAGAACAGTTGTTAGCTGAACTAGAACGTACCCTCCCATTTTTGCCGGAAACTTCCGTACTTTTACTGACTAGTCGGAATAAACCTGACGAACGACTTAAAGGCACAAAGTTACTCAAAAAGTATGCTCAAATTCGTGAATTTGCTTTAATTCCGCCCTGGAAGACAGACCAAATTATACAGCGAGTTAAGCAAGCTGCACAAGAGGCAGAGGTAAAGTTAACTCAATCTGCGATGGAACTTTTAGGGCAATCTGTTGGTAATGATACTCGGTTATTAAATTCAGAATTGGCAAAATTGCAACTGTTTAGCTGGAATCAGCGACAACCCCTAGAGGTGGAAACTGTTGCTAAACTAGTAACAGCTAATACGCAAAATAGTTTACAGCTAGCGGGGGCAATTATTCAGGGAGATGCAGTCAAAGCCTTAGTATTAGTGACAGATTTAATTAATCGCAACGAACCAGCTTTAAGAATTGTCGCTACTTTAATTGGACAATTTCGCACTTGGTTGTGGGTGAAGTTGATGACACAGGAGGGAGAAAGGGATGAAAAAGCGATCGCCAAAGCCGCAGAAGTCGCCAATCCCAAACGAATTTACTTTCTGCAACAGGAAGTTCGCTCTTTAACTGTGGCACAACTTTCTGCTAGTTTACCCTTACTGCTAGACTTAGAAGTTAGTCTCAAGCAAGGAGCAGAACCTATAGCCACTCTGCAAACCAAGGCGATCGAACTTTGTCAGCTTTATCAGTAGTATTGCTGAGATTATTCGATCGTCTTTGGTCACATCAACTCTGCTGGTTAATCATCTACTTAAATGTGGAACTTCACACCCAAAAGTTGCTTCAAATTACATAGATACCATTTAGTGTGCTAGTTCTAAAAAACTATCCAATCATGACTAACGCTAACTTTCCTATTTCCTTATCTTCTCTTAACCAAGTAATACCTCAAGCTTTACTGGTAACTTTTCTTGCTTCAATGGGTGTACTCAGCGGACTAGCTCCAAATCTGTCTTTTCGTTCTCCTCATTTAATCTTGAGTTCTTCTGCCTTTGCTCAATCTATCAGCGATGATGAGGTGAGAAGATTTGCCCAAGCAGCATATACAATTGAAAAGAAACGTCAAGCTGTAGTTCAGGGAATTGTGAGGAGAAATCTTCGGATTCCTGACGATACTTGTGCTGCTGGAGGCAATATTCCCCCGGAATTAAAGGATTTCTGTGAGTTTTCCCGGCAGACGATCGAAGCTAATCAATTAACCGTTGGTCGCTTTCAGCAAATTAGGAGTGCCGTACAATCAGATCCAGCACTTAAACAAAAGGTAGATGCTGAATTACGCCGCTTACAATCAGGAATTTAGCCAATTTAAATTTGTTAAATTTCCTCATCATCCATCATTGACTTACGTTTGGCATGGATATTTTTCATGTGTTTTTTAACGGTATTAATCGTAATGTAGAGTTTTTCCGCAATTTCTTTATAGGAATAGTTGGCTCGATAAAGTAACCAAACTTCTGCCTCTCGCGGTGTTAAATCGTATTGATGAACGTCGCTGCTGACTATCTCTTTTAAGGATTGATGTCTATCTTCAATGGTGACTAATAAACATTCCTGTGACATTTGTTCTATCTTAAACCAGCGCACTCGCAACCGAAAATGAACGGCATTAGCTTGATTAATTTCTGATTCTAAAACAATTTTCTGACCGGGAAATAGGGTTTTACTTTCAATTAATGACTGACAAACCTGCCAAATCTCTTCAGGAATTGAGTCAGAGCCGTCAGCAGATAATTGTTGAAAAATCCTTTGAGCAGATTGATTGGCGTGTAATAACTCGCCTGCTTCGGTGATAATTACAATACCATCCATAAACCCTTCTAAAATTCCTTGAAAGAGTTTTTCTGGTTCAATTTTTTGCTTAACTCTTTGGGAAAAAATAGGCTGAGAGTGTTTGATGGAATTTGGTTTTATTACAGGACGATCTTGTAGTGCAATCATTTTTGGTAAGGTCATGAACATCGCTCTTATTAAATTTCTACATAACTCTGATATATTTTCCAGACGCGCCCTAATGATTTATACGTACTGATAATCTCTTTGTAAATGAGATATTTTTATTTAAAATCACCCTTACTCGTGAATGTACTTAGGTTATGACACTGGTAGGGTTGGCTAATAAAATTGCGCTGAGTGAGATAGGAGAGTCAATAATTTTAGCTAGAGTCAGTAACCAATGTTTTAATCGTCCATTGGAAATTGATTTTTCCCCATCAGGTGATAGTTACCGAACTAGCGATCGCAAGTCAGGTTAATCTGGCAAAATATTCCATAGCTCTAGAGAAATGCGGAATCATTATAATTACCTAATGATGCTGACTTTGACCCAACGTTTACCAGCAAATCCCAAGGCTGTAGTTAGCCACCATCTTTCCCTGACAGCTGAGGAACGCACGCGCAGCAACTATTATTTCAAGACGGAAGAAGGAGAAGCTTTGTTGCTGCGACTTTCGAGAGGGACTGTGTTGCGCGATCGAGATTTATTACAATCAGAAGACGGTATTCTAGTCAGAGTTATCGCCAAACCCGAACCTGTACTAACAGTAACCGCCAAAAATCCCCTAGAATTAATCCGAGCCGCCTATCATTTAGGAAATCGTCACGTAGCTCTAGAAATCACACCCAAATACCTGAGATTATCCGCAGACTCAGTTTTACAGGCAATGCTAGAGCACCTGGGATTAGAAGTAACCCCAGAAACAATGCCCTTTGAGCCAGAAATGGGAGCTTACGGACATCATTAGGAGCAGAGGGGCAGGGGAGAATAGAATAAAATCGCAAATCTAAAATCTAAAATTTCCCAGTACCCAGTACCCAGTACCCAGTACCCAGTACCCAGTACCCAGTACCCAGTACCCAGTACCCAGTACCCAGTACCCAGTACCCAGTACCCAGAATGAATAATTTAAATTTGTTGCGTTTATTACAAATTACCAACACAGCTTTACCAGTGGGGGCTTATAGTTATTCGGAAGGATTAGAAAGTTTGGTGGAAACTCATGTAATTCATGACCAAACAACATTAAAACATTGGTTAGAACAGGAATTGGGCTATGGTGCGATTAGAGTCGAAGCGGCAATCATGCTCAGAGGTTATAGAGCGACAGAAGTCGGGGATTTAGGAGCTTTAGAGTATTGGAATAATTGGGCAAAAGCTGCTAGGGAAACAGCAGAGTTACGGGAACAAAGCTGGCAGATGGGTCATGCTTTGCGGCGACTGGGAGAAAAGTTAGAACCAAAGCTTAGTGAAGAGTTTAACAGTTTGAGTCAGTTCTGTAGTTTTGCGATCGGCTTTGGCATCATCGCCGCCCACTGGGAAATCGAGCCATCAGCCGCCATTTTAGGATACTTACATAGTTGGGCGACTAATTTAATTAGTGCTAGCGTCAGACTCATCCCATTAGGACAAACTATCGGTCAACAGTTATTGTCCGCTTTACAAAGTGCGATCGTCAAAACCAGCAGCGAAATCCTCACCCTTAGCGATGACGACCTGAGCAGTTGTGGATGGGGATTAGCCCTAGCAAGTATGGCTCACGAAACTCAATATAGCCGATTATTTCGGAGTTGATAGTTGGAAAACTTTTGGGATTTTAGCCTAGAATTAGGGCAATAATGGCAGATAATGTTATTTAAGGCAAACTTTTGCCAATCCATACACTGTCCATTATGATTCGCTCAATACTCACACAAATCAGTAAAATTTAGAGGAAATCGTCGCCTGATAGTTCAAAAAAGGTATTGACAATTTGCTAAATTACCAGGATGGCAATATATTTGTTAACTTGTGTTGTATCCTCAAGCTGGACTCAGCTGCGGCACAGGTAGCACCAGACCTGAGCCCGTCTACTCAGAAAATCAGGCAAGATTTTCGCCAATTTTGCTGAGCCACCCCGAAAACACAGGGATAGTTGTGATGAATCGAACAGAGGTAATCAAAAATCAAGCTGATGCTACATTTTGCCCAGGTACAAAAGGAAGCAACTACAAGTGAAACCCAGTTGCGGTTATTAGCCCGCCAAGAATCTGATGAAAATACCTGGGCTTTAATTGAAGAAGCTGAGGTGATTTCCCCAGCGGCAATAGATGGATTGAGTAATGGCTTGCTAGTTTTGGTAGAACTTTCTTACAAGGAAGATTCTCCCACTCCCCAGGTTTTGAGTATTAAAGATGCTACAGATTGGGTGCTAAATCTGGTCAGAACTTACTTGGCAAGTGGGATCACTGTAGAGTTTTTACAGCAAGAAAGGGTAAGGGTAGAAGAAGGTTTACAAACTCTAACTCTGGAAAAATTGGAAATCAGTCGTCGTTTACTAGAAGTAGAAGCACGGCGAGAAGAAATACAGGAGTTAGAAGCCAAGCTTCAGCAACAAATGGAAGAAATACAACAACAAAAGGAAGACATACAGAAGTTAGAAGACAAGCTTCAGCAACAAATGAAAGACTTGGATAAAGGCGAAGAAGATGAAGGAAAAGAAGGATAAAGGTTAATTTCCCATTCCCCATTTCCTTGTCCCCTTTTATCTTGTTGTTCTTTCTGCTAGTTTTAGCGATCGTCCGCAGGCATAGCTGAAACCACCCCAGCCCTAAAGGGACGGGGGTTCAAAGTGCTGTGATGCCTCTATCTGGCTCTCCCAAAATGGTACAACATCCAGATTCTTAGCATCAGCAATCAGAACTTTTGTGGCGACTCGCTCTGACTCTGGAAAACTTCCAAAGGAAGAAGGAACTCGTCCTTCTACTCGCAAGTTAGTTTCTTTTTGAGTCGCCTGTTTCCAAGCCGCCAACAGGATCGGTTCCGAACCTAACCAAGCTAATTTAGCTTGATCTACTTGGAGCAGGTTATCATCAACAAACTTGGCTAAAAATGCTGAATATAAATCTCTTTGACTGAAAACTCCACAATCACATTGATGGATTCTATCAGAGAGACTTTTCTTTTTAATTCTGCCGCATTGATGACAAGTTTGTGATAGTTTAGTTGTCTGCGTCGAAAACTCAATCACACTAGCGCCAGCACTTTCAGCCTTGCGTTTTAGATGCGATACAAATTCTCCTGGTGCGCGTTTACCTACGGACTTTCCGAATAGTTTTTGAAAGGCTTTGTAGTCAAGTTTTTCTAATTTAATAACACTACCCAGACTGAGAATTTCATTAACTAGTTTCCCATGCAGCGACTTTCTATGAGCCGCTAATTCTCGCTCTAAATTAGCTTTAGATGTTTGGGTCTGAAGATAAGTTTTGGAATTATTCCATTGCTGACATCCCTTTTTAACAGTTCCTTTTTTTTGTCGTCCTTTTTGGTTAACAAAATCTGGATTATAGTTTTGTGGATTATTCGCCCTTCTAGACCGTTCCATCTTTCTTTGTAGTTGGCGAATCTCTTTTTCGGCAAACTGTAACTCCGGTGCGAACCGAGTTAATCTGGCTGAATCATCCCCGACAATGGCAATAGTAGATGGCCCAATATCTAGACCAACAGTTCCAGAACCAAGTTGGTTTTTAGGTTTCCGAAATGGCTTACCTTCACAAACTAATTGAGCGTAATAGAAAACCTTGCCATTTAACCGACGACGCAATAATCTAACGTATTTGATTGGACTATTTAATCCATGAGTGATTACTGGGTCATAAGTTGTGAGGTATGGTTTTAGTTTAAGCTCGCCCCAAATCAGGGTTTCTTTTACCCATCTAATCCCGCTTTTATTTGTTTTACCTTCTAAGGATTTGAGTTGATTCTTCCCTTTAAATCTCACCTTTTTCCCTTGGCCTAAAGCTACTTTTTGAGAAGCTTTGAAGGCGCGAGTTGCTAGTTTTTGAGCGGTGGTTGAATCAAGGTGTTCTCCTATCCAAGAATTGCGAACAATAGTCGCAAAGCTGTGCAAGTCATACTCGCTGTATTTGTGAGTTTGATTTGCAACTTTAAAGGCTTCAGTTCGAGCTTTACTGCCTTTCTTGAGCTTTTTGGCTGCCAGGTATTTCCGGGATTGTTTGACGAGTTTTAGACGACGCATCGCCTCGCCTAAACAAGCGTTATAAAGTTGTCTGCCAGTTTCAAATCTAGACGACAAAACCCCAACATCTTTGCTCGACACCACTAACGGTATCTCTACAATAAATGTGGGGGTTTTAGTCTTAATTGATTTACTGGACATCGACTTATTAATTAACACTTGAAACCATTATACATTAAAGTTAAAAACTAGATTTAACTTGGACTGCGGTTAAAACCGCCAGGTGCGTTTCATCCCCATATCTAAAGCTAGGGGCTCATCAGCACGTTTTTCGGTAAAGCTAATCTAGGTGGAGTATCATCCTGGCGATAAGTAACTTCTGGTTTTGGGAGAGCTTTTTCTTCGATGAGAAGTTCGCGAATTAAGCGAGCGAGTGTACGTTGGGTAAGTCCACCAATTACTTGTTGCCCCATTTGTTGAGTTTCCGGTTTGAGCAAGAATTTGGTAATAATGGAAATCATTTCCATTTGGTCAAAACCTGGAGTTTCTTGGAGAATTGCCCAAATCTGCTGAATATGTTCCAGGCTTTTGGGTGTTTCCTCTGTGGTAGGGGGAACTTGGTTTACTGTGAGTCCGAATGTTTGGCGGAAGGTGAAAGTCAGATTGTCCCAAGTTT
This sequence comes from Floridaenema fluviatile BLCC-F154, assembly GCF_041929135.1. Taxonomy (NCBI): domain Bacteria; kingdom Bacillati; phylum Cyanobacteriota; class Cyanophyceae; order Aerosakkonematales; family Aerosakkonemataceae; genus Floridanema; species Floridanema fluviatile. The sequence goes on along the minus strand of NZ_JBHFNS010000032.1, from coordinate 8,565 downwards.
TGCGCCCGAAGAGGTCTAAACTGTTGACTATTTCGTTGACTAGTTTTTTGCGAATGAAAGCGCCTCGTTCTGAGTAGAGAAAGTCAACGGTTTGATTGAGAGTCTGATTGAGGTCGAAGTCTGGAGAGTTACGGGCATTGCGGATCAGGTTTTCTAAACGATTCCAACGAAAGTCGCCTTCTTTAAACAATAAATCTTGTAAAGATGCTCTTAATTCTGGGGCTGAGTCAGTAAGTAGGCGTTTGGCGACGTAGGGATAAGCTTTGCTTAACACTTTGAAGTTGGGATCGATGTTAATGGCGATTCCTTCCAATGTTACTAGGGAGCGAATGATGAGTGCGTAGTAGGCTGGAACACGGAAGGGAAATTCATACATTAAGGCGGAGAGTTGGTCGGTGATGCTTTTGAAGTTCATTTCTGCGACGGTGGCAGAGAGGGCATCGTTGAAGACGGCGGCGAAGGCGGGGATGATGGGGGTGAGGTCGGTGTCGGGGGTTAAGAATTCGAGTTTGATGTAGTCTTGCCCTAAGCCTTCAAAGTCGCGGTTGACTAGGTGGACGACGGCTTCGATTAAGCCGTAGCGTTGTTGACGTTTGACTTCGCTCATCATGCCAAAGTCGAGGTAGACGAGTTTGCCTTCGGGACTGGCTAAGAGGTTGCCGGGATGGGGGTCGGCGTGGAAGAAGCCGTGTTCTAGGAGTTGGCGGAGGGAACATTGTACGCCGACTTCGATGAGGTGGGAAGCGTCGATGCCTTGTTTTTGCATGGCTTCCAGGTTGGTGAGTTTGGTTCCGACGATCCATTCCATTGTCAGGACGCGACGGCGGGTGTAGTCCCAGTAGATGCGGGGGATGTAGAGGTCTGGGATGTTGCCGTAGAGTTCTTCAAAGCGTTCGGCGTTTTTTCCTTCTTGGATGTAGTCCATTTCTTCAAAGATGCGGGTGCCGAATTCGTCGAGGATGGCTACGAGGTCACTCCGCAAGTATTTGAAGGTTTTTTTTGCATAAGCTGCTAGACCGCGCATGATGTAAAGGTCGAGGGCGATTTTTTGTTGGAGGTCGGGTCTTTGGACTTTGACGGCGACGGTTTCTCCGGTTTTGAGTTTGCCTTTGTAGACTTGTCCTAGTGAGGCGGCAGCTAGTGGTTGGGGGGAGAGTTCGGCGTAGATTTCTTGTGGGGGTGCGCCTAGTTCTTCTTCGATGAATCTGTAGGCTACTTCGTTGGGGAAGGGGGGTAGTTGGTCTTGGAGATGGGTGAGTTCTTCTAGGTATAGGGGGGGTACTAGGTCGGGGCGGCTGGAGAGGGCTTGTCCGATTTTGATGTAGGCGGGGCCTAAGTTGGTGAGGAGTTGTTTGAGTTGGATGGCGCGTTTTTGTTGGTTTTGGTTGATTTTTCCGAAGCGGCGATCCCACCAGAGGCTAAGGGCGAAGATCAGGGAGGGCCAGATGATGGTGAGACAGCGGCGCAAAATGAGGAAGGGGCGGCGGCGATATTGTTGGGCGATCGCTTCTGGATCGTAAACGATGGCTGGTTCAAGTTCTTCTGCTGCAACGGTTTGGGCGCTTTTTTGCGGCGCTGGTGAGATGGTTGCTGGTTCGGCGATCGCTATGGGTTTTTCCACTGGTGTTGTGTCCTTGATGGTGATTGTGGATCTGGTGAGATTGCCTTGAGAATTAAGGATGGGCGAAGCTGGGGATACCGTCTGAGAATTCATGAACTTTTTATAATATTTAGTCTTACGAAACTTATGTTAACTTATTGTAACAATTGCCCAAGGTAGGCTAAAGGATTTGCTAATCGCCTTGTGCCTTCTGCTATATATTCCAATATCAGAATTTCTGAGAAAAGTCGGCAAGCGTGGTTTTCCGTCGCTGATGGGTTGATTTCTTTACCAGACCTCAGAAAAACTCAGTTCCAGTTTTGATGGACTCAGATTACACTTGACGATGATAGCCGTTATGTGGCGTTCCGGGAAACTCTGAGTTGTAGGCTGAGTGCCTTATGTTGTTAGGATTGCGAATTGAAAATTTTGCTTTGATCGATCGTCTGGAACTGGCTTTTGGGGCTGGTTTAAATGTGTTGACTGGGGAAACTGGGGCGGGTAAGTCAATTATTCTGGATGCGATCGATGCGGCTTTGGGTGGTAAGGTGACGAGTCGATCGATTCGCACTGGGGCAAAAAGGGCTTTGGTGGAGGCGACTTTTCAGTTGACTTCTGGTGTGGCTGAATGGCTGAGTCAGGAGGAGATTGATTTGTTGGATGAGTTTTCTGTGGTTTGTAGTCGTGAGATGTCTACCAGTCAGGAGGGTATCTTACGCAGCAGTCGATCGCGGATTAATGGGGTATTAGTAAATAGACAGCAGATGGAACAGTTGCGATCGCGTTTGGTAGAAATTACTGCTCAAGGTCAAACTGTTCAAATTGGACAAACTGCGATTCAAAGGGAATATTTGGATAGTTTTGGTGGTGGGAATTTAATTGCAGCACGGCAAAAGGTGAATGCGGCTTTTCATGCTTGTTCGCAAGCACTTTCGGCTTTGGAAAATCGTCGCCAGTCGGAACAAATGCGGTTGCAAAAGTTAGATTTGTTGCAGTTTCAATTTTCTGAGTTGAGTGCGGCGAAGCTTGACGATCCTGATGAGTTGGAGTGTTTGGAACAAGAACGTAGTCGATTGTCTCATGTTGTGGATTTGCAAAAACAAAGTTACCAGGTTTATCAGGCTTTGTACCAAAATGATGCGGATGCCCAAGCTGCGGGGGATATTTTGGGTGAGTCTGAGGCTATTTTGAGTAATATGGTAGTTTTTGATTCTAGTTTACAACCAATTTTAGATTTGGTGAGTGCGGCTTTGGCTCAGGTGGCGGAAGCTGGGAGGCAAATTAATAATTATGGTGCGGCTTTGGAGGCCGATCCAGAAAGGTTGGAAACTGTGGAACAACGGATTAGGCAATTAAAGCAAATTTGCCGGAAGTATGGGCCTTCTTTGGCGGATGCGATCGCTTATCAACAGGAGGTTGAGGCAGAATTAGAGGAACTTAAAGATGGCGGTCAGTCTTTAGAAAGTTTAGAAAAGATTTATCAGGAAAAAAAGGCAATTTTGGCGGAATGTTGTCAGATTTTGACGGAGTTCAGACAAGCTGCTGGGAGAAAATTAGAAGAGCTTTTAATTAAGCAGTTAAAGCCTTTAGCGATGGAAAAGGTGAAGTTTCAGGTGGAAATTATGCCGATTACTCCTACAGCTAATGGTGCAGATAAAGTTACGTTTTTGTTTAGTCCTAATCCGGGGGAACCTTTACATCCGTTAACGGAAACTGCTTCTGGAGGTGAGATGAGTCGTTTTCTTTTGGCTTTTAAAACTTGCTTTTCTTTAGGTTCTGTGGGAACGCTGGTATTTGATGAAATCGATGTGGGTGTTTCGGGAAGAGTGGCAGCGGCTATTGCCCAAAAACTCCATCAAATCTCACAATATCATCAGGTTTTATGCGTGACTCACCAACCTTTGGTGGCGGCGATGGCCGATCGACATTTCCGTGTCGATAAACAAGTTATTGATATTCCTGATGGAGAAAAAAATGGTCAGGCTTCCGAGATGCGGACTGTGGTGCGGGTGAGTTGTTTAGATAGCCATTCTACTCGGAGTCAAGAATTAGCTCAATTAGCTGGGGGTGATTCGGCTACGGAGTCGATCGCTTTTGCTGAATCTTTGATCGCTGAGGCGGATTTAAAGAGAAAAGACAAAAGTAGTCGTTACAACTTATAATTCAACCAGAAGAGAACTTAGTAAAAGTTAAACAAATCTTAACAATTTAACTAAATAATTCAAGGAGGTTGACCAGGTTTACCAATAAACTAAGTTTATTAAATCTCAGAGATTGAAAGTTCCCAAGAAAACAAAGCATTTGATTGTTTGAATTATGTCATATTCTAACTACAATCTACCATTTACAGAGTCAACTATTAACGTAATTGATGTCAAACCATACGTGGAAAAACAGGGTGTAAAGTCAATGCTTGAAGCTAGTAATGAGCAGGTTAAAGAACAGTTTGAAAAGCACACTCAGTGGTTTAAAAAAGAAATGTCTGAGCCAATATATACGATTGATTGTGTACCATACAAGGTAGAATCTTCCACACCTAAAAAAGAGAAAGACTCAAGGATTAATGGGATCGATGGTACTAATGGTACGAGTGTGGAAACTGAGGGAAAGCTTAATGAAGAAGTTGTAGATAAACAAAATGTATTTCAAGAGATTGAAAATCTTATTGATGAGGGTAAAGTTAATGATATTGAATATCCCCAAAATTTGAATGGTTATAGAAACTACGAAGATGAAATTAATAATTGCCAAACCATAGAGAAAGTAGAAAATCGAAATGGGCATCAAAATTTAGATTTAGCTGATTTTATAAATAGTTGTTGGGAGGAAGATGAGAATGGATATTATTTGGAAGAAAGTGCGATCGACTCGGAAAATCACATAGTTGAAATAGTCACGGGAAGTAATGGAGTAGAGATTAAGAGTGAGATTAATATTAAAGAAAATCAAGTAATTGATGTGACGGCTGAACAAATCAATGACCAAGTAATTGATATTGTTGGTAAGGAAGTCAATGACCAAATAATTGATGATGTTGTTAATGACCAAACAATTGATGTTATTAGTAGTGAAATCAATGCTCAAGTAATTAAACCAGTAATTAATGAAATAAGTGAGGAAGAAAATATTCAACCAATTCAACCAGAAGTTGAGTCAGGAAAATCTAATAACAATAATCGTAAACCAGGGGGTGCACTAACCACAACAAAAGGTTCATTTTCAGCATTTTTAGCTCCTTTAAATAAAGAATCTTTTAAGGAAGCAGTTAAAGAAGTTCACGACAAGCTTAGTACAGTAAATGATACCCTGACCATGCTAATTAATAGCGAGGGTATGGAGACTGTGCTGCAAGAAATGTTGAGTAGTATTGCCTTGAAAACGGGAGAGTTACTTGCAGCCGATCGCACGACAATATTTTTATTAGATGAAGAGAAGAATGAACTGTGGTCAATATTAGCTAAAAATGATGGAGTTGGCACTTTAGAAATTCGGATTCCAGCGGATAAAGGAATTGCCGGGGAAGTAGCTACTTTCAAGAAAGTAGTAAATATCCCATTCGACTTTTTTGACGATCCCCGTTCTGTAGAAGCACAAAAAACTTATAAGAAAACAGGCTATCGAACCTATACAATGTTAGCTTTACCTCTGTTAAGCGAACAGGGAGATTTAGTTGCAGTTGTCCAGTTACTTAACAAATTAAAATCTGCAAACGATCCGACAAAAAACCTAGAAGAACGTATCGATCATGCCGGATTTACTAAAGGAGATGAAATAGTTTTTGAGGAATTTGCCCCTTCGATTCGGTTGATTTTAGAAAGTTCGCGTTCTTTCTACGTAGCCACGCAAAAACAACGTGCGGCTGATGCTTTAATGAAAGCTAATCAAGCCCTAAGTCAAAGTAGCTTAGACTTAGAAGAAACCCTAAAACGGGTGATGGATGAAGCGAAAAAATTAATGAATGCCGATCGCAGTACCTTGTGGTTAATTGACCATGAAAGAGAACAATTATGGACAAAAATCCCGATCGGGGGAGAGTTAAAAGAACTGCGAATTCCCAGAACAGCAGGTTTTGCTGGAATGGTAGCAGAATCAGGCGAACCATTAATGATTCCTTTCGATCTTTATAACGATCCTCGTTCCGCAGTTTCGCAACAAACAGATCAAAAAACAGGTTATCGTACCTGTAGTATGTTGTGTATGCCTGTGTTTAACGCCGATCATGAATTGATTGGAGTTACACAATTAATTAACAAGAAAAAACCCGGAGAATGGCCCGAATATAATCCAGCTACTTGGCCTGATGCGCCAGAATGTTGGAAAGCGAGTTTTAATCGCACAGACCAAGAATTCATGCAAATTTTTAATATTCAAGCTGGTGTAGCATTGCAAAATGCCAAGTTGTTTGATGAAGTAAAACAACAACAACAAATGCAGCGAGATATTCTCCGCAGTTTGTCAAATGGGGTACTTTCTACGGATAAATCAGGTTGTATAATTGCCGCCAATGAAAGTGCTAAAAAGTTGCTAGGCTTGAATGAAACTGAAAGAGTTGAAGGAAAAAGTGCTTGGGATTTAGTGAAAATTTGCGGTAAGGAAGGACTAAAAATAGAAGAACTAAAAACAGAAGAGGACAATAAATTCTATTCTTGGTTCCAAGCAGCTTTAGAGGCAGTTGAAGAGAGAAAACGACAACAGTATTATCCAGACCAAGTTTTACAGTCAACTAATCAAGAAAAGCACAGTGTTAATCTGTCGATCAATACCATTTTAGACGTGAATGATGCTAGTAAGGTTCGCGGTGCTTTAGTGGTAATGGAAGATATTAGTCATGAGAAAAGATTGAAGAGTACGATGTATCGTTACATGACTCAAGAAGTGGCGGAACAGTTGCTAGCGAGAGGCGATGATTTCAAGATGGGAGGCGATCGCAAAGAAGTTTCCGTCCTCTTTTCAGATATTCGCAGTTACACCACTTTAACCGAAAGTATGCAAGCGGAAGAAGTGGTGCAAATGCTGAATGAATATTTCGAGTTAATGGTCGAAGCTGTTTTTCAACATAAAGGCACATTAGACAAATATATTGGCGACGCTATTATGGCAGTTTTCGGTGCTTTTGTACCGTTAGAAGATCATGCTTTAATGGCGACAAAAACCGCTTTGGAAATGCGTTACCGTTTAGCCAAATTTAATGAAAATCGCCGCAATAATAATTTACCAGAAATAAAAATTGGTATTGGTATAAATTCCGATGTAGTGATTAGCGGTAATATTGGTTCTTCACAACGGATGGAACTTACTTCGATCGGAGATGGTGTTAACTTAGGTTCCCGTTTAGAAAGTGCTAGTAAACAATATGGCTGCGATATTATTATCAGCGAATATACCTTTGCCAAATGTCAATCAGAAATCTACTGCCGAGAATTAGATTACATTCGTGTTAAAGGCAAAACTCAACCCGTCTCAATTTTTGAATTAGTCAGTCTGACAGAAGATATCTGTAAAATTCCTGACTGGAAAAAACAACAAATTGAAGTTTACCAGCAAGGTCGGAAATATTACTTGCAGAAGGAGTTTAGATTAGCACAAAATGAATTTAGCAAAATAGTTGAAGAACTGAACACCAGAAAAATGAAAGATAAAGCATCTGAGATGTATTTAGAACGTTGTCAATACTGGTTGACACACGCTGAAGAATTAGAAAACAAATGGGATGATGGTGTTTGGAGTTTAACAGAAAAATAAATTCTAGATTCCCGGCTTCTTCAAGAAGTCGGGAATCTAGACAACTAAATTGTCACTAACTGAGAGTCGTTTTCTGTTAATTGCCAATTAGCTGCATCACCAAGACTTTGCAGATAATCAATAGCTTTATCAATCACCTCTAAACCCTGTTCTAAACTGTCAATTACACTTAATTGTCCGCGCAACTCAGAAGCATTGGGAAACCCTTTAGCATACCAAGTCATGTGTTTTCTAGCTTGGCGAATTCCCCTTTTTCCTTTGTATTCCCAAAGTGCTTGTAAATGATCCTTAGCACATTCTAACCTTTCAATTGCTGTTGGAGGTTCCTTAACTTTTCCCGTTCTTAAAAAGTAGTCAACTTCGCCAACTAAGAAAGGATAACCTAAAGTTCCTCTAGAACACATTACCCCATCTGCGCCTGTTTCTTCTAAACAACGAACCGCAGCTTCCACAGAAAAAATATCACCATTTCCAATTACCGGAATTGACAAAACTTCCTTAACTTTGCGTATCCATTCCCATTTTGCAGGCCCATTATATCCTTGAGCGCGAGTCCTACCATGTACGGTAATCATTTGTGCCCCAGCATCTTCCATTCGCTTAGCAAATTCTAAAATAGTTATCTCTTTATCTGACCAACCAATGCGAGTTTTAACTGTTACTGGAACATTCACAGCTTTAACAACTTCTCGGACAATTGCTTCTGCTACTTCTGGTTGTCTTAATAAAGAAGAACCACCACCATTTTTGGTAATTTTATTAACCGGACAACCCATATTAATATCAACAGTATCCGCCCCTTCTTCCACCGCTTTAATAGCTGCTTCCGCTAAAAAATCCGGGCGACAATCAAATAATTGAATACTAATTGGTCGTTCGCCTGGGTCTACCTCCATAATTTGAGGTAGTTGTTTGACATAATGTAAACCTGTGGCGTTAACCATTTCGGTGTATAACATTGAATCTGGCGCGTAGCGACGTACTAAGCGCCGAAATACCAAATCAGTAACACCGGATAAAGGTGATTGTAGCACCCGACTTTTAACTTCAAAAGTGCCAATTTTTAAAGGAGTTGCGAGTCTTTCTTGGAGACTGGGAGATAAAGTCAACATATAAATTGCAAGGGAATCTAGCCTTTCTATTCTAGATTATTCTCAGGTACGTTGTTGGGGGGGCGCGCCCACATTAAAAACCCCCAAACGCAAAAAAAAAAAAATTTTTTT